>CAZTEH010000144.1:0-7790 GCA_964612345.1 uncultured Oscillospiraceae bacterium | reverse complement strand
GTAACTTATTCGCTTTTTAATGTGATGCAGGTCAGTTCAGGCGGTGAGAGAAAACGGTAAGGCAGCTTTGTCATACCAATTCCGGAATTGACATAGAGCTGAGATTCCCGATCGTTGGACAACTGATATAATCCGTTGATGTACTTTTTCCCGTAAGGAGGCAGGATGTATTCATCAAAGAATTTGATGTTGATCTGTCTGCCGTGGGTATGCCCGGAAATCATCAGATCCACATTATAGTCCAGGACCTCATCGATCACATCCGGCTCATGAGCAATTATGATATTGAAATAATCCGGCCTTCCCCAACTTGCAACAGAAGGTTCCCCGTACCCGATGATCATATCGTCGATACCGATCATGGCAATTCCCAGCTGATCGAATGCCTGATACTCGTTTTTCAGCACAGTAAAGCCCCCGGCCCCCATAATGGATTCGTACTCGTTTTCAGCACCGCCGCCATAATCATGGTTTCCGAAGATGGCAAACTTACCATAGGGCGCATCGATCTCGGAAAGCTTATCGGAAATATCACTCACGTCGTTGGTATAAACATCATAATAGTCGATCAAATCACCAATAAAAACCACCATATCCGGCTTCATTTCCTCGATGGCATCGAGTACTTTATTGAAATCTTCCGTGGAATAATAATCATTGAAATGGGTATCGCCGAATACGGCTATTTTGAGATTCTCCGCATCAGCGGACACCCGGGATGATGTTATGGTTACATCCCGTACCTGAAGCATATGCGGTTCGATATACCTTGCATAACAGAGCACCAACACTCCGAGGATCAGAGTCAGCAATAAAATACGGAAAATATTTTTAAACAGTCGAAACAATTTTAACTCCTTGTAACATAGTTTATCGTATTGGAACGCATAAAAGTTTACCATATTCTATTCGGTAATGCAATTCAATAGAAAAGTTAACTGAGAATAAGTGTACGGACTTCGGATTCTAATTTTTCTATTTTGCAATTCATTTGGTTTTCCATCTGATCTAGCTTTTCAATAATATTCAAGACCTGACTCTTCACATTAGAAACACTTTCCTGTGACTCATGGATTCTTGACTGCATAAACCAGTCTGCAATTAATCCGTCAAAAAAGAAATCTGCAAATGTCGCGAAACCCTCAGTTACAATAGTAATATCCGAATTGATACTTATGTCGGTAAGCTCTGTCTTAAATTCGAGCAACAATCTCTGCGTGGCTTCTGCTTCTAATTTAGCATCGTCGATGTGAGAATGTTTCGCTAAGTCTGAAATAAGTCCTCCACCAAGTAAATCCCATGCTCCCCATCCTTCTGCACTATCAAGACTATTTAAGGCGCAGTTCAGACTATCAAGCACTTTTTTGCCCACAAATATTGCTTCATTAACTTCTTTGAGATTGATACTTTCGAGATTTAAGCTATCTGTAATCTCAAGTACCTTTTGCGCTGTTTCTCCGGCTCCCCTTATCAATTCTTCCTTTTTTTGAGCGTAAAGGAGGTCATATTCCTTCTGACAGTCTTCATAGCTCAAACGCTCAGAAGCCAAGCTCGAAATCTGATTTTTAACATAATCCAAATCCTTTTCTGCCTGATTGTATTTCAGCTTTGCGGCAAGGGCTTCCTTGCGTTCCTTCTCAACATGTTCCTCTAAACTACCCAGTATAGAATAGAAAATTGAAGCAATACTTTTACCTTCATACTTCTCCAAATCATGGTTTTCATTATCCAAGATAACTTTTAACTCACTCTGTTTGCAGACAAGCTTTTCCTGCTCAGATTCCAGCTCTTTCAGCATGGAATCAATTTTATGTAAGCGAGCGATGCCCTCTTGAGCCTGCTTAATTTTTTCGTTCACTTCCGTAGCTAAGAAAATTGATGTTGGTCCATCTCCTCCGCCAATTATCCCAATATTCATTAATTTCTCCTCTCACTAATGTTTTTTATTTTTGGTTTGAAACTTTATCACTATCTCCTAGTTATTGATTTCTATGCCTTTTTTTATAGGATGATTGGGCAATCACTATATTCGAAAGTAAAATAGTAACCGTACAACATAAAATAGTAACAGAAATTCCAATGTTATTCCCATTCGTTGCATTGTATAAAACAGTATAAGCAGCAATCAACAGAGCAATTGCAGAAATAATAATGGCTATCTTAGATATTATTGATATTTTTTTCATAAATGCCTCCATAAAAAACCTTCGGTTTTAACCTCCATTCAATAATTAACAAATTATACCATATTGCCAGACTGATTTCATCACTTAATGATTTTGTTTATAAACCTAATTCTGGACATAATGATACTTCCAATGGTATTATAATTATGGGAAAATTGGAACAGACAGGGGAATCATATGAGCACGGATAAGATATCAAGAAAAACAATCACGGTTATTGGCGGAGGCCCATCGGGTATGGCGGCTGCGATTTCAGCAGCCAGACAAGGTGCTAAGGCGGTCAGACTACTAGAGAAAAACAGCATTTTGGGACGGAAGCTGCTGGCTACGGGAAATGGGCGATGCAATCTGACGAACACGAATTGCCGTGAATCGGAAGCGACCCTTCGTTTTTTTGCTGAGTTTGGTCTTCTGACCAGATCTGAGGCCGAGGGGAGAGTATATCCATATTCCGAGCAGGCAGCAGCGGTGCAGGAAGCCCTGATCAACGAACTGAGAAATCTCAAAGTTGAAGTCGTTAGCAACGTTGAAGTACAGGCTATCGAAAAGGCGAATCCCGGCTTTCATATCATTTCAGGCAAGAATCGATATTACTCTGAGACAGTGATCCTGACAACGGGAGGAAAAGCTGGACCTCAGTATGGTTCCACAGGTGATGGTTACCGGTTTGCAAAAGCCCTTGGTCATCATGTTGTAAGACCGAAACCTTCCTTGGTGCAGATGGTATCAGATCGTACATTTTTTAAAGAAATAAAAGGTGTCAGAGCCAAGGGGCAGGTCGAACTGCTGCGGGGGGTCGAGGTAGTGGATCGTGAAGCCGGCGAAATACAATTTACTGAAGATGGTTTGTCCGGTATCTGTATTTTTAATTTAAGTAAAGAATATGCCCTTGGGGATATAATAAGTATTGATTTGTTTCCTGATTACAGTGAGGAAACTTTGGAAGATATGTTTATCAATAGAAAACTCACGTTGCATAGCAGACGTTTGGCAGAATTTTTTGATGGAATGCTGAATAAAAAGCTGATTCCGGTGCTTCTCGCTGAGCTTTCGCTGGACATAAACAGAAAAGCAGCCGGTTTGAGCCGGGAGAATATCACCAATATGGTTTCGCTTATGAAGAACTGGAAAATTCCGATCACAGGAACAAAAGGATGGAAGGATGCACAGGTAACCGCCGGTGGCGTCGATCTCGCAGAGATTGACTTGAACACCATGGGATCTGTACTGGTGCCGAACCTTTATTTTGCCGGTGAGGTTCTGAATGTGGATGAAAAGTGCGGCGGTTACAATCTGCAATGGGCATGGTCCTCGGGAATAATCGCGGGGAAGTCTGCTGCTATGGCATAAGGGAGAATACATGCTGAGAATACATGAGATCAAACGAAGTATCGGGGAAGAAATGGATGTTATTCCCTGGAACATCATAAAAAAACTGAATATAAAGGACCTGGAAATCACGGAATTTCAAGTGATAAAGGAATCTGTAGATGCAAGAAACAAGGCGGAGATCAAGCTGGTTTATTCCATTGATTTCGTTCCGTCTTTACCAGGCAAAAGCACGGCCGATGTGGAATCATTTTTAATGGATATATGTAAGGGTGTTAAACTGGAGAAATCACCGGATAGGAACTATCATCCAGTTCCTCAGGGGAGCGAAGAGATGAAACACCGCCCTGTGATTACCGGCTTCGGACCCTGCGGCATGTTTGCCGGATTGATCTTGTCTGAACTTGGCTATAAGCCCGTGATCATCGAAAGAGGAAAACCGATCGGGGAACGGATACGGGATGTCGATCTCTTCTGGGAAAAGGGCCTGTTGGATGAGGAATCCAACGTTCAATTCGGCGAAGGCGGTGCAGGCTTGTTTTCCGACGGGAAACTGACGACGCAGATAAAAGATCCGAGAGTACGGAAGGTATTGGAAGAATTTGTGGAGGCTGGCGGTGCTCCGGAGATTTTATATCAGCAAAAACCGCATATAGGAACCGATGTGCTGAGAAAAATCGTACTCAACATCAGAAAGAAAATCATAGAAAACGGTGGAGAAATAATGTTCCAGAGCAAGCTGTCAGGCCTTGTCGTGTCAGAGCATGCCGGGAATAAAAAAATCCAGGGAGTAACAATCAATGGAGAACAAAATATCGATACGGAAGCTTTGGTTTTAGCCATCGGCCATAGTGCCAGAGATACCTTCCGTGTTCTGCACAAGAATGATGTAGCGTTGGAACAGAAGCCATTCTCCATCGGTGTGAGAATAGAACATCCCCAGGCTTTGATCAATGAAGCCCAGTATGGTAAAGCATGGGAATCTTACGGTCTTGGTGCGGCAGATTATAAACTGGCCCATCATTGTGAAAACGGAAGAGGTGTATATACCTTCTGTATGTGCCCGGGAGGGTATGTTATCGGTGCCGCATCTCAGGATGGCGGTGTCGTAACCAACGGAATGAGTTATCATGACCGGGGCTCATCCCTTGCAAACAGCGCTCTGCTGGTCGATGTGAGAACCGGGGATTTTCCAAATGATTCTCCTCTTGCAGGGATCGAATTTCAGGAGAAATATGAAAGACTTGCATTTACTTGCGGCGGAGGCGATTACCATGCTCCTGCTCAAAAACTGAAGCATTTTATGGGAGATTCCCAGCCATCGCATGAAACCAAGCCAACGGGAGTTTCAGCTGTTGAGCCCACCTATCGACCGAATACGAAATGGGCCGATCTTACTCAATGCCTTCCCGGATTTGCTGTGGAAGCCATGCGGGAAGCGATCCCGGTGTTAGGAAGAAAACTGAGGGGTTTTAACATGGGAGACGCTGTTATGACTGGCGTGGAAACGAGAAGCTCTTCTCCGGTCCGTATCACAAGAGATGAAAATCTGATGAGCAGTATGGAAGGCTTATATCCTGCCGGAGAAGGTGCAGGCTATGCCGGAGGAATCATGTCCGCAGCGGTTGATGGAATTCGAATTGCAGAAGAAATTGTGAAAAAATATAAAAGTTTAAGATAAAGTATGAATCGAGTTAATTGCATCGCAGCAGAGTTTTGGACATAATTTTATTTAATCAAAAAGGAGAAGAAAAATGTTAGAGAAAGGTTACATTCAGGTTTATACCGGAAATGGAAAAGGGAAAACCACTGCAGCTCTGGGCATTACGCTCAGAACGATCTGCGCGGGGAACAAGGCGTTCTTCGGACAATTTATGAAAGGCCAGAATTACAGCGAAAAAAAAGCGTGTCAACTGCTTTCAGGGCTTACGATGGAGCAGTTCGGGGGACAGTACTTTCTCAACGGAATTCCAACGGATAAGGACATAAGTGATGCGAAAATAGGGCTGGAAAAGATGAAAACAGTGCTTTCGTCAGGGGAATACGACCTTGTCGTGTTTGACGAAATTAATACCACTCTATTTTTTAAGCTATTGACAGTGGAGGAAGTCTTGGCGGTACTTGATCTGAAGCCAGAGAAAACCGAGGTGATTCTGACCGGACGTTATGCACCGCAGGAGATCATGGATCGCGCTGATCTTGTTACGGAAATGAAAGAGATAAAACACTACTACAATGCAGGAGTCGATGCAAGAGTAGGGATAGAAAACTAGGAAGGACTTATATCGTGAGAAAAAGTATTATTGCTAAAATTTTGTGCTTTGGACTTAGCCTGGGGCTTCTTGCCGGAATGACGGAGGCCTCATATGCAACAGAGAGCGCAGCGAAGATAGAAACAGAAATAAAAGTGAATCAGGAG
The DNA here is from genome assembly GCA_964612345.1 of uncultured Oscillospiraceae bacterium. Classification (GTDB taxonomy): domain Bacteria; phylum Bacillota; class Clostridia; order Peptostreptococcales; family Anaerovoracaceae; genus Anoxybacterium. The sequence continues at coordinate 1,856 of CAZTEH010000144.1, read as the reverse complement.
GCTGAAACCACAGCCGTAAAAGACCTTTACAGTCTGGGCAGTGACGGGACCTACGGTGTATTTACCAACTTTGTAGATGGATATTCCCTGAAGGTGGATCAGGGCATGCAGGTGAATATGGGATATTCGGGTGTCTGCACAGTATTAGAAAACGATCACAAGAGAATTGAAATATATAAGGAAAGCTTGCCGTCCAACGTCAGTCAGCAGGCTTACATCAGTTATTCCAATCAATTTCTGGCTAATTCTGTTGATCACACAAAAGAATACGAAACCAGAACAACAATCGATGGAAGAACGATACATATCCTTCAATGGTCCAGACCAAAGCTGAGTCGCATTGAAAATGACAAGAACTACTACGTTTCATTTGAAATCCTGTCGGGATCCAGAGAAACCTACTCCATCTTTGTGAAATCGGATACCCCATTTTATCTTACCGGAGGCTATCACTATCTGGTAGAGAATTTTAAGACGTTTGCCCCGACAAAATCCGCTTATATGAGAAAAACCCAGGAGGTTTCCGTTGAGAGCCGGGGATGGAATCAGGAAACGCAGGACTTTTACCAGATGTACTTCAGTCCGGACAGTACGCTGCAATGGGGAATCTTCGAGCCAAAAGCTCCCGATGATTTCACACAGCTGAATTATTTGGAAACAGCCATGGAGTACCAGTTCCCGATTCTTTTGAACTACACAAACTTTGATAATAAATACAAGCATCCGAATCTGGAATACCGTCTCCAAAATGCATACAAGAATAATAAGACACTGGAGCTTACCCTACAGACTTCCCGGACAAAGGCTGGGGAAGGGAATATGGTATATGACGTCCTGAACGGAGATTATGATGAGTATTTAAAGAATTATGCGGCGACAGTCAGCGAATTTGATCATCCTGTGCTCTTTCGTCTGGGGAATGAAATGAATGGAGACTGGTGCCCTTACTCGAGCTACAATACCTCAAAGGATACGGAAATATTCAAGGAATTCTATCGGTATGTACATCAGATATTTACCGATGCAGAAGCGGACAATGTGATTTGGGTCTGGAATCCAAACGGGAAATCCTTCCCGGATTTTCAATGGAACGATGCAGTAATGTATTATCCCGGTGATGAGTATGTCGATATTGTCGGACTGACTGCTTATAACACAGGAACTTATTATTCCGGTGAAAGTTGGACCGAGTTTGCAGAGCTGTATGATCCAATATACTCAAAATATACGGCGCTTTACAATCAGCCAATGATGATCACCGAATTCGGATCCAGCAGTGTAGGTGGCGATAAAAACCAGTGGATCAAGGGCATGTTCGCTCATATCGAAGCGTATCCCGAGATCAAAGTGGCTGTCTGGTGGGACGGCTGTGACTGGGATGCAAACGGAAATGTCGCAAGGCCATATTTCATTGATGAAACCCCTGAAATAGTGAAGACATTCAAAAAGCTACTAAATCAGAAGACGCTGTTTTGGGATGTTTACGCATAAGCTGGCAGATTCCCCTGATCTATGGTATGATAGTTGTTATAGAAAGTTATAACAAAAGTAAGATTATATAATAGGGAGAGCCAATGGCATTTGAAGATATAAAAAGAAATGCAAAGAGAGATATTGAATCGGATATCAAAGAATACTTAAAAGGGCACAAAGATCAAGCGACTTATAATTATATCTGTTCCAAAATAGATTTAGCAGCTCAGGTTTCATTGATAACCGTTGAAGAAACGAAGGCATACATGGATCAGCTCGGGAAGAATATCTAGGGAAACAAAAAAGGGTGTATCAAAATTTAAAAATTATGGCTCTATGTCAAGTGTTGGGGTGACTCAAGAAAAAAAAGAATAAAGTCAATT
>CAZTEH010000143.1:0-7799 GCA_964612345.1 uncultured Oscillospiraceae bacterium | reverse complement strand
TACCAACGCATTTATTATTTCTGTTCTTTAATTGCATTAACTTTTTCATTCAACAGAAATAAGAGAAAAAATGCAGTCACTCGACGATCACTTCATTGGAAACATTCGTTGGATAAGGGTTTCCTTGCGCATCTGTCCGGATACTGTGTATCGTCTGTTTGTGTTGATAACCGTAATTATCTTTTACAATCAATCACAATAAATTCAATTCGATCATTATCATTATAACGCATCGTTTCATCGAAGTTTGTATAATATGAACCACTGCTCCCGGAGCGCTGATGATTTTACCATCCTCCGTTTCCATTATAAATGTTGTTTTCAGACCCTCCTTATGCTCTTTCGGTCTGACCGTCAGACTCAGAGGTATCGTTTTGTCCTTCCTGCTGATTTTGTCTACTTGTACCTGATAGCTGTAATCAGCGATGATACGGTTTTCTTTTTTTAAGGATGAATCAATATTGGCAGAAATACCGCCGATTTCGTTGCGTATGGAACTATCTCATGTTTTTTATGGAATGATTCATATTCCATATTGTAACCAGACAAATTACCACAAATACAATGCAAGGGATTTTACTTTTATCCCATCTATTTTCTTCATTCATACCGATTGGCCTCCTGTCGTGCTACGACCCATATATTCACAGATCAAATGAACAAATTTTTGCCTGTCTACTTTCATTGCGATATGGCAGTTTGGATTATGCCCAGTAATCTCCCAAAGGTCGGCCACCGTTTCTCCGATTGTCAAAGGATCATGAAGTGAAACATCCAAAAAGACTTTTTGAAACGTTATTAGATTCTCCTGGATCAGAATCGCGATGCATAATGCGTCGTGGATGGGACAAGCTTTGAATCCGAAGTGTTTGACATGGGTATCCGCAAAAAAATCAAGGAGCGAAGCTACCAACTTCGAAATGTTATCACCTTGACTTCTCAGGGTTTCAATATCTTCTTCATAGAATACCGCTTTCATCGTCACGTCAAGTGTGATTAGATAAAGCTCACAGCCGCTGTTCAGCACGATTTTTGCAGCCTCAGGATCAACAAAAATGTTGAATTCGGCGGATGAAGTTATGTTGCCTGGCTCTAGAACAGCTCCGCCCATCATAATAATTCGGTCGATCTTATCCTTTATATCTGGTGCTTTCTGCATTGCAACCGCTATATTCGTCATTGGTCCCGTAACCACAAGGATGATTTTTTCATCCGAATTTCGTAAGGAACGGATCAGATAATCTACCGCATGTTCCTCTTTGACCGGTGTTACAGGAGCAGGTATATTTGGCCCGCCAAGCCCGTTTTCTCCATGAATAATGGCTCCGGTGAGCCGGAAAAGATCACGCATCATCGGACGGTCACAGCCTGCATAAACATCGATGCCGGTATAGCCTGCATAGTCAAGAACCTTTCTGGCATTGTTGGTTGTATTATGCAATTCGCTGTTCCCTGCGACTGTTGTTACCCCTAAAATTTCGATCTGAGCGGCTTTTGCTGCTAAAAGTAGAGCTATGGCATCATCATGTCCCGGATCACAGTCTATAATGATTTTTTTAATTTCTATTTTCATAATCCCGCCTTTTTCACTTTTTTTATTGTACCAGCCTTATTCTTTTTCTAATAAATCCCTTCTTATTATTACATATTCTACCATAGATTGAAACCGTTAAAAAAAATACTGGCAGATATATCATCTGCCAGTATCGCCTTTATGTTTTTTCGTGTCGTAATTATTTGGTAACAAGGGCAAGATCTACAGGGATATAAGCCTCAACTGTTTCTCCTGCGAGTACCTTAATCGCTGTATCAACACCCATGCCTCCGATTTCTTTCGGAAGCTGCTGTACGGTTGCAGCCATGTCGCCTGCCTTAACTGCTTTCACAGCATCATCAGTTGCGTCAAATCCAACTACCAGGATATCTCTGCCGGATGCTTTGATCGCTTCCAGTGCGCCGAGTGCCATTTCATCGTTGTGAGCAAATACTGCATTGATTTCCGGCTGTGCCTGGAGAATGTTTTCCATTACGGATAAACCTTCTGCTCTGTCAAAATTAGCAGTCTGCTTTGCAACTACTTCGATATCGCTTTCAGCGATTGCTGCGTTAAACCCTTCTCCTCTGTCTCTGGCAGCAGATGCGCCTGGAATACCTTCCAATTCAACAACTTTGCCTGCTCCGCCTAACTGTTCAATGACGAATTCTCCGGCCATTTTACCGCCAGCAACGTTGTCGGAAGCGATATGAGCTACAACTTCTCCTGCGTTAGCTGATCTATCCAGTGTGATGACAGGGATTCCTGCTTCATTAGCAGCAGCAACTGCATTACCTACTGCATCGGAATCGGTAGGATTGATCATGATGAGGTCAACACCTTGTGTGATCAGGTCTTCTACATTTGACATCTCTGTAGCGGAGTCATCCTGTGAATCGAGTACTACCAGAGTGGCACCGAGTTCATCGGCTTTTGCCTGAGCACCGTCTCTTAAATCAACAAAGAAAGGATTGTTTAATGTGGATAAAACTAAGCCAATTGTTGCACCTTCATCTTCAGCAGGTTCTTCTTCAGCTCCACCGCCGCAGCCAAACATGCTAACAGCCATAATGAGTACAAGTAACAATACAAATACTTTTTTCATTTTTTTCTCCTCCTAGATTCTTTTTGATAAAAAATTATATCTCCAACCCTGACGGGTCAAATTCGAACATTTACCTGGAAGCCTTCTGCTTTCTGTCAAGCAGCACGGCGATTAGGATCACAATACCTTTTGCCACGTCCTGATAATAGGAAGGAACTTGAAGCAGATTCAGCGCGTTATTCAACAAGCCGATGATCAATGCACCAATTACCGTACCTGAAATCGTTCCGACGCCGCCTGACATACTGGTACCGCCCAAGACTACCGCCGCGATTGCATCCAGCTCATAACCGACTCCTGCAGTAGGCTGCGCGGATCCCAATCTTGCACTAACGATAATACCTGCCAACGCTGCAAGTAATCCTGCAGAACCGTATACGAAGAGTTTTACGTTGTCGGTCTTAATCGCAGAATACATGGTAGCTTCTTCATTTGATCCGAGCGAATAGATATATCGTCCCATTCTTAAATGTCTCAGAATGTAATATGCAATGATAAAAACAATAACCATGATATAGATTGGAATCGGGATATGAAGAAAATAACCTGTTCCAATTTTTGAAAATACTGTAGAATCGGCAGCTCCCGTTGTGCTGATCGGTTTTCCCTGGGTGTAAACCAGAGTAAAGCCTCTTAATAAAGTCATCGTGCCTAAAGTTGCGATAAACGGCTGCAGTCTGCCCTTACTGATCAGGATTCCGTTGACCAGCCCGATTCCCAGGCCAAGCAACAGGGTCAGCAAGACAACAAGGACTACATCCATACCGGCCGAAATCATCGTTGCAGCCATTGCACCGCAGATAGCCAGAACTGATCCGACAGAAAGGTCGATTCCGCCGATTAAAATGGCAAAGGTCATTCCTGTTGCGATAACAGCATTGATGGACGTCTGCCTCAATACGGTAATGATATTTCCCCATGTCCAGAACCTGTCATTCAGCATGGACATAGCTACACATAAAATGAGCAAAACGATCAATGGTTTATTCTTTTGCGTAATTTCTTTTAATGATTTTGCGTTAATTAATAATTTTGTCATTCAGCTCACTTCCTTTCCTACTGCCAAGCTCATGATATTTTCCTGGGTGGCCTCATCCCTGTTAAAGCTTCCCATTATCTTACCTTCATGCATTACCATGATTCGATCACTCATACCGAGGATCTCCGGGATTTCAGAAGAAATCATGATGATGCTCATACCTTCCTGTTTAAATTGATTGATCAACTCATAAATTTCCTTTTTCGCGCCAACATCGACTCCTCGCGTTGGCTCATCAAGGATTAAAACCTTCGGATTGGAATCCAGATTCTTAGCAATGGATACTTTCTGCTGGTTCCCGCCACTGAGATATTTCAGAAGCTGCTTTGACCCTGAGGCTTTGATCGACATACTGTTGATATACCTTTGAGTCGATTCTTCTTCCCTTGCTTTAGAGATATTGCCGATTTTCCCACTGTAGGATTTTAAGGAGGCCAGAGTAATGTTTTCTCTGACATCTAATCCCAATACGATGCCATTTGCTTTACGGTCCTCGGAAACATAGGCAATTCCCTGCTTTAATGCGTCAGACGGCGTCTTTAACTGGATCTTTCGATTGTCAAGATAAACTTCTCCTTTATCCTTTTTGTAGATTCCATATAAGGTTCGCGCAAGTTCTGTTCTTCCTGCTCCCATTAATCCAGCAACTCCAAGGATCTCCCCATAATGCAACTGGAACGAGACATTCTTTACAAACTGGTTGCTGAGGTCTTTCACTTCCAAAACGACTTCTCCGGATTCACACTGGATTCTTGGATACTGTTCGCTCAGTTTTCTTCCAACCATCATTTCAATGATTTTATCTTCGTCAAGTTCATCGATGCTCTGTTCGCTGACTAATTCGCCGTCTCTCATAACAGTTACATCGTCGCAAATTTCAAAAATCTCTTTTAAACGGTGTGAAATGTATACGATGCTATGGCCTTGCTCTTTCAATTCCATGATTACACTGAACAGTTTTTCAGTTTCAGAAACTGTAAGCGCACCGGTTGGTTCATCCATAATAATAACTTTGGCATTCAAAGACAGGGCTTTGGCAATTTCAACAAGTTGCTGCTTTCCAACACTGATGTTCTTGATCAATTCCCTGGGATCTTCATTTAATCCAAGTTTATCAAGCCACTTCTGCGCTTCTTCATAGAGTTGCTTCCATTTGATATTCTTTAGATTCGAGATCGGCTCTCTGCCAAGAAAAATATTCTCGCCAATGGATAAATGCTGAATCAGGTTAAGTTCCTGATGGATAATTGCAATACCGTTTTTCTGTGAATCTTTCGTACTCGCAAAATGGACTTCCTTCCCATTCATCATGATTTCACCGGATGTTTTTGAGTAAACGCCGGTCAATATTTTCATTAAGGTTGATTTTCCTGCACCATTTTCTCCGATCAGTGCCATGATTTTACCATCGTATATATTGAAATCCACGTCTTTCAGTACCTGGACACCAGAAAAATCTTTTCTTATTTTTTTCATGGATATAATCTTATCAGGCATAAATTATCCTCCGTTTCGGAACAATTCTATCGCCGGGCAGTTTCATTCGTTTAGAATACCACTCCCGAAATTAATATGATGTTGGCATAAGGTGAAAACTCACCGGTTCGGACGACCGCTTTACTATCGGCAGTCTTTAATTTGAATGTTTCATGAGGGACATATTCGATTTCTATCCTAATCTGTTCTTCCGATTCCATCTGTTTCATGATTTTGATGATCTCATCATGTATATATGAGTTAGATTCTTTGATTTCTTCTGCCAAAATAACTTTTTCTACTCTCAACTCCGTCAATACTGTTTTTAATACTGTTAGAAAATCAGGGATTCCTTTCGTCACCGCCAAATCAATCTGAGCGACCGGATCCGGAACCGGTAGGCCTGCGTCACCGATAACAAGCATATCTTTATGCCTCATATTCGCGATCACATAAGAGATTTCCGAATTTAATAGAGTATTCTTTTTCATCCTGTTATTCCTCCCTATATTTCAGCATGACTCATGATTTATAATCCATTGATCAAAATCTGCAACTTCATTCAATAGCGGCAATGATGTCTGTGCTCCTTCTTTCGTTACAGTCATAGCCCCGACCTTCATGGCAAATTCAATTGCTTCCTTCATTGTTTTTCCTTCGCTTAAATAGACTGCCAGCGCTGCGTTGAAGCTATCCCCTGCCGCCGTGGTGTCCACCGCATCGACATTGTAGGCATTATAATGGGTTGCGGTTTCTTTGGTCATATGCAAACAGCCTCTGGAACCCAAGGTAATGAGCAGTTCTTTTACTCCTTTATTGAGGAGGATCGTTCCTGCCGCTTTCAGATTGTCAAGTGTATCTGTCTTATGTCTGCTCAATAGTTCCAGTTCTGTCTCGTTTGGCGTCAGGATATCCGTGTTCTTTAGTATTTCCGTATCCAATACCGCAGCCGGTGCCGGATTCAGTATGACCGTACTCCCTGCCGATTTTGCGAAGAATATTGTTGATTTTACGATATCCATGGGAATTTCAAGCTGTAATAAGATAACATCAGAGGCGGTAATGATATTTTTCACTTCTGAAATGTTATCCTCAGTGATGGAATAGTTGGCTCCCGATGCAACGGTTATGCAATTGTCTCCCGAGGCTTCCACCAGTATAATCGCAACTCCCGTTGAGACATTTTGTTTTACCAGAACATGATCTACGTTGACGCCGTCTCTTTTGAGAGAGTCCTTTAATTGGACTCCAAAGGAATCATTACCGACACAACCGATCATATTGACGTCTGCGCCGAGCTTTGCAGCAGCATTTGCCTGATTTGCACCTTTCCCTCCCGGAATCTGTTTAAAGTTTTTTCCCAACACGGTTTCGCCTGGGCGAGGTATCTTATCTGCGAACATTACTAAATCCATATTTAAACTGCCTACTACAGTAATCATATATCTACTCCTTTTTTGTGGATTGTCTGATGGTTAATTCTGTATCTAAAATGATGGTTTCAGCTTTTATACTCTGATTACTATTCGATAAATCTTTGTTTTCAATTGCATTGATCAATAATTCTGCCGCACGATATCCCATCTCGTAATTCGGCTGTTTTATCGTGGTCAGAGACGGCTCAACAATGCCGGCCATGTAGATATCATCGAATCCCATAACGCCGATATCTTCCGGAACCTTATATCCTGAATCTTTCAATGCTTTAATAGCGCCGATGGCAATCAGGTCGTTTCCGCAGAATATCGCATCAAAAGAAATTTTTTCTTCAAGAAAAGCCATTGCAGCTTCCGAACCCCATTGACTCTTATATTCACCAATTTTAACATAATCATCCTTATATTCTATCTGCCGTTCTGACAAAGCTTTTTTATAACCATCCAGACGGTCTCTGGCTGTCTGGGTATGCAAGGACCCAGCAATATAAGCGATGTTCCTGTAGCCCATATCGAGCAGATAATTTACACCCAAATAAGAAGCTTTTGTATTATCAACCAGAACCTTTCCGATCACATTTGGAAGGTCATAGTCTCTGTCGATCAGGACAATAGGCACCCTGCATCGTTTGAATCCTTCAGCTCCGCCTTCCCGGTCAGCGGAATGTGTGAATATGATGCCGTCAACCATTTTTTCGGTCAATATATCCACATAAGCATCCTCGCGCGTTAAATTATCGTCTGTATTGCAGTAAATGATGCTGTATCTTGACAGGCTAGCCCTGTCTTCCGCACCTCTTGCAATTTCAGGGAAAAACGGGTTAACAATATCAGGCATGATTAATCCTATGGTTCTTGTCTGCCGTGTTACGAGACTTCTGGCCATCGTATTCGGGATGTAATTTCTTTTCTTGGCAATCTCCAGCACCTTGTTTCTGGTTGCTTCGCTGATACTCTTATCTTTATTGTTTAAAATCATAGAAACAGTTGCAGTAGATACATCTGCTTCTTTCGCAATTTCCTTGATTGTTACCGGCATTTTTACCATGTGTAATCATCCTCATATAAATTGATTAGGTTAAACGATTTAGTTAAACGTTTAACTAGATTTATTTCATATTTTACTACAAATCATTTATCATTTCAATAGCAAAAATATATTTATTATTCTCTTTCACATACAATTCTTCTTTTTCTCGAAACTAAAAA
>CAZTEH010000142.1:0-7818 GCA_964612345.1 uncultured Oscillospiraceae bacterium | reverse complement strand
ATACCCCTTTTGAACAAAACAAACTGCTCCCCTGCAGTTTGTTTTGTTTTTTGTGTATTTCTTTTCCGATTGCCCGCAGGACAAAAAAGATTGGGAGGATCGGGTAAGGCGCACTCCTTTCAGTAGCGCCAGCGATTTTTTTATGATAATATAGGGGGTAAGTTCGTTAACTCCGATAAACCATGACAGGAGCAGATACCATGTATTGCACCAATGAGATCTACCGGGAAGCCTTTTATCAATCGAATATTTTCCGCTTTTATTTTAGCGATTTAAAGCTTGGCGTTATTGACATTGAGACCACGGGACTGAATCCCGACCGCAGCGATTTTATATTGGGCGGTCTTGTTGTGCCTGACACCCAGGGAAAAAAAGCAATACAGCTCTTATCGGAGTCAAAAGAGGAAGAGACTGTACTGATCCAGTCCTATCTTTCCGAGTTAAAGGACCTTGACGTACTTGTCAGCTATAACGGAGACCATTTTGATCTGCCTTTTTTAAATAGAAGGCTCCGGTACAACCGTATTCCCGGCGAAGAGTTTCCGTTCTTTCAAAGCTTCGATCTCTACCGCATTCTGGACAAGTATTCCAATTTTCGGAAGCTGCTTCCCAATTTAAAACAAAAAACAGTAGAAACCTTCCTTGGGTTATGGCCGGACAGAACCGACGAAATATCCGGAGCCGACAGTGTCGAGCTGTACCAGCAATTTCTGAGAACCGGAGATTCAGCCGTAAGGAATACCATACTCCTGCATAATAAGGACGACATCCTACAGCTCTCAAGGCTGATGAAGGTTTTCGAAAAACTGGATCTCCATAAAATTATGTTTCATACCGGTTTTATTGTTTCGAATCAGGTTAAGAAAATCCATATAAAAAATATCGAGCTACAGAAGGATTCCATCTTTGTTTCCGGCATACATAAAAACATTTCCATAGATTACCGATGCTATCAAAGCAGCCACGAAGCGACCTTTTCCGGAAAGCAAGGCGACTTTACCCTGAGGATCCCCTGGAAGAATAAAAATAATTATTCCTACATAGATTTAGAAGAATTCGTTTATGACTGCTCCGAGCTGGGTAAATACCCCGGCTATGAAAGCGGCTACCTGCTGATCAAAGATAATGGTCAGGTGAATTACGCAGAAGTGAATCATCTTATCAAATTTTTACTAAAAGAAATTTTGAAGGAATTATGATATACTATTATTCAGAAAAATACGTTTCTAATTCTTAGTTGATATATAGAAAGAAGAATAGCTATGAGAACCCGCGCAAGACTGGATGCGGTGCTTCAAAAGGCATTTCCGATACCTTTTGACGACGGATCAAAATTTGTTTTCTTTGGCGATGTACATAGAGGAGATGACAGCCTTTCCGATGAATTCGGCAGAAACCGTCATATCTACTTTCATGCATTAAATTATTATTATCAGAATGATTTCACCTATGTTGAAGTAGGTGACGGGGACGAGCTTTGGGAACATCCGAAATACGAACATATCCGCTCCGCTCACGTCTCTGTTTTTGAATTGCTGAAAAACTTCCATAAGGCAAATCGTTTGATGATGCTATTCGGCAATCACAATATGCAGCTTCGGGATTCCAAATACGTCAAAGAAAATTTATACCATACCTATGATGAATATCTTGATGTGCAGGAAGACTTGTTTCCCGGTCTTAACGTACATGAAGCTTTAATTTTAAAACACAGGACAACGGACCAGGAAATATTTGTCGTACATGGACATCAGGGTGATCTGATCAACGATCAGCTTTGGAGAGTATCTTATTTCCTTATTCGATATGTATGGAAGTTCCTTCATGTCGTTGGCGTGAAATATGCCGCAAGTCCGGCGAAGAACCGCAGCAAGCGTCATAAGATAGAAAAAAATTACAATAAATGGAATGAACAGCGTGACATCATGATTATATGCGGCCATACCCACAGACCGAAATTCCCAGCTACGGGAGAAACCTCCTATTTCAATACAGGCTGCTGTATCCATCCACGAGGCGTCACCTGTCTTGAGCTGATGTATGGTAAAATCATGCTTGTTTCCTGGAACATGCACAGTAAAAAAGACGGCACGGTTTATATCAAACGCACACTGATCAGAGGCCCGGAACCAATCAGCAATTTCAAATCAAACGCAGAAAGACTATGCAAAGCGAAACAGAACGGTGTCGGAAGCAAAATGAAAAAATTTATGAAGGATTTTGATTCCTATTACTGGTAAAGGAGAACGATTATGGCAGGCATAAATGAAATCACAAAAAAAATCAAAGCCGACAGCTTTCAGATGAGTTTATTGAGCGGAGACGTAAGAAACCGTGCTCTGGATGAAATCATGAAAGCGCTGCTGGAAAAGAAGGATCAGATCCTCGAAGCAAACAGGACAGATTTTGATAAGGCGGCGGCCAACCTTGCCTCCCCTATTTTAAAACGACTGAAATTTGACGAACAGAAGCTGCAAGATGTTATCTGTGGAATCGAAAGCCTGATCACGTTGAAGGATCCCCTCTGGAACAAGCTGCTGGTTCGTGAATTGGATTCCGGCCTGACACTAAATAAAGTAACCTGTCCAATCGGGGTAATAGGTGTCATCTTCGAATCCAGACCGGACGCCCTGGTTCAAATCGCGACCCTCTGTCTTAAGAGCGGCAATTGCGCCATCCTCAAGGGTGGAAGCGAAGCTGCAAGTACAAATAAAGTTTTATTTGAGATCATCCACGAAGCTGGAGTAAAAGCAGGTGTGCCTGCAGGATTTTTAACATTGATTGAAAATCGGGCTGAAATCGATGAGCTGCTGAAATGCCACGATACCATCGATCTACTGATTCCAAGAGGCTCCAATGAATTCGTCCAGTATATCATGTCCAATTCAAAGATTCCGGTTATGGGTCACGCCGATGGCGTCTGTCATATCTATGCCGACGAAACAGCAGATATTGAAAAAGCAGTTCCGATCATCGTGGATTCCAAAACCCAGTATGTGGCCGCCTGCAATACCGTCGAGTCGCTTCTGGTTCATAAAGCTGTCTCTGCAAAACTTCTGCCGCATCTGAAACTGGCTCTTGATGAGAAGATGGTTACGATTCGGGGCTGTGAGGAAACACGAAAGATCATCGACTGCGAAGCAGCATCAGAAGCGGATTTTGGCAAAGAATATCTGGATTACATCCTTTCAGTAAAGGTTGTTGGCTCTTTAGAGGATGCCATTTCACATATCAACAAATTCGGTTCCCACCACACCGACAGCATCATCACGGAAGATCAGAATTCCGCAGAAAAGTTCATGCTGCTGGTGGATTCTGCAGGCGTTTACCACAATTGCTCGACCAGGTTTGCCGACGGATACCGCTACGGCTTCGGTGCAGAAGTGGGTATCAGCACAGGCAAGCTCCACGCCAGAGGACCCGTTGGACTTGATGGGCTTGTGACCTATAAGTACAAACTTTACGGAAACGGTCAGATCGTCGGAGATTATGCAGAAGGAAGGAAATCCTTCCATTTTAAAGATTTATAAATAGTGTCATTTTTGGACATACTCTTTGATCGCACGGACCGCGTTGTCCAGATGAACGCCAAGGGGGGCGTCTTCCACGCTGACCACATGGATATTGCAGCGGTTGATTGGCAGCAAAACTTTATAGGCTCTGCTTTCTCCAATCGCTTGTGCCATCCTTGGGCTCAATTCTCCCATCATGGAATTGGCATTGATGATGCCGATCACACCGACGACAACATCGACATATTTCATGTTATGTACGATGGCATTCTCTCCCGTCGCTCCGTCATCCGCTCCGGCTCTTATCATTTGACCCGTTGCAGCCGAATTCGTCCCCAAAGCAACGATTTCAACATCGGGCATGGCCGCTCTCAATTTCTCAACGATTGCGCGTCCGATTCCTCCGCCCTGTCCGTCTACCACTGCAATTCTCATCGGTTATCCCCTCTTCTTAACATTCTGTCCGGATCTTCAGAGCCGCTGACAGAATTTAGGCTGGAAAATCACGAATCAACGTTCCTTCGGAACTCCTCCGCAAGCGAAGCTTGCTACGCTGTCCGTTTTGCCATTGCAGCTGAAGCTGCGGCAAAAAGGCTGTGATTCGTAGATTTTCATCGTCTAAACTTTCTGTCCGATTCTTTCGAATCGATGACAGGCATATTTCAATATTATATAGATTGTTTTACTTATATACTTATTATATATCATTCCTCTTAAAAATCAATGCATTCTCTGTTTACTCCAAATATGGACTTTTTAATAGTTCCATGATATTCTGAGATAAAAATAAGGTTTTTTTAATCTTATTTTAATTTTCATTAAAGGAGCTTTGAAGGATTGCACCGTATAATAAAACCATAATCAATCACAAAAAACCTTAAAGGAGGAAAATTTATTATGGTAACATTAGAACAAGTGGAAAAGCTTCGCGAATACGCAAACGTAAATTATGACGAAGCAAAGGCAGCGTTAGAGAACGCGGGCGGAGATATCCTTCAAGCGCTAATCGATTTGGAACGTCAAGGCAAGGCAAAGCCGCCGCAGGGTGGAGGCCAATACAATTCCGGCAGCATTGAAGTGTCCGGCAGCAGTCAAAAGGAAGAAACGAAAAAAGAGAAAAGTCAGGCTAAATCCAATACCGGTGAAAAATCTGCTTTCAGCCGAAATATGGGAAGATTCTTCCGCTGGATGGGAGAAGTCATTCACAAAGGAAATGTCAATGCGCTTGTTGTTGAAAAGAATGGCGCTTCCATTATGAGACTGCCAATTACAGTTTTAGTACTCTTGCTGATCTTCGCATTTTGGATCGTAGTACCGCTTTTGATCATTGGTATGTTCTTCAGCTTCCGATATTACTTTCAGGGGCCGGACATTAAAAGCACCAAGGTGAACGATGCGATGGATACGGTTGCAAACGCTGCGGAAGAAATCAAGAATGATATGAAGAATTAAATTTTATTCATGGGGGAAATTTATGCAGGAACACATTTTAATCGTCGAGGATGAAGAAAAGCTCGCAAGATTTATAGAATTGGAGCTCACCTTTGAAGGCTATGTCGTGGAAAAGGCAACAGATGGCAGAACAGGACTTGCGTTGGCACAATCAAAGCACTTTGATCTCATAGCGCTTGATATCATGCTGCCCGGTCTCAATGGCCTTGAGGTGCTGAGGCGCATACGCCAGACATCCTCGGTTCCTGTCATCATGCTGACCGCCAGAGACGATACCATGGATAAGGTCGCAGGATTAGATGGCGGGGCGAATGACTATATCACCAAGCCTTTTGCCATCGAAGAGCTTTTAGCCAGAATTCGCGCTGTGCTTCGAAATAACGGAACTCCGAAAATGAGCGCTAAAAATACGGAACACACCATCTCATCGGGGGCTCTCCGCATGAATTTGGACAGCAGAGAGGTATGGGTCGGCGCCGTTCCGGTGGAATTAACAAAAAAAGAATTTGATCTCCTGGCTTATTTAATGCAGAACAAGGGGCTCGTGATGAGCAGGGATCGTTTACTCGACAGTGTCTGGGGTTATGATTTTGTAGGAGAAACCAATGCGATCGACGTCTATATCCGGTATCTCCGCGCAAAAATCGAGGAGCCCTTTGGATTAAAATTTATTCAAACGATACGAGGAGTGGGATATATAATACGTGAGTAATTCAAACGAGCAACTAAAAAACAGTAAAGACAATAAGGCAAGCTTCTCCCTTGTGATGAAGCTGAACCTACATACGATTTTCTATACATTAGGGGTATTGATAACGGTAAATATTTTGCTATGTCTTGCTGTTTCATCTTTCACACTGTGGAAGGCCGAGGATTATGCCGCAGCACTGTTGGAGGAGCTTTCTCCGAAGAACGAAACAATCATGGACTATACCTTCGAGCCTTCCGTGAAAAATCCCCGGGGTATTGAATTGTGGGGTATTATTCACCAAGTGACTCCACTGGAGGATTACAAGGTGCAGAGGAGAGTATGGTTTGATACGGAGTATGGACATCCTCTCTCAGCGTTGAAATATCAGATGGTTTTTGAAAAAGAAAAGGTAACGGCAACCTATCGTTTCGGCACCGTCCTGGAAGAGTTCCTGAAGCCTCTTTATGGGCTGCTTATCCTGGAAGCTCTGATTTTGCTTCTGGGAATCGGAAAAGGAAGACGAAACATCCGGCGTATCCTGCGTCCATTGACGGAAATCTCGAAACAAGCCCAGAATTTAAGCTCAACGTCGGGCAAAGGAATTCCTGCCGATGAAATTAAACGGTTAAGAGAGTTGGCAGGAACCATCAGTAACATCGATGCGACGAAGCTCGACGAGAGGCTGTCTGTTGACGGAACACAAAATGAACTAAAGGATCTGGCTATTGCGATCAACAGCATGCTGAACCGAATCGACGAAGCATACCGGTCACAGGTACGGTTTGTTTCCGATGCCTCCCATGAACTGCGTACTCCGATTTCCGTGATTCAAGGTTACGTCAATCTGCTGGACCGCTGGGGGAAAAATGACGAGGCAACGCTGCAGGAAGCTATAGATGCAATCAAGAGCGAAGCGGAGAGCATGAAGGAACTGATCGAACAGCTGCTGTTCCTGGCTCGCGGTGATAACGAGACGCTCCATTTGGATCTGGAGGTCTTTGACTGTTCGGAAATGATCGAGGAAATATTCAAGGAAACTCAGATGATCGATTCCCTTCATACCTTCCGAATCACAAACAACACGCAGGCTTTTGTCAATGCAGACCGACAGTTGATGAAGCAGGCCTTGCGCATTTTGATTGACAACAGCATTAAATATACGCCGGATAACGGAGAAATCCTAGTCTCGGTAACAGCAGAAGGCGGAATGGTTCGTGTTTCCGTACAGGACAATGGAATTGGAATCGATCCTCAAAACCTTCCATATATCTTCGACCGGTTCTATCGGTCAGACGAATCCAGGGCAAGAGAGACCGGCGGATCCGGACTTGGCCTGGCCATCATGAAATGGATCATCGACCGCCACGGCGGTACCATTGAAGTAATAAGTCGCAAGGATATCGGCACAAGAACGACCATCCTTCTGCCAAAGGTCACAAACTTGATTCAATAGAGAAAGGCAAGTCGATTCATTCGACTTGCCTTGTTTTTTAGGTTTCTTCCGCTTATTCAATTACAACAGCTGTTCCCGACGCAATCACCATGAGCATGTTGCTGCCTTGGTTGCTGATCGCCTCGTAATCTACTGCCAGACCGACGATTGCATTTGCTCCCATGTCTGCGGCTCTTTGTTCCAGTTCCTGCAAGGCTTGATTTCTTCCCATTACCAGCTCTCCTTCATAGGATTCAGATCGCCCGCCGAAGAAATTGGTGAGACCCGCTTTAAAATCCTTGATTACATTGATTCCGATAATGATTTCTCCAAAAACGACTCCCTTGTGCTCAAGGATCCTTTTCCCTTCGATGGAATGAGTTGTGACTGTTAACATGGCGAATATCCTCCTTACGATTTGGATTAATCTATATTAACTATTATAGCTCAAATATCAAGAAGAAGTATCTTTTTTTATCTAAATCTGCCCAGAGGGATTTTGCATCTGCTCGTTCCTCGCATCTGCCGTCCTGCGATGCCTCACTCAGGCATCTCGGACCGCTCTCTGCCAAGAAAGTTCACAGGACTTTCTTACGACGTTCGCGCCCTTGCGGGTTCGAATCCCTCTGGCTTAACGAGAAAAAAAGATAACCATCGCAAGGATGGTTATCTTTTTTTGGTCAGATTGTCCGAAAAGTGGCATATAGAAATATCGACCCGGTAATCAGTTC
>CAZTEH010000141.1:0-7879 GCA_964612345.1 uncultured Oscillospiraceae bacterium | reverse complement strand
ATTGCAAAAGACTATCAGACAAATGTAGAATTCGGCAGAAGAGGCGGTTTCTATGTAAAGGGTATGGATGATGTTGACTGGGGAATGAAAACCCGTTTATCAAAGATATTCCGCCCGGAAAGCGGCAATACGGTAATGCTTGCATTTGACCATGGATATTTTATGGGATCCACTGCAGGCTTGGAAAGACTGGACCTGGCAATGCCGCCGCTTGTACCTTACGTAGATGTATTGATGGGGACCCGGGGAGCTTTGAGAAGCTGTATTCCGCCTGAATTCAACAAGGGAATCGCACTCCGCTGCAGTGCAGGCTCTTCCATGATGGATGAAGATCTTTCCCATGAAGTGATCGCTGTGAACATTGAAGATGCCATTCGTATGAATGCTTCCTGCATGGCAATCCAGACGTTCATCGGCGCGCCCGGTGAAAAATCAAGTATCGATAATCTTTGCAAGACGATTGACGCGGGAAACCGATACGGAATTCCAACCCTTGGCGTAGTCGCAGTTGGCAAGAATATGGAACGTACTCCTGCATTCTTTAAACTGGCAACCCGTATGGTGGCAGAATTCGGTGCGCAGATTATTAAAACATATTATTGTGATGATTTTGAAGAAATCACTGCTGCATGCCCGGTACCGATTATCGTGGCCGGAGGGAAAAAGGTTGCTGAGAAGGAAGCGCTGACTATGGCATATCTGAGCATTCAAGGCGGAGCAAGAGGAATGGATATGGGAAGAAACATCTTCCAGAGTGACTGTCCGATCGGAATGGCAAAGGCGATCGGAGCGATCGTACATGAAAAAGCAACTGTGGAAGACGCCTATGATATCTATAAAGAAGAAAAAAGCTATAAGTAAGCACATTGGCTTGACAGATCGGCGAAGTATGTTGTATGATAGCCTTAGTTAAAAGGGAGTAGTTGTAATACAAAGTCAACATGCTGGCGATTTACTGCCTGGCTTTGTAGCCTATTTATGGTAACGAGACTTTTAGCATAACCATGTTTATTGGTTTATGCTGGAAGTCTTTTTTGTTTATTGATTATAATATAATGAACACGAAGGATTGTTGCATGATAAAATAAATTAGAAGAGTGAAAAAAGGGAGAGTTTTACAATGGATGGTTTTGAATTATTTGCGATCGCTGTGGGATTGTCGATGGATGCATTTGCAGTTGCGATCAGTAAGGGCTTGTGTCTTCGGAGCATGAAGTATAAATATGCTGTAATAACCGGCTTGTTCTTTGGTGGGTTCCAGGCATTGATGCCCCTCATCGGATATTTCCTTGGGAAACAGTTTGAGGATTACCTGACTTCCTTCGATCATTGGATCATTTTTGCTTTGCTTTTTCTGATCGGAGTCAATATGATCCTTGAGTCTCGTAAAGAAGAAAATGAGAAATGTGATACATTAAATTTTAAGAATATGACAATACTGTCCTTAGCAACTAGTATTGATGCACTGGCGGTAGGAATTACCTTTGCCTTTTTACATGTGAATATTTTTACCGGTATTACCGTGATCGGATTGACTACTTTTATTTTGTCATTTTTCGGTGTTGTAATCGGCAACATGTTCGGCTCCAGGTTCAAATCAAAAGCTGAGATCGCGGGAGGAATTGTGTTAATACTGATCGGAGTGAAAATTCTCCTCGAACATCTGGGGTATTTGGCTCCGTAGATGCATTCTTTTTTTGGAGAGGTTTGGGATGAAAGGAAAGATATTATATATCATAAGCATCATCGTCATCGTGGTGCCATGGCTTTTTTTACTGGAATTCATACCGATTTCGTACAGTCAAATCAGCGTTGCTGCTGAAGTAACCATCGAAGTTGTCATGTTTGTCTCTCTGTTGAGCATAGTCATTCTTCTGAGAAAAGAGCTCAAGAGACTGAAGACCGCAGGTGCCGAGGTGAAGGGAGCAGATAAAGTGATCCCCAGGATTCTCTTTGTGCTGGCATCACTAACGCTGTTTCTCATAGGGCTGGTTCTGGTCCTCATCGCAATTTCCTTCTCGTTATAGTCTGATATAAGCAGGTAATATATAAAGTTCCCCCTGTCTTTATGATAGGGGGAACTTCTACATTGACGCGGAATTCCTTTCTGCTTCTTGACCATAATGCGTAAGAGGGAATATAATTAGTTGAAATGAACAGCAGGAAAGGATGAATTGGATGAATAATTTTGAATATGAGAACAGAACCCGTATTATTTTTGGAAAAGACAAGCAGAAAAAGATAGGAGAATTGATCAAGCCTTATGCAGATAAGGTTCTGTTTCATTACGGCGGCGAAAGCATCAAGAAAAGCGGCCTCTATGATGAAGTTGTAAAATCACTGAAGGACGCCGGAGTGGAAGCCGCTCTGCTGGGAGGCGTTAAACCGAATCCGAGGCTGTCGTTGGTTCACGAAGGAATCCGGCTCTGCAGGGAACAAAAGATCGATTTTATTCTGGCGGTCGGCGGCGGCAGTGCCATAGACTCGGCGAAGGCGATTGCATTGGGTGTGCAGTATGACGGAGACGTCTGGGATTATTATCTGACGAAAAAGCCTCATGGAGAGGTCCTCGATATTGCAACCATACTGACACTTCCGGCGACAGGTTCGGAATCCAGCGACAGTTCGGTCATAACAAACGAAGAGAATCAATTAAAGATGGGATACAGCAGCGACAAGATCAGACCGCTGTTCAGCATCATGAACCCGGAGTTGTTTTACACTCTGCCAAAAAACCAGATTGCCAACGGTGTCTGTGACATGATGAGTCATATATTTGAACGTTACTTCACCACTACGATCCATAGGGATGTTACCGACGGATTGTGTGAAAGCACCTTGAAGGCAATCATGAAGAATGCGAATACTCTCAACGAAGACAGCAGGAACTATGATGCATGGGCAGAGGTCGCCTTTGCAGGTTCCATCGCACATAACGGCCTGCTGGGCTTGGGCAGAAGCCAGGATTGGGCTTGTCACAAAATGGAGCACGAGTTGAGCGCGATCTATGATGTTGCTCATGGGGCAGGATTGGCTGTAATAACCCCGTCATGGATGAGATATGTATATAAGTCAAATATTAACATGTTTGTTCAGTTTGCAATTAACGTTATGGGAGTAGAAGCATCCTTCATTGATCCGGAAATTATTATTCGAGAAGGTATCGACAGGCTGGAGAGCTTCTTTGTATCTTTGGGCTTGCCGATAACCCTGACGGAGCTCGGCATCGATGAGAACGACTTTGAACAGATGGCCAAAAAGGCAACCTGGTTCAGCGACGGCAAGGAGACGCCTGTCGGGGGAATCCAAAAGCTTTTCTGGAAAGATATCGTGGAAATCTATAAGCTTGCTAAATAAGAAAGAATATTTACTGATAGAACAAAGGAGGATTCAACATGGCAAAAAAGCAATTTAAAGCCGAATCAAAACGTCTTTTGGATCTCATGATCCATTCAATTTATACGCATAAGGAAATCTTTCTGAGAGAATTGATTTCCAATTCAAGCGATGCCATCGACAAGCTGTATTATCGCAGCCTCACTGAGAATATTACCGGGATTTCCAGAGAGGATTTTGAAATTCGCATTGCAGTCGATAAGAACAACCGAACGCTGACCGTTTCCGACAATGGAATCGGAATGACCAAAGAGGAGCTGGAATCCAATCTCGGAACGATTGCAAAAAGCGGATCCCTGGACTTCAAAAAAGAAAATGAGCAGAAAGATGACATCGATATCATCGGACAGTTTGGAGTGGGTTTCTACTCTGCCTTCATGGTCAGCAGTAAGGTTACCGTTATCAGCAAGGCATACGGCGAAGAACAGGCTTACCGATGGGAGTCCACAGGCACCGACGGGTATACCATCGCCGAATGGGAAAAGGAACATTGCGGTACAGAGATCATTTTAAAAATAAAAGAGGATACGGAGGATGATAAATTTGATGAATTCCTCCAGGAATACCGCATTCGCGGACTGATCAAGAGATATTCCGATTATATCCGTTATCCGATCAAAATGAATATGGAACAGCGAAAGCTCAAAGAAGGGTCAGATAACGAACATGAAACAATCATTGAGGAACAGACCTTAAACAGTATGGTTCCGATTTGGCGCAGAAATAAAAATGAGATAACAGACGAGGAATACAATGACTTTTATCAGGAAAAATTCTATGACTTCACCAAGCCGGTGAGGGTCATCCATACAAATGTGGAAGGTGTGGTTTCCTACAATGCGCTGTTGTATATTCCCGCGAAGACACCTTACAATTATTATACGAAAGAGTATGAAAAGGGTTTGCAGCTTTATTCCAGCGGCGTGCTCATCATGGAAAGATGCCCGGATCTGCTGCCCGACTATTTCAGATTTGTGAAAGGTTTGGTGGATTCCCAGGATTTGTCTCTGAATATTTCCCGAGAAATGCTGCAGCATGACAGACAGCTGAAGGCCATCGCTTCCAGGCTGGAAAAGAAAATAAAGAGCGAACTGGTTGAATTGATGAACACGGACCGTGAAAAATATGATGAGTTTTTCAAAAACTTCGGTCTGCAGATCAAATTCGGGATCTATGACAAATACGGGGCAAACAAGGATACGCTGAAGGATTTGCTTCTCTTCTACTCCTCAACGGAAAAGAAGCTGGTCAGTCTTTCCGAGTATGTTTCCCGGATGAAGCTCGATCAGAAATACATCTATTACGCAACAGGGGAATCCGTTGAGAAAATTGACAAGCTGCCTCAGACTGAGCTCTTGAAGGACAAGGATTTTGAGATCCTGTATTTTACAGACGATATTGATGAGTTTGCAATCCGGATTTTAAATGATTTTGACGGTAAGGAATTTAAGTCGGTCTCCGGAGACGATCTGGGCTTTGAAGAAAGTGAGAATGACAAAGATGCAGTGAAGAAGGAGTCGGAGGATAGCAAAGAGCTCATTGAATTTATGAAGGAGACACTGACAGGGAAGGTAAGTGAGGTGAGATTATCACAAAGACTGAAATCCCACCCGGTTTGTCTGGCCAGTGGAGGAGGCATCTCCATTGAAATGGAGAAGATCCTCAATGCAATGCCGACGGATGATAAAATCAAAGCGGATAAGGTTCTGGAGATCAATGCATCCCACCCGGTTCTTGACGCACTAAAAACCGCATTCGCCTCCGATCAGGAAAAAGCGAAGAAATACACAGAGCTGCTTTACAATCAGGCGCTGCTCATAGAAGGTCTGTCCATTGAGGATCCGGTGGCATTTTCAAATGCGATCTGCGATCTGATTGCATCAAAATAATTTCAGAAACAAAATAGGCCATAAGCAGGAAATGCGAAACCAATTTCTTGTTTATGGCCTATTCTTTTCTTAAGCCCCTTATTGTCAGGATAGAACATAAACCCTCATTCACGAATAATATGGAATAAAAACAATGATGGAGTGACGGCTTATGTTTGACCTAATCAAAACCCAACTGGCGGATGGAATCTTGCTCTATCCTGCCATACTGGTTTTATTCATGATATTCGCATATCTGACTTTTCGGATCGTTCGCAGCTTGTCCCCGCGTCCAATTAAGACAGGAGAAAAAGAATTTGATGAATTGCTCGGAGATGCAGGGTATGGCTATGATCCATCGCAGGATATCTTCTATTCAAGGATGGATGCATGGCAAAGAAAGCTCGGCTATTGTCGTCTTTATGATGAAGCAGCAGCGCCCGCAGGCATGATCCTTGATTCCGAACCGGTACGCTTTGAGTATGGGGGCAAAAGATGGCTGGTAGAATTCTGGAAGGGGCAGTATGGCCTGAACACAGGCTGTGAAATAGGGGTCTATTATACGGAAGAGCCGGATTTGGAAATTCCAAATCTATTCAGCGGTACCTTTTATCAGTGTGCCGATCATGCGAACCGACTGGAAATGGCATATAAACTTTATAAAAACGACAGAGAGCTTTTTCACAGAGAAGCGAAGCATTGGTGGCTGACCGGTTTCAAGCCCGGAGAATTTTCAGAACCCTGGGAATTAACAATGATGATTCGCATTACCTTTAAGGACGCCAACATGTGCAGGAGCTTTGTCCGCGCCATGAGGAAAATCGGCTATCAGGAAGATGAGATCAATACCAATGGCATTATCGTTGAGTTTCTCTTTGATGAGGCTCATACCCTTCAGCCTCTCACCAGGTCAGAAGAGACCGATTGGATCATTCAGAGGAGCAACGAACTTCTCTGTGATCGATACCGGGAAATTACCGGGGAATATGTGACCTGGACGGATAGGTTACGAGCGATTCAGCAAGACGCCCCGTTATATGAAGCGGTAATCAACTTCGGAAAAACAAGGAATATTTTTAAAGCATTTGATAAGCTGAAAAGCTATCTATGATTGAAGTGTAATCGATTGGGAGATGTTTCAATGAATTTATTAAAGCGGTTATCCCAAGTTTTTGAATCAGCGAACAGGATCCCCTTTGATGATTCCTCAAGGATTATTCTTATGAGCGATTGTCACAGGGGAGCCGGGAGCCAGGCAGATGAATTCTATAAGAATGAAAATTTATATATTTCTGCCTTGAACCATTACTATAACGAGGGTTATACGTATATAGAAATCGGGGATGGCGATGAACTTTGGGAGAATAAAAAGCTTTCCGATATTATCAATGCGCATCCAAATGTTTATCAGCTATTAAAACAATTTTATCAGGAAAAACGACTTTATTTCATTTATGGAAACCACGATATGGTAAAGCGAAACGTGAACTATGTGGAAGCAAATCTGTACGAATACTACGACAAGCAGGAACGGAAGGAGCTTCCGTTATTTGAAAATATTCAGGTGCATGAGGGGCTTGTATTGGAATATCAGGAGCAGCCTGCAAACAAGGAAATCTTTTTGATTCATGGTCATCAGGTGGATTTTCTGAACAGCAGCATGTGGAAATGCGCCAGATTCCTGGTGCGATACCTTTGGAAGCCATTGGAATTGTTCGGTATCAGCAATCCGACCAGCCCGGCTCAGAATCAGGAGAAAAAAGAGAAGATCGGCAGGCGGCTGACCGATTGGACGATTCGTGAGAACCAAATGCTGATTGCCGGTCACAATCACAGGCCAATGTTTCCTGAAATCGGAGAGCCCTTGTATTTCAATGACGGGAGCTGCGTTCACCCGCTGTTTATCACCGGGATTGAAATCAACACGGGTGAAATCACTCTGGTAAAATGGAGTGTGAAAGTCAATCCGAAGGGCGTTTTGTTCGTCGGAAGAGATATCATAGCCGGGCCGAAAAAGTTGAGAGATTTATTCAACGCGGAGCGGATTTTCGAGTCTTGTTCACTGAAAGATCCTGTATGATCAGCATCTGTGCAAACAGATGCTTCTTTCTTTTTTTTGGTATTGTAACGAATATTACATTATGATATTATGAATTGTAACGAATATTACATCTCGCATAAACAAAAGGAGTAAACGATGGAAAAACGAAGATGGATTGTGATCAATTATAATTTGCCGACGGAACCTTCACGTCACAGGGTATCTGTTTGGAGAGCATTGAAAAAATTGGGTGTGATCAACATTCAGCAATCCATGTGGGCGCTGCCGTATAACGAAGATAACTATGCAGCACTCGTGAAAATATCCGAGGAAATCGAAATGAATAACGGAGATGCTCTTTTAATGGACAGCACCTTTTTTGATGAGAAGCATGAGGAGAAAATTATAATCGCTCTGAATCTGGTTCGCGATGAAGAATACAAGGAATTTATCGGTGAATGCGGGAAATATTTAAAGGAGCTCGAAAAAGAAATAAGGATCGAAAAATTCACTTTTGCGGAATTGGAAGAAGAAGAGGAAGATGCATTTGGATTTTAACACGACTCTCATTAAT
>CAZTEH010000140.1:0-7948 GCA_964612345.1 uncultured Oscillospiraceae bacterium | reverse complement strand
TGCCAGGGTAATCACCGTTTTCTCGGTGGTCACCCCAACATTTATTGTAGAGCCTTTAATTTAAATCTGACTACAAGGTCTGTTCAAAGCTGCTTTCCAAATCACGAAACAGCTTTTGATACATCTGATAGCCTTCCTCATAAACCTTATGATAAGTGCCATCCGGAACGGTTCGCTCCTTAATCTCAACCATACTGTCTACCGCGCTTTCCACACTGTCAAAAACACCCACTGCTTTTCCCGCCAGAATCGCTGCACCTAAAGAGGCTGCTTCTACAGATTTTACTGTTTCCAGCGTCACATTATTGATATCCGCTTTGATTTGACTCCAGATACGGCTCTTGGATCCACCGCCCAGAGAACGGATTTCCTTGACATGAATCCCCATGTCATTGAGTGCATCTATGTTTCGTCTCAGGATGTAGCCCAATGACTCCATTATCGCCCGCATGAAGTGAGCTCTTGTGTGCTGCAGGGTAAATCCAAACCAGACACCCTTAGCTTTGGCATTCATATCAGGTGCCAAAGATCCCGCCAAATGCGGCAGCATCACCAAGCCGTCGCAACCTGCAGGAATCCGTTCCACTTCCCGGCTTATCATATCGTAAGCATCCAATCCCCCCATCTGCTCTGCCATCAATTCAACAGAACAGAACTTGTCCCGAAACCATCTCAGCGTCATGCCCCCGTTGGTAAAAGTATGGATCATATAGGTATCCGGAAGAGCAAAATAATGCAACGGCATTTTTCTGGCAGGGTCGAATACCGGTTTGGAAACCGGAACACAAATGGCCAAAGCGGCACCGATGTTTTCCGAAAACATGCCTTCACGGATATTTCCGGCTCCGATGGCTCCCGCCACCTGATCCAACGCTCCGGTGCAGACCGTCAGGTTTACAGAAAGTCCTGTTTCAGCCGCTATTTCGGGTAGAATCTGACCAACTATTTCACCGGACTCCATCACCGGCGCCAGCTGATCTTCCCGGATTCCCAGGCAGTCCAGCATATCATTCCAATAGACCTTGTTGATGATGTCCCAGTAGGTAGATGAGCAGACAAGAGAACCCTCCGTAGCAAATCTGCCAGTGAGTCGGTAGATGAAATAATCCTCAATCAACAGAAATTTGGCCGTCTTTGCAAATATTTCCGGCTCATTTCTTCGCACCCATAGAATTTTGGATGCCGGCCAGCAGGGCTCAAAACTCACTTGTCCCGTCACACGGTAGCAAATCTCATTGCCAAATATGGCTTCCAATTCCTTCGCTTCATCTGCTGCCCGATTGTCCATCCATACGATTGCATTCCGGAGCGATTTCCCATGTTCATCCACAAAAAAGAGGGTCTCTCCCTGTGCGGAAATGGCCAGCGCCATCTTATCGTCATCTCCAAACGGATGCTGTCTCTTTATTTCCGCAATTCCATCACAGAAAGCCTTCCAGTATACTTCCGCCGTTTCTTCCACCACGTTGACAGCAGGTGTAAGCAAATCATATTCTTGCGAAGAAACTGCCAGCAGCTTGCCGTTCTTGTCGAAAGCGGCCACCTTCATGGCGGTCGTTCCAATATCCAATCCGATTAAAAGTTCCATACGTCCTCCTTCTCCCCTATCCCAGATATGCAGCTGCGATATCATTGTTGTTCAATAAGCTCTCCGGATCACCCTCAAAAGTTACATTGCCTGTTTCCAGTACATAGCAATAATGTGAAATCTCCATGGATATAGCCGCATTCTGTTCTACCAGCACGATTGTTTGTCCGGTCTCACTGATTTTTATTATTATATCAAATATATCACGTACCAGTTTCGGTGCCAAACCCATTGATGGTTCGTCCAGCATTAAAATTTCGCCGCCAGTGATCAAGGCACGTCCGATTGCCAGCATCTGCTGTTCACCACCGGATAGAGTTCCGCCAAACTGCTGGTAACGTTCTTTCAGACGCGGGAATAAGTCCAGTACGTACTCCAATCGGTTTTTATACAGCATTTTATTCTTATGTTCATAGGTAAAGGCAGCAACCCGGAGATTTTCTGCCACGGTCAAATCCGAAAAAATTCTTCTGCCCTCTGGCACATGAACGATTCCCTTCTGAGTTATCTTGTGACTGGGCATCCCTTTCAAGTCTTCTCCTTTAAAAATCACTCTTCCACTCTCAATTGGAATCGCACCGGTAATCGCATTCAAGGTCGTGGTTTTACCCGCTCCGTTGGATCCCAGCACTGACACAATCTCACCTTTGTATACTTCGAAAGAAATCCCTTTAAGGGCTGCAATCTTTCCATAAGATACATGCAGATCTTCCACCTTTAAAATTGGACTTCCTTTCTCTTTTCTTTCATTCTTAGCCATATTCAATTCCTCTTTCCCAGATATGCTTCCAGTACTTCCTGGTTGTTTCGGATTTCTTCCGGCTTACCCACGATCATCTTCTGTCCGAAATTCACAACAAGAATCTCGTCGCAAATATTCATGATCAGTCTCATCTGGTGTTCTACCAACAGGATAGTCAGGTCATAATGATCTCTGATTTTTATAATCAACTGATTCAAGGTGTCAATTTCTGCAGGATTCATACCCGCAGCCGGCTCATCCAGCAGAAGGACTTCCGGCTTACAGGACAGGGCTCTGGCAATCTCGATCCGCCTCTGCAATCCATAGGGCAAAGCTCCTGCTTTTACACCGGCATAGCGGGAAAGTCCCAGAAATTCTAAAACTTCCATGCAGTCCTTCTCAATCTCTTTCTCTTCCTGTTGCTTCTTTTTCGTATTCAGCAAAGCTCCTATCACACCATATTGAATGTGTCCGTAATGAGCTACCTTCATATTATCCAGTACTGTCATATCATCAAAAAGGCGAATATTCTGAAAGGTGCGGGCAATACCGTTGCCCGTGATCCTATGGGCCGGAATGTTATTCAACAACTGATTTTTAAAATATATTTCACCGGCAGTGGGAATATAGACTCCGGAGAGCACATTGAATACCGTTGTCTTGCCTGCGCCGTTCGGTCCGATAATGCCGAAAATCTTGCCCTTTTCCACGGTAAAAGAGAGTTTTTCAATGGCTTTCAGACCGCCGAAATACATGCACACATCTTTAAATGTTACAATGGTTTCATTGATCATAATTCCTCTCCTTTCCTTTTAATTCGAGCAGTGATTTTCAGGAAAAATTCCTTGATACCGCTGATGGTGATTTCTTTGTTTCCGCAAATGCCTTTTGGCAGGAAAATCATAACCATCACCAGAATAAGACCTCCGCCTATCCAGCGCCAGGTTCCGATGGAACGCAGGGACTGCACGAGAATCTGCCATGCGGTAGCTCCGATAATAGATCCTGAAATGCTGGCAATTCCACCCATATATACCATTACCAGTCCGTCAACGATCGTGGTGTAACCGAAAGCATTCGGATTTGTGTAGCTGAGCAGATGGCACAGCAAGCCGCCCGAAATACCTATAAGAAATGAGGAAAAGGAAAAAACAACAAATTTATTTCTCCGTACGTCCACCGAAACCAGCTCTGAAGCAACCTGATCTTTACGAATGGCCAGAAGACTTCTTCCATATTTTGAATCAACAAAGGCTTTCACAGCCAGGATAGCCAAAATAACGCAGATATACACCACAACCAGATCCGTGTATTTGGGTATGGGACGCAGTCCCCGTGCGCCGCCTACAAACTCTATGTTCTGAAGTACGCTCTTGACGATCAGGGAAAACCCCAGTGTAATAATAGCCAGATAGTCACCTTTTACTTTAAAAGAAGGAAGTGCCAGAATCATGCCTGCTAAACAGGCAGCTCCTCCGCCGGCCAGGAGGCTCATTGGAAACATCCAGCTTTCCTTGAAGAGATACATGCTGCATAAGCTGGATACATATCCGCCGATGGCCATAATACCCGCATGAGCAAGAGAAAAAATGCCCAGATATCCATTTACCAGATTGATACCCAGTACAAAAATCGTATAAATCCCTATGTATTGAATCATCAGTGTCAAAGATGAATCGATAATGCCCAGATTTTCTATCGCCCAGCAGATCATCAATCCGATCAAAAATATCACAACATGAACCATTGTTTTATTCTTCATGACAATCCCCCTAAACCTTCTCAACTAATTTTTTGCCAAGTAAACCGGTAGGCTTCACCAGCAGAACCAGGATCAGTACTGCAAAGGCCACAACGTCCCGATAACTGGAAACCGGCAGTACCATTGGGGAAATGACATTGACTGCGGCCAGCAGAAATCCACCCAGTACAGCGCCTTTGATACTTCCGATACCGCCAAGAACCGCCGCTGTAAATGACCACCAGTTGATGGAATCGCCAATATAAGGGCCGAAAATCGGATATGCCACGCCGTACAGACTGGCACCGATGGTTGCCATTGCCGCCCCAATGATAAAGGCCAGACTGACCATGCTGTTTGGTGCAATACCCATAAAGCTGCTTGCAATTTCATCTTGGGAAACGGCTCGAAGCGCCACACCAAAACGGGATTTCTTGATAAACAGATTCAGCACTACCATCGCAGCAACTGCTACGGCAATAATGATGATGTTGGAAGTCGACAAATTCGTCCCTCCAATATTTAATGCACTGTCATGAATCAAAACCGGCATTCTCTGAGGCTCGGCACCCACAAATGTCAATACTGCATATTCCAATACAAGACCAACTCCAACGGAGGATACTACTACGGACACCTTAGGTGCGTTTCTAAGTGGCTTGTATGCAATTTTCTCAATAACAAATGCCAATATGGCCGTCGCACCGATAGCTCCCAGAAGGGATGCTACAAACACTACCCAGATAGCGTCTGTCATTTTGTACATCAGTGTGCCGACAAAAAATAGGATATAACTGGACACCATAAAAATCTGGCCATGGGCGAAATTAACAAGACCAGCAATTCCGTAAACAATAGAAAATCCTATTGCGAGCAGAGCATAGATACTTCCAAGCTGAAGCAAATTGACCAACTGCTGTAAATAAACACTCACGTCTTACACCTCTCTTTAATACGATGGCCGGCTGTATGCCGGCCATCGTCTATGCGCTCTCACATTGATGGCAAAACAGTATCCAGATATTTGAACTTTCCATCCTGAATTTGAATCATAACTGCAGGTTTGGAAGGATCCCCGCTGTCATCAAACTGTATGTTTCCGGTTACTCCTTCGTACATCTCTCCCTTGCTCAATGCATCCCTAACAGCATCGCGGTCAGTGGATTGTGCTGCCTGAATGGCATTGACCACCAGATAAACAGTATCGTAATTC
Organism: uncultured Oscillospiraceae bacterium; assembly: GCA_964612345.1. GTDB lineage: Bacteria > Bacillota > Clostridia > Peptostreptococcales > Anaerovoracaceae > Anoxybacterium. Next base: position 2,664 of record CAZTEH010000140.1, on the reverse strand, counting down.
AGTGCTGCGATATCGTTTGGAGTGGTATCTGCACCATATTTCTCACGATATGCTGCTATAAATGCCTTTGCCTTGTCGGAAGCGATATCCTCAGCGTAATGCCCGCACCATACGGAGCCTTCCAGATTGTGATTGGTATCAAGTTCCAGTATCAGGGAATCGCCCCAGGTATCGGAGCCGATAAACTTGCCGGCATAACCCAGAGAAACCGCCTGCTCTGCCTGGCTAACCACCTGGGAGTAGAAATTAGGCAGCAGGATGATTTCCGGATTCTTGGCCATAATCTTCGTCAGCTGGGAAGAATAATCCGTTTCATCGGCATTATAGCTCTGAAATTCCACTACTTTGCCGCCCATTTTTTCATAAGCATCTCTGAATTGGGTAGCAACACCTACACAGTAATCGTTGGACATGTCGTACAGCACCGCTGCTGTCTTGCAATTTTCAAAGTCATATGTATACGTTGCCAAGACCTGTCCCTGAAAATCATCAGTAAAGCAGGAGCGGAAGAAATAGTCACCGCTTGTGATGTCCACCTGGGTTGCCCAAGGCGTAATGGTCGGAAGACCTCCGGTCTCTATAACCGACTGCGCACCAAGGCACATCGCACTGTCGTTCGGTCCAATCATGGCTATAATACTGTCGTCATCAACAAATTTCTGTGCTACGATTGCAGATGACTCTGCACTAAACTCATTGTCAAGTTTCTTCACTGCCACTTGATAAGCTTTGTCTCCGATTGTGATACCGCCTGCTGCATTGATTTCTTCCAATGCCATATCTACGCCTCTGCCGGAAGACTCGCCTACTACCGGGTTATCGCCGGTCAATTCATAATTTAAGCCCAGATAAATGGTATCTTCCTCATTGCCCGCGCTATCAGAATTTCCACAGCCTGCCATGCTGATAACCATGGCGAGAATGGTGACAGAAGCTGCCACTTTTAGCATGAGTTTCTTTTTCATCTTGTTATCTCCTCCTTATTCTTTGATGTTAACGTTATATTCCTCATTGCTTTTCAACCAGCCGCCAGAATTGAATGCAAATGAATAGAATCCTTTATGGTCTCGGTGCGCAGCTCCAAGTAATCACTGCTTCTTCCTCACCGATATTTGTGAGCCTGTGACCCGTTGCAGGTGGGATCAACAGTGCATCACCCTCCTCCAGTTCGTAGTAGTTTTCGTCCTCCGGGAAATAACAGAGTACGTGCCCTTTTACACAGTAGAATATTTCATGAGCATCTGAATGCCCCGGATCCAGCCCTCCGGTCATGCCGGGCTTTAATTCAGACATACCAAAAGTAATCTTTTCCGTCTGAAAAAATTCTCTGCAAAGCTCATCTCCATCCATAAAAACTTTTGCTTCTTTTTTTGATTTGATCATTCCCAGTTTTTCCATGAGTTCCTCCTTATAAGAATAAATTATATGAAATATCCATTCAATTCTAAAAATAGACGTCTCAACCCTATTGTTTCAGTAGTAGTTAAAACGCCGCCCGTGATTTGAAATAATCACATTTGATTTATTTTGATTCATTATTGCATGATTGTTTAGCCTTGTCAAGTTAAATTCTGGTATTATTCTTTATTTTAGTGTATTTCCTTAGATAAAATTCAATGTTGACATTTATCCGCTTGTCTGTTATGCTCATTTTGAATCATATCGAATTATATTAAATCATTTTTAATCAACATTACAATTCCCGATATGGTTTTCTGGAATTCATGGAGGGCACACAACCAAGGATTTATGGGCATTCCCAGCCGCCGCCCTCGGATTCTGAAGCGTTTTGAATTATATTAATGTAATTCTCACTTCTAATCACCCTCTGGCGATTCCACCGCAAACTATTACAAAGTCAACTAAAGATATATTGGAGGTTTCGTCATGAATTTAATTGTAATGCTCACGTACAACGACCAGACTGTCACAGATGCAATAGAGGTATTTGATTCTGTTAAGGATCTTGATGCACAGCACTGGGGATTCAAGAATATCGGTTTACCGGTTCCTCAAATGAAAGAACTTGTGAAAGATATGAAAGCAGTCGGAAAGACAACCTATTTGGAAGTTGTTACTTATACAGAAGATGATTGTCTGACCGCTGCCAAGCTGGCGATTGAGTGTGGTTTTGATTGTCTGATGGGCACACTTTACTACCCATCCATAGGAGAGCTGGTTAAAGGTAAAATCGAGTATTTCCCGTTCTGCGGTCATGTCTGGGGAAATCCGTCTATTCTTGGTGACGACATCGAAGGCATCATTGCTGATGCCATGCGCTTGAAAGAACTGGACTGTGATGGCTTTGATCTGCTGGCTTACCGTTTTACAGGTGATGCCGAGAAATTGATCCGTCAATTTGCATCGAAAATAGATTTGCCTACCTGCATTGCCGGGAGCATCGACTCTGATGCAAGATTAGATTTTATGAAGGAAATCAGTCCGGACAGTTTTACCATGGGCAGCGCATTGTTCAATAAAGCCTTCCTTGTCGATGGCAGTTTTCGAGATAATCTGCAATATGTCTGTGATTATCTCAAAAAATAGCAATTTGATTCAACATGAACTATTTTTGTTGTGTTGCAGCCCGATTTCGTATAAACTTATAACCTGAATTCCGAAGCAAATTAAGCAAAAAATAGCCCGCCAAGATTGAAAAAACAA
>CAZTEH010000139.1:0-8061 GCA_964612345.1 uncultured Oscillospiraceae bacterium | reverse complement strand
TCCGGCGATTCATCGCCGCTGACAGAATTTATGCTAAGAAATCACGATCTATGATCGTAGATTTCTGTCGTATAACATTCTGCCCGACACTTAAGCGTCAATTAAAATATATTTTAATCAAAGGAGATCGAAGATGAAGGATACACAGTTGAAACAGCTCTATGTCAATACGGATCAGTATGCCGGCAAAGAGGTCGTCGTGCGGGGCTGGGTCAGAACAAACAGAAGCTCCAACAAGTTCGGTTTTGTTGAAATCAATGACGGCAGCTACTTCAAATCAGTTCAGGTAGTCTATGAAGAAGACAGCATCAAGAATTATGATCAGATCGCAAAGGCGCCCATATCGGCGGCCCTTTATGTTGTCGGTGATCTTATTCTGACACCGGAAGCAAAACAGCCTTTTGAGATCAAGGCGAAGGAAATCGTCATCGAGGCGGATTCCGACGCAGATTATCCCCTTCAGAAGAAACGCCACAGTCTGGAATTCCTGAGAGAGATCGCTCACCTGAGACCGAGAAGCAATACCTTCTCCGCTGTTTTTCGTGTGAGATCTTTGGTTGCTTATGCCATTCACCAGTTCTTTCAGGATAACAATTTCGTCTATGTGCATACGCCGATTGTCACGGGCAGTGATGCGGAAGGAGCCGGCGAGATGTTCCGGGTAACCACACTGGATCTGGACAAGCTTCCGAGAACCGAGGATGGAACGATCGATTATAGCCAGGATTTTTTTGGAAAAGAAACAAACCTCACGGTAAGCGGACAGCTAGAGGCGGAAACCTTCGCGCTTGCTTTCCGAAATGTCTATACCTTTGGACCGACCTTCCGTGCGGAAAACTCCAATACGGCAAGACACGCGTCGGAATTCTGGATGATCGAGCCGGAGGTTGCCTTTGCAGACATCAACGATAACATGGAACTGGCTGAAAACATGATCAAATACATCATCAACTATATTCTTGAAAATGCAAAGGAAGAGATGAAGTTTTTCAACGAATTTATAGACAAAGGCTTGCTTGACCGACTGAACAATATTATCAGCAACGATTTCGCGCGAGTCACCTACACGGAAGCCGTTGAGCTGCTGAAAAAATCCGGCAGGGAATTCCAGTTCCCTGTGGAATGGGGCATTGATCTTCAAACAGAGCATGAACGATATATTACGGAAGAGATTTTCAATAAGCCTGTATTCGTGACGGATTATCCGAAGGAAATCAAAGCGTTTTATATGCGCCAGAACGAGGATGGTAAGACAGTCGCAGCCATGGACCTTCTGGTTCCCGGAGTCGGCGAAATTATCGGAGGAAGCCAGAGAGAGGAACGCTACGATGTTCTTTTATCGAGAATCAGAGAGCTTGGCCTCAATGAGGAGGATTACTGGTGGTACCTCGATCTGAGAAAGTACGGCGGAGTGAAGCACGCAGGCTACGGCTTGGGCTTTGAAAGAATCATCATGTACATTACCGGCATGAGCAACATTAGAGACGTGCAGCCATTCCCAAGAACACCAAAAACTGCGGAATTCTAATATGAATTTATTTGCAGCAACCATCAAGGACGGAGCGATAAAGGGAGTAAAGACTGCAGCAATGCTGTTGAAAATCGTATTGCCGATTTACGCGATCGTTGTTTTAATCAAGTATTCGCCCATCATGACATTTTTACAGGATCTCTTTTCTCCGGCAATGACCTTGTTTCACTTGCCGGGAGACGGGATCGTTCCGCTCATTACCGGACTGCTGACCGATGAATATGCTACAATTGCCGTAATGAGCACCTTTGACTTTACCACTGCAGAGATCACGACCATAGCCATGTTTGTTCTGGTTGCCCATTCGATGCCAGTTGAATCGGCTATCGCACAGAAAATAGGAATGTCGGCGGCAAAATTCGCTGTATTCCGTATTCTGTCTGCCTGTGCCGTAGGAATTCTTGTGGGCTGGATCGGAGGGCTGATGGTATGAGTGCATCTGCTGACATCATTCTGCATGAGATATTTTTCGGCTGCATTTCGACTGCCCTCAACATGCTGAAAATACTGATTCCACTGATGATCATCGTGGAAATTCTCATGGTTTACAATATAATGGAAAAAGTGGCGGATAAGCTTCAGTTTTTAGCAGGCGCATTGGGCATGCAGAAACAGTCCATCTTTCCGCTGCTGGTGGGAGTTGTCATGGGGGTTACCTACGGAGCCGGAACCCTGATCGAAATCAACCGGCGTACCCCGATCCCCAAAAAGGATTTTGCTCTCATAGGGATTTTTATGTTTCTCTGCCATGGCATTATAGAGACCGCTTTCATCTTCGGCGTGGCAGGAGCGAACATTCTCGCCGTGACGGTCGGAAGGCTGGCGATTGCCTTTATTGTCACCGCAGCCGCAGCCAGACTGCCGGCTTTCAGGAGGATGAAAGAGGAACAAGAGCACTGAAATCTATTTGCTATTTAAAATGAAGAATGGTATACTAAAGCCACTATGTGAAAAAAATATGGGAGGTCTGAATATGAAAGGCTATACTAGCGACACGATTAGAAACGTTGCACTTGTAGGACACGGCGGATGCGGAAAAACTACATTATTAGAAGCCGCATTGCTTGCTACGGGGGTAATTAACAGACTAGGTAAAGTTGAGGACGGAAACACAGTATCTGATTACGACAAGATGGAGATTGATAAGGGATATTCCATCAGCGCTTCCATTGTGCCGGTTGAATACAATAAGGTTAAACTTAATTTTATTGACACACCAGGATATTTTGATTTTATTGGTGAAGTAGATTCTGCAATGAGAGCGGTTGAAGCAGCGGTCATCGTTGTAGACGCATCTGCGGGCATACAGGTTGGCACGGAAAAGGCCTGGAATTCTTGTAAAGAATTCAATATGCCTACCTTCATGCTTATTAACAAAATTGATAAAGAAAACGTAAACGTTGACAAAGTAATCGAGGACTTGAAGGCCAAGTTCGGATCTTCTGTCGTTCTGCTTTCTGAAAAAGACACGTTGACAGAAGCTGTTGCAGAAAGTGATGAGGAGCTTCTTGAAAAGTTTTTCGGTGGGGAAGAGTTTACGGAAGAAGAATTTAATCGTGGATTGGTAGCCGGTATTGCTGCGGGCAATATCGTTCCTGTAATGACCTGCTGTGCTGTGGACGGCAGAGGCATGAAGGAATTTATGGACACACTGATCAAGTATGTTCCGAAAGCAGAAAACCATATTGAATATAAAGGCTTGGATGCAAAGGATGCTGAAATCAGCAGAAAGTGCGATCCGGCGGCACCATTATCCGCTTTTGTTTTTAAGACGATCGCGGACCCATTTGTAGGAAAGATTTCCCTGATGAAGGTCATTTCCGGCAAAATACACGGGGGAACCGAATTATATAATACAAGAGCGGAAAAACCGGAAAAGATCGGTAATCTGTTCTACTTAAGAGGTAAGACGCAGGCAGAAGCGGATACCGTAATGGCCGGTGACATTGTAGCTGCAGCGAAACTGCAGGTTACACAGACAGGTGATACTCTTTGCGAAAAGGCAAACTTTATCAAATATCCACCGGTTGCCTTCCCGGAACCATCGCTTTATATGGCGGTTGAACCAAAGGCCAAGGGAGATGATGAAAAAATCAGCTCCGGACTTCACAAGCTCATGGAAGAAGATCCATCCTTCGTCATGACAAGAAATACCGAAACCCACCAGACGCTCATCGGAGGTCAGGGTGAAATACAGATCGGAATCATTACTGCCAAGCTGAAGGACAAGTTTGGTGTTGGAGTGGATCTGATAGAACAGAAGATCCCTTACAGAGAAACCATTAAAGGAAGCTCTGATGTACAAGGAAAGCATAAGAAGCAATCCGGCGGTGCAGGACAATACGGAGATGTGCACATCAAATTCTCACCATCTCATGAGGTTTTTGAATTTCAGGAAGCGCTCTTCGGCGGATCGGTTCCCAAGAACTACGTTCCTGCTGTTGAAAAGGGCCTCCGAGAATCCATGGAAAAGGGACCTCTTGCAGGCTTCCCTGTTGTAAATGTAAAAGCGGTATTCTATGATGGTTCCTATCATGATGTAGACTCCAACGAAATGGCATTCAAAATTGCCGCTTCGCTGGCCTTCAAGAAGGGTATCGTAGAAGCCAAGCCAATTCTGTTAGAACCGGTTATGCATGTAGAAATCCTGATACCGGATGAGTACATGGGTGACGTTATGGGTGATATGAATAAAAGAAGAGGCAAGATTCTTGGTATGGAACCTCAGTCCGGCGGCGGCCAGAAGGTTATGGCGGAAGCACCTCAGGCAGAAATGTTCAAGTATGCCATCACGCTTCGTTCCATGACACAGGCGAGAGGAAGCTTCACAATGAAATTTGAGCGCTATGACGAAGTGCCGATGCATCTTGCGGAAAAGATCATTGCAGAGCATAAGAAGCATGATGAAGAAGCCCATTCGTAGGGACGACTGTAAAAATAGAGAATATATCAAAGATCAGGGTATAAGCCCTGGTCTTTTTTTCGAATTGAAATACGGTTTTCTAACCGCAACAAAATTAAGTTGAACACCAGTTCTTTTTATGCTAAAATTATGTACGACGAAAATCTACAAATCGAAGATTTGTGATTTTCCAGCATTAATTCTGTCAACGGTGCTAACTTCCGTAAACGGACTCCGACTCGCTTCGCTCGCTGCTGTCCGTTTTGCCAGCCAAGCAAGCTTGGGGCAAAAAGGCAAAGCACCGGACAGAATGTAAAAAGGAGGTGCCTGGATGAGCAAAAAAGCAAAAACGGTTTTTGTCTGTCAGGAATGCGGCTACGAAAGTCCCAAATGGCAGGGACAATGCATTTGCGGACAGTGGAACACCATGATCGAAGAAAGGGTCATCGAAAGCAAGGAAAATGACAAGCGGAGCAGAAGCGTTTCCGGCGAAAAAATTAAGGCAAGCAGACTTTCAGAGATTAAATCGGGAAACGAGACGCGAATCGATACGGGCATCGGAGAATTGAACAGAGTGCTGGGCGGAGGCCTGGTGAAAGGCTCATTAACACTGATTTCAGGGGAGCCGGGCATCGGAAAATCCACCATTATTATACAGGCTGCGGCAAAAATTGCCGAAAGCTACGGAAAGATATTATACGTTACAGGCGAGGAATCGGCGGAGCAGATCAAAATGCGTGCAGACAGAGTATGCAAAGGAGGACTTGACAATTTATTTCTGCTGGCAGAAACCAATCTGGAGAATATCGTCCAGGTTCAGGAGGAGCTGAATCCTGCGTTTTTGATCATCGATTCCATTCAGACCATGTATACGGATGAACTGGAATCCGCACCGGGGAGCGTATCCCAGGTAAGAGCCTGCGGAAATGAATTGATGAAGATTGGTAAGGGAAAGAACATTCCCGTTTTTATCGTTGCTCATGTAACAAAAAACGGGGATCTGGCAGGTCCGAAAATCATAGAGCACCTGGTGGACTGCGTGCTGAATTTTACAGGAGAAAGAGACCAGGAGCTGAGAATATTAAGAGCATATAAGAATCGATTCGGCACCACCAGCGAAATAGGCGCTTTCGAAATGACGGAAGAGGGCCTGACGGAGATCCAGAACCTGTCCAAAACCTTCCTGGAAGGCATGGAGGACGGAGCCGAGGGTTCCATGGCCACCGCGATTTACGAGGGGACCCGTCCGCTGCTGCTGGAGGTACAGGCGTTGACCTCACCGACGAATATCGGCTTTGCCAGGAGAACCGCCATCGGAGTGGAGCTTTCCAGGCTGAATATGATCCTTGCCGTTCTGGAAAGGAAAGCCGGCATGTCCCTGATCAATCAGGATGTATATGTCAATATCGTGGGAGGGCTGAAGCCCGATGGAACCTCCATTGATTTGGCCGTTGCCTTGGCCATCTATTCCACCAGTAAGGGACTGAAGGGTTCCAGTAAAGTTCTGGCCATCGGCGAAATCGGGCTTACAGGGGATTTGAGATCCATTCAAAATGCAGATAAAATAGTAAGGGAAGCTGCCCGGATGGGCTTTACAAAGGCGATCATGCCGCAAAAAAATGCCGCCAGATTGACCGATGTGCCCGGCGGCATCAAGGTGGTCGGCGTGAACAGTCTGAGAGAAGCGATACAGATCGTTCAACAGCCTATTGGGATGTAAAGATTGTTTGAGGGGAATCAATTTAAAGTTATGGATTCTACCAATGCCTTCTTCTTCTGCGGAAAAACTCATTTAACAGTACAATGTCGATCAGATCGTTGAAAAAGCCGCCTCTGCGCCATTGCTGCGCTTCTACGAAGCTTCCGGGCAGATTGTATGCGGCAGCTGCTTCTAAGGACATACCCTGATACTGATCGTGTTCCGCCAAATCGGGATGGATTCTGCAGATATCCTCATAGATGTGATCCGACATCTGCCGGACCATATCATTGGTTGGCATTCCACAGTTGCATGAATCCATCTCATCACATGCCATCATTACAAAAGGCTGGACCTTGTAATAGACATCGGGATAGATGCACTGATAGTTCCTGTTTTCTTCTCCTTGCATATACACGATTATAAATCCTCCGTTCTTTTTTTATGTACGATATCTGTGATATCGGCTCATTCATAATATGTACGGAAGAGATAAAACGTTAAAGCTTTCAATATAAAATAAGGAATTCTTATGATAAGTCAGCAATTCATCCGTTCGGTCAAACTGCATAAAGAGAAGCAGGGATTGGAGTCCTACGTGGCAGACCTGGCAATTTTAAGGGATCTGGACTGTCTCGAAATGGATAAGCCGGTTACCTTCTTCATTGGCGAGAACGGTACGGGAAAGTCGACGCTGCTGGAGGCCATTGCCGTTGGATGCGGTTTTAATCCGGAAGGTGGATCGCGAAACTTTAACTTCTCTTCTCGGGAAACCCATTCCAACCTGAATGAATATATCACGGTCGTGAAGGGATTCAGACAGCCCAAAGACGGCTTCTTTCTAAGAGCGGAGAGCTTTTATAATGTAGCGACGGAGGTGGATAAAGTGGGAGTCGCCAGCTCCTATGGGGGCAGATCCCTGCATGAGCAATCCCACGGTGAAAGCTTCATGTCGTTGATACTCAACCGATTCCGGGGGGAAGGCATTTATATCCTCGACGAACCGGAGGCGGCATTATCGCCCTCCCGTCAGATGGCTTTGCTTTGCCGCATCCATGAATTGGTGAATAAGGGATCCCAGTTTATCATTGCGACCCATTCCCCGATTCTCATGGCCTATCCTGATGCGGATATTTATCTGGCGGACCAATCGCAAAAGATGGTCTTGACACAGTATAAGGAAACGGAGCATTATAAACTGACAAGAGATTTTATGAATCATCCGGAGCAGATGATATCTTATTTATTTGAAGAGTAAACAGGGGAAATCAGATGGAAATGAGACTTGTAAAAAAAGAAGACCTGGAAGGATTAAAGGAAATCTGGAAACTAAGCTTTGGCGATGAGGGCAGTTTTATTGATTTATACTTCCAAAGCAGAGACTGGCTGAATGAGACGGCAGTACTGGTCCTTGACGGCAGGATCGTTTCCATGCTGACGATGATCCCCGTCGATATGATGGGAGAGACCGGTGAAAGATGCAAGGCCTCCATGCTTTATGCCATCGCGACCCACCCGGACTTTCAGAAACGAGGCTTTGCCGATCAGCTCATCGATTTCAGCAATCAATACCTGCTGTCGCAGCAGGTATCGGTAACCTTGCTTGTCCCCGCAGGAGAAGAGTTGTTTCGTTTTTATGCGAAACGTGGATATCGGGATGGTTTTTTCGTCCGGGAAGCCGTATTGGATCGGAATGAAATCGAAACATTGGCCGGGAGAGAGAAAATAACTTGCAGCGTTGCTCCAATCGAGCCGCCCGGTTACAATCGGATAAGAAGAAAGCTCCTGACCGGTCATTCCTATCTCGACTACCGTGATGAGGAGGTTTCCTTTGAGAAGCAATTAAGCCGCATCTATGACGCAGATCTATTCGCAATCGAAATCGACGGCGCGGAGGGCTGCGCCTACTTTGAAAGAATATCCCAGGAG
>CAZTEH010000138.1:0-8126 GCA_964612345.1 uncultured Oscillospiraceae bacterium | reverse complement strand
TATGCATGGCCGGGAGAAATCCCTTGAAAAAGAAATCCGTTTCCAGCAACGTACGCTTCAGCTCGTGTGCCATAAGGGAAAGCAATTTTCCTCTCAAGAGGCATACCTTGATCAATTCGCTGTTCTCATCATTTTCAAAATCTTTGATGAGCAGGATGGAAATCCATCGTTTCATCTCATGGATGCCCAGACGTACAACAGCCTGCTGCAGGCTTGTGATTTCGCATTTCGCTCCGTAATAAATGGAATTCGCCATTTTCAGAAGCTTATAGGTAAGGCCCAGATCTTTTTCAATTGTATCCGTGATTTTGAAAAAATTGGGCTCTGACTTTTGAAGTTCTTTTAGGATTTCGATCAGATGAATATTTATGGAAGCGATCTCCTTTGATTTCATCATGATCGGCTTGCAGAAAAAATAACCTTGAAACAAACTATAGCCCATTTCAGCTGCTTCCTTGAATTCTTCTCTCGTTTCTACTTTTTCGGCAAGGAAGGTAACTTTATTTTTGTATTTCTTCAACAGCTCCCGCTGTTTCTGTTTGTCGGCGGAAGGGAATTCAATCTTGATGATATCCGCAATCTCAATAAGAGGGGTATAGTCACGATCCGTCCTGTCAAAAATCAAATCATCCAAGGCCAGAATGTAGCCCTCTTTTTTCAACTTTTTGCATACTTCGATGACAATATCCGTAGCCTCTACGGTTTCAAGTATTTCGACGACAACCTTTTCTTTTGGCAGTATATGCGGTATTTCCGCCTCCAGCAAGTCCTGAGTAAAATTAATAAAGCCTCTGGTTCCATCTGTCAAATTGTCAAAGTCAAGCACCAGAAATGAATTTCGGACCAGTTCGGCTGTCGCTCCGCTGTGGTCTGCATTCTCATAGTAATTATCTGAGTTCCTGCGATGTAAAAGCTCATACCCAAAGATGCTCATGTTCTTGTTAAAAATCGGCTGCCTTGCAATATAGATGTCCAATTATCGGCGTCCTCCTTACAATATTTGATGAAAATCGACGCTAAAATATCTCAATATATGCGTTCATTATATCCCCAAATTTTGATATTTGTCAAACCGAAGTTGAAATTCTGCTCCTTTTCCTGTTTCGCTGCTCACCGAGATCTGGATTCCGTGTCTTTCCGCGATCTGTTTTGCAATTGAAAGCCCGAGACCGGTACCGTTTTTATTGCTTTCCGATTTTACTTTATAAAATCGATCAAAAAGATAGGGCAGGTCTTGTTCTGCGATACCGATTCCATTGTCGTGAATGGAAATAATCCCGTCCTCTATCGTTACGGTCACCCTGCTATTGTTTGGTGAAAACTTGATGGCGTTATCCAGAATGATCATCAGCATTTGCCTCAGGCGCCCGTAGTCACCGGTCACCCTGCAAATTTGTGTGTCCTGCTCCAGCTGAATGTCAATGGCTTTTTCTTCTGCCAGCTTCTGTGCGCTGCGTACGATATCGACAAGAACATCGCAAAGGTTCAGCTCTTTCATTTCCATTTTAAAATCCAGGTTCTGCAGCCGCGACAAATCAAGCAGATCATCGATCAATCGCTGAAGAAACATACTTTCATTCAGCATTTGGCTGTAATAGCTTTTAACCTGCTCCGGATCGGCAACGATCCCGTCCCTCAGGGCTTCCAGAGATCCTCGCAGGACGGTGACCGGCGTTCTTAACTCATGGGAAATATTGGCGACAAAATCCCTTCGCAGCTGCATCAGACGTTCACTTTCCCTGCTTGCCTCATTCAGCTTATCACTTAGAAAGTCAATGGCCTCAGCCAGTTCGCCGATTTCATCCTTTTTCGCGACTCCCGTTTTTGCCTCATAATTACCCCCCGAAAGTTCCAGGGCGGTATTTTTCATCATTTTCAGCGGTTTTGTAAAGGATATGGCAAGAAGAATTGACAGGAGAATGGAAAGTATAAAAGCGGCAATCATGCTGACTCCCAAGATTTCATATCCTTGCCTTAGCGCTGCATCGATTCCCTCTACCGGCGAATGGAGCAGCAGCGCTCCGGTTACTTTGCCGTCCGCAACAATCGGAGTGCCTACCGTCAGTGTTGGAGCGTCAAGTAGTTGGCTGAATCCTTCGCTGAAGGTGGTTTCACCTTGAAATACCTCACTTACCACCTCTTCCGCATCCGGAGGCAGATCTCCATAATTATACTGCTGGTTTCCCATATGGCCAATTGTCATCAAATCAAGATTTTCATCCACGATCCAGACATCTGCCATCGCAATATCATCTAAAAATCTGAGGTAGGACATGACACCGCCCTGACCTCCGTTCATCATTCCCATTCCTCGGCCCATGACAATATCGCCGTTGGTATTGCTTTCATCGATCAGGACGGAAAGGGTTTCCGCAATGGCGACTGCCCGTCCCTGCATATCCGTCTTTTCCAGTTCCATCGTATGGTTTTTAAACAGTGTGAAAAAAACACCGCCAATAATCAGCGAAAATAACAGCAGTGCCGCCGAAAAGTAGAGTATCAATTGGAATGCCATTTTACTTTTCATAATGCTTTCCTTCTTCTGCGAATTTTATCATTGAATCATCTATTTCTTTGTGCTTTCCGTCTCAAACTTATATCCTACGCCCCAGATGGTTTTGATATCCCAGTCATGCGGGTACTCCTCAAGTTTGGCCCGGAGACGTTTGATATGGGAATCAACCGTTCTGCTGTCCCCATAATATTCATAGCCCCAAAGGCTATTGAGAAGATTATCCCGGGTAAACACTTTATTGTTGTTTGTTGCCAGCGTCCAAAGCAGCTCCGTTTCCTTTTTTGTTAAGGATACGTTTTTTCCGTCAATGGTTACCGCATAATCTTCCATATTTATATCCAGGTTTTGATATTGGTAGGTCTGGTGCTTTTGCAGCTCATCGCGTGCGATTCTACGCAAGACAGCTCTGATCCTTGCCATCACTTCTCCGGGAGAAAAAGGTTTGACGATGTAATCATCGGCTCCAATGTCCAGTCCCATGATCCTTTCGAAATCTTCGCCTCTGGCTGTTATCATAATAACCGGAACATTGGAGGTTTTTCTTATCTCCCTGCAAACTTCAAATCCATCTATTTTAGGCATCATCACATCAAGGAGCACAACATCCGGCTGGAGCTGGCGAAACAGTTCCAGGGCTTCGGTCCCGTCCAGCGCTATCCTCGTTGAAAATCCTTCTTTTTTTGCATATTCGTCGAGAATTGAAGTGATTTGTATATTGTCATCTGCAATCAGCATGCTTGCCATGAAATCCCTCCTGTCTTTCTAGCTTAATCATACCCTGTAGTATCCTTATTATAGCATGCCCTTCCATATAATTTGTGTCCTAACTATGTCATTTCATCCGAAAAAAACATAAAATTTCATCTTCAAAAACATATTTTTGCCACAATTCTTCTATAATCTAGGAACATAGAAAACAATAAAAGGAGGTCATTAAAATGACAAAATTGAAAAAGATGATATTACTCGGCGCTATGGTTCTGATGATGGGGGCGACTACGGTAACCGCTTTTGCGGCTTCTTCCACTACACCGGACGGAATCAGCATAACAAACCTCGATGAGCTCAAGGCGCAAAGACTGGAGCTGAGGAAGGAAATTCTTGCAGAAAAAGTTGAAGCCGGACTCCTTACTCAGGAACAAGCGGACGCAATGATTGTGCAAATGGAAAAAAATCAGACAATCTGTGACGGCACCGGCGGCTACGGAACGGGCCGTATGATGGGCAATGGATCAGGCATGATGGGCGGAGGCTTCGGCAACAATGGGCAGGGCGGAAGAGGCCTGGGCCAGGGATCCTGCCTCAACCTTAATCAGACCCAATAAGACATAACCTTTCTGTGTATGATAAAAGCAAAAGCAAAAGCCACCGCGCCGGTGGCTTTTCTATTTTTTGCGGCTATCTATAATTAGGTTACTCCCTCTCGTCTCGCGGAATCAGGCCGATCAGGCTGCAAATCCCAAATGCCAACAGATTGACGATAACAATGCTTGCCCCCGCCGGCGTGTCAAAGGCATAGGAGGCTGCAACTCCCCAAAAGAAGCAGAACACAGATATGAACGCCGAGGTGATCATGACGCCGCGAAAGCTGCGGAACATCCGCATTGACGACAACGCAGGAAATATGATAAGGCTGGAAATGAGCAGCGAGCCCATAATACGCATGCCTACAACAATGGTTACCGCAGTCAGAAGCGCAATCAGCATATTATAAATTCCGACCTTTGTTCCCGTTGCTCTTGCGAAATTCTCGTCAAAGGTTACCGCAAATATTTTATGATAAAAGAAAATAAACAACAGGAGCACAATGATGGATAAAATAACGCTGAGGAAAACATCACTCTTGCTCATCGCTAATATGCTGCCGAACAGGAAGCTGTAAACATCTGCGTTCATACCGGAGGTCAGCGAGGTCACGATTACACCGATGGCAATGGAGCTGCTGGAGATCAGCGCAATGGCGGCATCCCCTTTGATCTTGCTGTTTTCGCTGATCCGAAGAAGCAAAAAAGCAGCGGCCACGACCACCGGCATCGATACCTGCAGCGGAGCCAGGTTCATTACCATTGCAACGGATAATGCACCGAACCCCACGTGGGACAGCCCGTCGCCAATCATGGAATATCTCTTTAATACCAGACTTACTCCAAGCAGTGCGGAGCATAACGAAACCAGCACGCCCACCGTTAAAGCACGAATAATAAAGGAATAGGAAAGCAGCTCTCTGATCAAATCAATCATAATCCGCTTCTCCTTCCTTTCTCGTTTTATCCGCACAGTTTTCTCCCAAAAACCTTTTCCCCGCCTCACTTCTCAGGTAGTCCTCCGTCAATCCGAAAAATTCCGTAGAATTACCGATATGAAGAATTTTATTGGCATTTTCCACAGCTGCTTTGACATCGTGGGAAATCATAATAATGGTAACCCCCGTCTGATTGAGTTCTTTAATGATCTGGTAAAGTTCTCCCGTTACGATTGGATCCAGTCCGGTGGCCGGCTCATCCATAAGTACTACTTTTTCCGTTGCACAAAGTGCCCGTGCGAGCATCACTCTCTGCTGCTGGCCTCCGGATAAAGATTTATAGGATTTATATTTCAGGTTATCGATCCCTAACATTTCTAAATTCCGCAGGGCTCTTCTTTTTTCCCGGCCCGAATAAAACGGCTTCATTCCGATTCTGTTCAGGCAGCCCGAAAGAACCACCTCGAAAACAGAAGCGGGAAAGTCTCTCTGAACCACGGTCTGCTGCGGCAGATAGCCGATATGATTGACCTTTACACCCTCGCCAAAGCTTATCGTTCCGCTTTTCAGGGGCATCAGCCCTAAAACTCCCTTCATCAGGGTTGTTTTTCCGGAACCGTTTTCTCCTACGATACAAAGGTAATCCCCTTGTTCTACTTCAAAGCTCACTCGGTCCAGAACCATTTTTTTTTCGTAGCTCATGGTCACTTTCTGTGCACTGATCTGCGACATTTATTTCAAGCCCTCCTTCAGGTTTTCTGCATTCTGTTTCATCAATGACAGGTAGGTGGCGCCGGCTTTCCATTCTTCCTTCGTCACATTGTGACAGGAATGGAACAGCAGCAATTTGGCTCCCGTTTCAGCACTGATGGATTTCGCTACCTTGGGGTCCTCCATTTCAGCATAATAAATGACAGGGATTTGCTCTTCCCTTATTTCTTCAATTAAACCGGCCACCGTCCTGGCGCTTGGCTCCGTTTCCGATGAGCAGGAATCAAAGGCCGACTGATAACTCAGACCATACCGTTTGGTAAAATAATAGAGGGCAAATCTGCTGCCGAATACGATTTCATCTCGTTTTCCGCTGCTCACAATGGTTTTGAACTCCGCATCCAAAGCGTCCAGTTCCGCACTGTACTTTGAGGCATTTTCTTTATAATAATCCGCGTTGGCGGGATCGATGCGGCATAATGCATCGCTGATATTGGCGACCATCAATTTTGCATTGAAAGGATCCGTCCAGATATGGGGATCATAAAGATGTTCGTGATCCGATTCTTCCTCCGCATCTCCTTCGTGGTGATGCTCTGCCTCGATTTCCTCAGTCTTGACGAGCTCGATGCCCTGCGATACATCCAAAACCATGCTCCGGGAACCCGAGTCCTGCATGCTGTCTATGATTTTTTGAGACCATGGTTCCATATATTTTCCGGTATAAACAAACAGATCCGATGCGTTAATTTTTATAATATCCGACGGTCTCGGCTCGAAGGAATGGCTTTCTACACCCGGAGGAAGCAGAAGTGTCACCTCAGCCCTGTCTCCGGCAATCTGCCTTGCAAAATCGTATTGAGGGAATAGCGTTGCGACGACTTGGAGCTTGCCGCTCTTCGTATCCTTGACGGCGGGAACTTCCTTCTCCGAATCTGAGGCACAGCCTGCCAACAGGAATATCAGGAATACTACAGTAAGCGTGAATGTCAGGAGCTTCTTCATTTCACGTTCCCTCCGGACTTTCCCGCACAAGCGCCGCATTGACCGTAGAGAACCGTCTTTGAATTGTCCACATGAAAATCATGATGATCCCTGATATGAGCGTCCAATTCACCAAGATAATCACATTCCAGATGAAACAGCTGCCCGCAGTCGACGCACTTCAGGTGGAAATGCTTATTGCACACGCCGTTCCGTTCCATATATTGATAGCATGCGCTTTGCCCCCCTTCAATAATATACCTCCGAACGATCCCCTGGCATACCAGCTTGTCCAGATAGCGATAAACGGTGGTCTTGCCCACCAATGATTTTTCTCCATTCAAAGCAGTCCTGATTTCATCCGCCGTGATGTGCCGGTCTTTGTTTTTAATAAGACAGTCCAATATTTGATCTCTCTGTTTCGTTTTATATGAAGTCGTAGTATTCATCTTTCGTCCCTCCCGTTAATATGAAAATGAAACCGGGTTTCAATTTCATATTATAGCCCTCCGGTTCGTTCTGTCAAGTCCGGATCATAAAACTATTCTTTCACTTTTATCACTATTTTTATCCGATTCCCACAACTTCAACACAAAAGCTACACAATTCTGTTCTACAATATATTTGTAGGGCAGGAGATACTCACTACGAGCACGATCCTTCTTTTAATAGATACACACTTTATAAAAGTCCCCGGGCATTCGGCCCGGGGACTTTTATTTCTTGCAAGATCTTTCAATCACTATTTCTATTCTTTTATCTATGCGCTTCCACCCAGTCTTTTATTTTATGGAAGGATTCTTCACTGATGACATGCTCGATGCGGCAGGCATCTGCGGCAGCAGTATCCTCTCCTATTTGCAGCGCCTTAACCAGATACTCTGCGAGCAATCGGTGACGTTCATAGATCTGTGTCGCCATTTGATTGCCTAAGTCCGTCAAATGAATGCTTCCGCCCTCTTCCATGATGATGTATCCCTCTTTTTTCAAAATGCTCATTGCTCTGCTGATGCTTGCCTTCGTGTAATCAAGCTCGTTTGCAATGTCGATGGAGCGTACAGAACCATTCTTGCTCTGCAGTATCAGTATTGTCTCTAAATAATTTTCACCGGATTCGTGAATTCTCATGGCGTCCTCCCGACAGAATCTAACTTTTGATTTTGCAAACCTATTGGTAATTAGGGTTTGTTCAGTAGCCCCTATTTTACCATAGATTAGGATTTTTTTCAAATTACTATTGACAGAGGATAGTTAGCCATAGTAAACTCTATTCAGAGGTTAGCAGTTGCTAACCAAATAATTTACCACACGGTTAGCGTTTGCTAACCTTAAAAAATATTATATGGTCAGCGTATGCTTACCAAAGGAGGCGGATGGAATGCCATTATCAATGATGAAAACCGGTGAAAGAAACACCATAAAAAAAATCAATGGTCGGGATGAGACGAAGAGATTTTTAGAAAGCCTTGGATTTGTTGTGGGCAGTTCTGTTGCTGTTGTATGCGAAACGGGAGGGAACATGATTCTCAATGTGAAAGATACCCGGATTGCTTTGGATAAAGCAATGGCAACGCGTATCATTGTATAAAAAGCGATTCTAAAGAATCGGACGGAATGTTAAATTGGAGGATATAAAAATGAAAACGTTAAAGAATACTCCTCTTGGCGAAACGG
>CAZTEH010000137.1:0-8523 GCA_964612345.1 uncultured Oscillospiraceae bacterium | reverse complement strand
ACTAAAAAAGCAGCCATTATCTCGCATTTGGCTGCTTTCGCCGGATGCTATCCAGCATGAAAAAAACTTTTAGAAATGTTCAGTTAGCTAAGTCGATCCTATTTTTTATTAATATAAGCATCAACGTCTTTCCGATAAGGCAAGGATGTCTGTGCTCCAGATTTTGTAACCGATAAGGCGCTTGCAGAAATTGCGAATGAAATCGCATCTTCCATGTTCATCTCTTCTGACAATGCAACAGCCAGCGCACCGTTGAAGCAGTCTCCCGCTGCCGTTGTATCCACAACGGATACGTTTCTGGCGGGATAATGTGTCATACCGACACGGTTGATGCTAACACAGCCTCTATCTCCGAGTGTTACAATCAATTGACGGACGCCCTTCTTCAGCAGTCGGTTTCCGGCTGACTGGATCTCATCCATACTGTTCGCAGGGCAGCCGCTTAAAAGCTCCAACTCGATTTCGTTGGGTGTCAATATGTCGACATTTGAAAGAATCTCTTTATCCAGCTTCATACCCGGTGCGGGATTCAATATGGTAATACTTTCGGCACGTCTTGCAATCGTCAGAGCCTTCTTAATGGAAAGAAGCGGCGTCTCCAACTGAACCAACAATACTTTTGACTGCTCGAGAACAAAGTGGTATCGTTCAATGTCTTCAATAGCCAAAGCGTAGTTGGCGCCCGATACAACCGTAATTGCATTATTCCCGGAACGCTCTACAACGATTGATGCGATTCCGGTGGAAATCCCATCCTTTTTTAGAATATAATCCGTCTTTACTCCATCCTTTTTTAAGGACCGGATCAGTTCTTCGCCGAGATCATCATTTCCTACGGCACCGATCATGGTTACCTTTGCGCCAAGCCGGGCAGCTGCTGCAGCCTGGTTTCCGCCCTTCCCGCCTGGTATCCGACGAAAACTATTTCCCAAAACGGTTTCTCCAGGTCTGGGAATCTTTTCGGTACGGATAACGAAGTCCATATTCAAACTTCCAACAACCGTAATCATACATACCTCCATCTGTTTCGCAAAGGATTGCATTAAGCGTCTGGTAAGCTAATACTAACATAGGATTCGAATATTATCTATTTTTTTTAACAAAAAGGATGCTGACGCATCCTTCTTAAAATATGGTTATTCATTTTTATCTATTTTTATTAATCCTCGATAATCACGCCGTCCTCGTCAACATTCAGAGGCTTTAATGCGATTGTATTGCTCAACAGACGTTCTTCGATCTGCGCCAGAATATCCTTGTTCTCCGCCAGGAAAGCTTTGACATTTTCACGTCCCTGTCCGATACGCTCGCCGTTAAAGCTGTACCAAGAGCCTGCCTTTTCAACGATTTTTGCTTCTGACGCACAATCCAGCACATCTCCTTCTCTTGAGATCCCCTTGCCGTACATGATATCAAATTCAGCCTGCTTGAATGGAGGCGCAACCTTGTTCTTTACGACCTTCACACGGGTACGGTTCCCTAAAACGGCATCGCCGGACTTTATGCTTTCGATTTTTCTGACATCAAGACGCATAGAGGAATAGAATTTCAAAGCTCTTCCACCGGTAGTAACCTCGGGATTACCGAACATGATTCCGACCTTCTCACGAAGTTGGTTGATAAAGATCACTGCGGTGTTTGACTTGCTGATTACACCGGCAAGCTTTCGAAGCGCCTGCGACATCAGACGGGCCTGCAGCCCCATATGGCTGTCTCCCATTTCTCCCTGAATTTCAGCTTTCGGTACCAAAGCGGCAACGGAATCGATTACAACAACGTCAATTGCATTGCTGCGGACCAGCATCTCGCAGATTTCCAAAGCCTGTTCTCCGGTATCCGGCTGAGATACCAGAAGTTCATTGATATCAACACCAAGGTTTCTCGCATATTCAGGATCCAAAGCGTGTTCCGCATCGATAAAAGCAGCCTTTCCGCCCATTTTTTGCGCTTCGGCGATGATGTGCAGCGTAAGAGTGGTTTTACCCGAGGATTCCGGTCCGAAGATTTCAATAATTCTTCCGCGGGGAATACCACCAATGCCCGTAGCGATATCCAGACTGACGGATCCGGTTGGAATGGCTTCAATGCCCATATTCGCTCCTTCACTGCCAAGCTTCATGATGGCACCTTTTCCGAATTGCTTTTGTATCTGAAGCATTGCGGCTTCCAACGCTTTCTCTTTATCCTCTTTATTGATACCCATGTATAAAATCCTCCTGTTTATGTATTTTATATTGATCGTACTCGTTATTCATAGAGAACATTTGTTCTATTTATATAATAATATAATTAACCATTCCGGTCAAGCATTATTTTTACAATATTCCAAGGTCCTCACTCCGAAATAATCGGGAGAAATAACAATTCGACTGATATGGTAAAGAATAACATATTATATTATATATGTAAATATATTCCAGAGAAATATTTTTAACTTTCCTTTCCCCCTTCGATGGAAACCGATTCGGGCCGGCTTTGCATGCAATAAAAAAGCCATTCAGGACGGAATCCATAAATGGCTTTCACACTACCTTTTATCGACTAGACGATTGATGATATCCAGCATACATAAAAGGGTGTAGTTTCGGTTCCATTTTCTGTTTATATTCCTGATTTTGAATTCCCTGGTGACGCGTTTATCATCCAGGATCGCGCAGATATAAACCAAGCCCACCGGTTTTTCTTCTGTTCCGCCGTCCGGTCCGGCGATTCCTGTCACGGAAATGCATAGCCGGCTTCCGGTTACACTTTTTAAACCCTCTGCCATTTCAATCGCAGTTTCTTCACTGACCGCTCCGAATTTCTCAAGGGTTTCCTCTTTCACACCCAATTCTTCCATCTTCGCCTGATTGCTGTAGGTAATAAAGCCTCGGTCAAATACGGCCGAGATGCCGGCAACTTCCGTCATAGTCTGGGCAAACAGACCGCCGGTGCAGGATTCGGCACTTGAGACGGAAATACTCTGATCGATGAGTTTTTTACCAACGACCTGATAGAGTTCCTCGTCATCATAGCTGTAAACATATTGGCCGATCTTTTGATTGACCTTTTCAACCATATCCTCCACTACAGCCTTCGCCTCTTCCAACGTTCTGCGTTTGGAAGTGATTCTCAGACAGGCCTCCCCTTCCTTTGCGTAAGTAGCCAAAGTCGGATCCGTCTGTCCATCGATCCATTTCTGAAGTTCGGTTTCCAGCATGGATTCCCCGATCCCGAAGGTTCGGAGCATTTTATAATAGATGATACTATTTGATTTTTCTTCTAAATAAGGCTTTACCTTGCGTTCAAACATTCTGGTCATTTCTCGCGGAGGTCCCGGGAGGCAAATGATGATTTTCCCATTCTCCTCCAATGCAAATCCCGGTGCAGTACCGGCGTCATTATCGAACAAAACGGCTCTTGAAGGCAAATAAGCCTGCTTTTTATTGTTATCCGTCATGACTCGATTGATCTTCTTAAAATAGTCTTCCAATTCCTTCAGAATATCTTCGTGGAGCACCAACTCGTCATGGAGAACCTCTGCAGCGATTTCCTTTGTTAAATCGTCCTGGGTCGGTCCAAGACCACCGGTCGTTATGATCAAATCGCAGTCGGTGAACGCCTGGTGGATCATTTCTGCCAGTCTTTTCGGATTATCTCCTACGGTATAATGATACATGACATCAACACCCAGATAATTCAGATG
The DNA here is from genome assembly GCA_964612345.1 of uncultured Oscillospiraceae bacterium. GTDB lineage: Bacteria > Bacillota > Clostridia > Peptostreptococcales > Anaerovoracaceae > Anoxybacterium. The sequence goes on along the minus strand of CAZTEH010000137.1, from coordinate 4,838 downwards.
TTGTGATAAAAATACGGAATTGGTATTTGTGATCTGTCCAAACAATAATTCTGTTCCGACGCTTAAAATAGCGGATTTCATATGATCTATAACTCCTTTTTACATGGAAAAAACACTTTTGTTCTTTATTACGTATTCGATACCGGAAATGATTGTCATGATTACGGAAGCCCACAGCATGATTTCAGCAAAAGGAAAACCGATGAGCGAAAATGGCCAGTTCTGAAGCAGTAAAGCGGGAACCGCAATCATCTGCAGTACGGTTTTGATCTTTCCCAACATACCGGCGGCGATGACGACCCCTTGTGCAGCAGCAACCGTACGTAATCCTGTTACGGTAAACTCCCTTGCGAGGATCACAATGACCATCCAGCCCGCTACATCACCCAATTCAACAAGGCAAATCAATGCAGATATCACCAATAGCTTGTCAGCCAGCGGATCCATGATCTTTCCGAAATTTGTTACTAAATTGTACTTTCTGGCGATATGACCGTCCAGGGCATCCGTTGCTGATGCAAGGATAAATATGACGGCAGAAATATAATAATGGCCTGTCATAAGGACTATTATAAACACCGGAATCATTATTATTCTGAGCATGGTCAGTTTATTTGGCAGGTTCATTTTCTTCCTCCATTCTTCCGACAAGGTCGTAATCAAAAGCATCAGTAATTTTAACGTGTACGATATCTCCCGGCATACACATGTAGTCCGATGAGAAAATGACGGAATTGTCAATTTCCGGAGCGTCATATCTGCTCCTTCCGATATAGCTGCCGTCTTCTTCTGTCTCTTCTACAAGTACTTCCAGGATTTTTCCGATTTTCTGTTCATTGGATGCCAAAGAGATTTCAAGCTGTTTCGTCATCAGGATGTCTTTTCTTCTCTTTTTGATATCATCCCGAACCTGATTTTTCATTTTTGAAGCGGGAGTTCCTTCCTCCTTCGAGTAAGTGAATACTCCCAATCGCTCAAATTTCTGTGTTTCAACGAAATCCACAAGTTCTTCAAACTCATCATTGCCCTCCCCCGGGAAGCCTGTGATCAGAGTAGTTCTGATGTGGATGTCGGGCATTGCTTTTCTAAGCTTTGAAATGGTATCAAGGATAGAAGTTTTCGTGGAACGCCGGTGCATCGCTTTCAGGATTGTATCGCTGGCATGCTGGATCGGAATGTCGATATAATGACAGACCTTCTCTTCCTGCGCCATCACCTCGATCAGTTCATCAGTGATACGGTCCTCATAGCAGTACATGAGCCGGACCCAACGAATCCCATCGATTCTGCATAATTCTTTTACTAACGCTGCAAGCTTAAGATCTTTATATAAATCCATACCATAGGCCGTTACGTCCTGTGCAATGAGAATGACCTCCCTGCACCCTTCGTCTGCCAGCTGCTGTGCTTCGGAAAGGATATCTTCCATTTTTTTGCTGCGGAAAGGTCCTCTTATAGAAGGGATCACACAATAAGCACACACATTATTGCACCCTTCGGCAATTTTAATGGTAGCGCTGTGAGACGGCTCCATCCGTTTTCGACCGCCTGTTTCCAGGAATCCTTTTTCATAAACGCTCAAATACTTCTCTCTTTTTCCCTGCACATGGTTGTTCAGGATCTCAGGCAAGGAAGGATAGTCGTTTACACCTAAAAAAATATCGACCTCCGGCATCTCTTTATAGAGCTCTTCCCCGTAACGCTGGGAAAGACAGCCGGAAACGATAAGGATTCCACCGTTTTTCTTGTATTCCGTCATGTCGAAGATCCGGTTTATGGATTCTTTTTTTGCATCATTAATGAAGCCGCAGGTGTTGACTATGATTCCGTCGGCTTCTTCGGGATCTTTTACAATTTTATGACCTGCAGCTTCCAGAATACCTGCTGCAACTTCCGAATCGCTGGCATTTTTTGCACAGCCCAGTGTTTCAATATATATATTCATTGATACCTCTTAACATTCTGCCCGACTCTTCAGGGTCGTTGGCAGAATTTATGCTGGAAAATCACAAATCTTTTGATTTGTAGATTTTTGTCGTATTCTTATTTATAATTCATTTGTTTCTGCGGAAAGACCCAGAAATTCATCTTCGGTCATAAGGACCCTTCTTGGTCTGCTTCCGTCCGCGGGACCAATGATCCCTCTGGCTTCCATCATGTCGATCAGACGTGCAGCTCTATTGTAGCCGATGCGGAATCTTCTCTGGAGCATCGATACAGATGCCTGCTCCGCTCGGACGACTGTTTCGATTGCATCGGAAAGCAGTTCGTCGATATCTTCATCACTTGCCGAGGTTTGGACTCTTTCAATACTATGAATGACGTCGCTGGCATATACTGTGTCAGGCGACTGATTCTTTACATATTCGATCACTTTATGTACTTCCGAATCGGAAATAAAGGTTCCTTGTACCCGTATCGGCTTGGCTATACCCATTGGATTGAACAGCATGTCCCCTTTTCCCACCAATTTTTCTGCCCCTCCCATATCCAATATGGTTCTCGAATCGAATTGGGAGGAAACTGCAAAAGCAATTCTGGAAGGGATATTCGCTTTGATAACACCGGTTATAATATCGACAGAAGGCCTTTGGGTTGCTACGATCAGATGCATCCCTGCCGCTCTGGCCATTTGAGCCAGTCTGCAAATGGACTCTTCCACCTGGGACGGAGCGGCCATCATCAGATCTGCGAGCTCATCGATAATAATTACGATCTGAGGCAGGAATCGATCATCGTCACCCTTTTTACGGATACTATTATTAAAGGATTCCAGATCTCTGACACCTTCTTCTGCAAACTTTTTATATCGGTCGGTCATTTCTGCTACAGCCCAATTCAGTGCGGCTGCTGCCTTGCTTGGCTCTGTGACCACCGGGATCAGAAGATGGGGAATGCCATTGTAATTACCAAGTTCAACAACCTTCGGATCGATCAGTACAAATTTTACTTCATCGGGTTTTGCCCGATAGAGCAGACTGATGATGATACTGTTGATGCACACGCTCTTACCGGAGCCGGTGGAACCTGCAATGAGAAGATGCGGCATGCTTTTTAAATCTGCTACAATTGATTTCCCGGCGATGTCTTTCCCGACTGCAAATGTAATTTTTGATTTTGCCGTTTTATATTCTCCGGATTCTATAACATCTCTCAAAGCAACAAGATTGACTCTCTCATTTTCCACTTCGATTCCTACGGCGGCTTTCCCCGGGATCGGCGCTTCAATTCGAATACTTTTGGCTTCGAGATTTAATGCGATATCATCTGCAAGCCGTACGATACTGCTTACTTTTACTCCGGTATTCGGTTGAATTTCATATCTTGTTACCGCCGGACCCTTTGTAACCTGGACCACTTTGGCATTTACGTTAAAATCGCGCAGAGTCTGCTCGAGTTTGGATGCTTTCGCCTGAAGACTTTCATTCTCTCCGTGGACGTTGGCACTTGGCGCCTTGGCCAGCAAATCAATGGGCGGCAGCTGGAACGGCTTTTGTGCGGTCCCTCCGGTCTTTACATGGAGTTCTTCCGTTTTGCCGGAAGCATTTTCTTTGGCAAATTTATTCGACGCTGGTTTTCCCAAAGGTTCGTCGGCCATTTTGTCCGTAGACTCATCCGCATTCTTTTGGGCTGCGTCAAGTCCCATTCCAGGTTCGACCGCTGCGATTTCTTCCAGACCCATACTGCTTCGGGCACTTTCCTGTCCTGTTTTTTCAAACAGGTCGTCATCCTTCATATAATCCAATATTTTTATCTGATTTTCCGTCATGAGACCGGGCTTCACCGGGAATTGCTCAATGACAGGAAGCTCAATGGTAGAATGCTTATATTCTTTATTTTCAAACGGATGCAGTTTTTCATGGTCGGTTATGATCTTGCCGGAATCGGAAAGATTCCTGCTGCCTTCTTTGATGATCGGAACGGAGGATATTGACTGTGCAACACCTGCCGCCGCATTTTCATTCTGTTCCAGTTTCTTGGCCTGTCTCTTTGCTTTCATGCTGTCAAAAAATTGGGACACAGGTGTATTGATTACCAGCATGATCGAAATGAGAATCACTACGATTGATAGTATGTACAGTCCGGTCATTCCTATAACCTTAACAAGCAGGAATCCTGCAGTCATGCCAAAAGCTCCGCCGGATTTCAACTCTGTTCCAAGCTGAAACATTTGGCTGATAAACTGGAATGAAAAACTGTAGCCGGCATCCGCACCCAGATATCTTGCAGAATTGATCAGGGTAAGCATGAGAAAAATAAGAAACAAAAAAATAACGGAACGTCCGCTGATATGTGCTGTGCGCTTGGCAAACAGCAGAAGTCCATAGAGAATCAAATAATATGGTAAAACATAAGCAATGATGCCAAAGCTGCCTTTTAAAAGCTTGGATATGATATGACCGAATTGACCGGCGGCTTCCGTCTGAAGGGAAACAACCAGAAAAGCACCTAAAGCCAGAATCACAATTGCCCAGATTTCATCCTTCAACCTGCTTCCTGCTTCAATTTTTGCCGGTTCTTTCTTGCTCGTAGATTTATTTTTTGATCCAGGAGGCCTACCCCGCCTTTTTTTCTCTTCGACCATAGATTACTACCCTCTTTAATTTTCTTTCGCTGCTGTCCGTTTTGCCTGTTAAAGCTTCCGGCTAGTCCATACAAACCTAATTATACCACAAATTTACTGAAAAAAAAGTATTCAAAAGTATAAAAAAGTTTAAACATTCCCCTTAAAATAGTATATAATATTATAATTATAAAATTTTGCAGTCAAAATCTACAAATCAAAGATTTGCCGTTTTGCCACAGCTTCAGCTGTAATGGCAAAACGGACAGCAGCG
>CAZTEH010000136.1:0-8655 GCA_964612345.1 uncultured Oscillospiraceae bacterium | reverse complement strand
AAAAAAGAGCTGCGCGCTACCGATTTTTCAAACGCTAGTGCGACAGCCCCTTTTTTCTGGTGGAGAATAGGAGGATCGAACTCCTGACCTCTGCATTGCGAACGCAGCGCGCTCCCAGCTGCGCTAATTCCCCGGATCATATTTAGTAAAATTTTGGTGGGCGATATTGGACTTGAACCAACGGCTTCTTCCTTGTGACGGAAGCACTCTACCACTGAGTTAATCACCCACATTTATTACGAAGTCTATTCCCCCGGAACTGAATGAATCACATGTGGAAATTATATCACTGCGGAAAGAAAACATCAATCCACAAAAAATCTTTTCTCATCCTATTGACATCTCTCGTTTGCGGGTATAATATGACAATGATATCAAATTGATATCAGTTTTCAGCCAAAAAAGAAAGGGGTTTTTTATATGACTGATACACTTAAAACAAACGAAAAACAAATGCACTATGAGGAAATCACACCAAAATCCGCGAACGGTATGGTAATGCTGGTCCTCAACATTCTGCTGATGCTGGCCTCTACTGGCGGAGTCGTTTTAGGCCTCATTCGGGCTGCAAGCGTAGGCGGAGCATCCAATATAGCGCTGGTTGTTGCAAGCGGACTGTATTTTCTTATCATTGGACCGATCCTCTTCGCAGGATTAAAAATACTGAAGCCAAATGAAGCACTTGTACTTACTTTATTCGGGAAATACCACGGGACACTAAAAGGAGAAGGTTTTTTCTTTGTTAATCCTTTTGTTACGGCATTCCATCCGGGTGCAGATCCGGCTCCGACGGCGTCGACCGCTTCCGATCCAACCATTGCAGCAGGGAAAAATGCAATGCAGACCATCAAGAAACCAAGTAAGATCATTACCCTGAAAACCATGACATTGAACAATGACAAGCAGAAGATCAATGATGAACTTGGTAACCCGATCATTATCGGAATCGTTGTGATATGGAGGGTAGTCAATACGGCAAAGGCCGCTTTCAACGTCGACAACTTTACAGAATATCTTTCCATTCAATGTGATTCTGCACTAAGAAATATTGTACGGCTTTATCCTTATGATTCAGCCAACGAAGATCAGGAAAAGTCACTCCGTGGAAGCAGCCAGGAGGTGGCCGAAAAGCTGAAGGTTGAAATTCAAAACGCCGTAGATATTGCCGGACTGGAAATCATGGATGCAAGAATCACCCACTTGGCCTATGCTCCGGAAATTGCCGCTGCAATGCTCCAAAGACAGCAAGCATCCGCAATCATCGCAGCCAGACAGATGATCGTAGAAGGTGCGGTGGGCATGGTGGAAATGGCTTTAGATAAGCTCAGCCAGAATGATGTCGTCCATCTGGATGAAGAGAGAAAGGCCGCAATGGTCAGCAATCTTCTGGTCGTTCTCTGCGGCAATAGAGATGCGCAGCCGATTATCAACAGCGGATCCATTTACTAAACCGGTACAGTCAAGGAAAGGTGGGATGTTGATAGATGGATAACAAGGAAAAAGACAAAAAACAGCTGCTGCTTCGATTATCACCGTCCCTTTGGAAGGAGCTGGCTTCTTGGGCGGAGGATGACTTCCGGTCTATCAATGGCCAGATCGAATTTCTCCTGACGGAAAGTGTAAGACAACGTAAAAAGACAAAAAACAATTCCGTAACGGAATAGGATCATAGGAAATTTTACAGAATATATAAGAGCGGATTCCATGAGCTCCATGAGCTTCGGAATCCGCCCTTTTTTATCGGAACGTCTTTATTCTTTCTCATCCATAAAGTAACGGATCAATTCAGCATAATGATCCTGGGCTGACAAGCAGGTATCCGTCAAATAACCCTTCTCCATCTGATATTCATTCAGTCCGCGATAATAACAAACTTTATCCAGATCATTGATAATAAACGGTGTCATATTATGCTTCAGGCATTCTTTGAACAGAATCAACCTGCCCACACGTCCGTTTCCATCCTGAAAAGGATGGATCGACTCAAACCGGTAGTGAAAGTCGATGATATCCTCAAGGGATATCTTCTTCTTTTCGTGGTACGCTTCCAATAATTGAGCCATTTCCTTTTTTACCTTTGAAGGGGGCGTTGTTTTTTTATCGCCCACCATATTGGGTTTCATCTTGTAATCTCCAACCCGGAACCAGTCTTTACGGCTGTCGGATGTATTGCTATTCATTATTTTATGGAACTCTTTGATCATCAATTCGGTAAGAAAATCTTCCGCGTGATCAAGCATATAATCAAAGCATTGGAAATGATTGACGGTTTCGATAATATCATCCACACGAGCAGGCTTTCCGTTTTCCATATCGATCGTATTCGTTTCATAAATATATCTCGTCTGGTCCTCTGAGAGTCTGCTTCCTTCCATACGATTCGAGTTGTAGGCCAGCTTGATTTGAGTCTGGTGGTAGATACCGCCCTTCAGTTTCATTTCTTTTTCTTCCCGTATGATATGCAGCAATCGATTCAAAGACGCTTCGTTATCCAGCCGCATGATATCTCCGGGCTGACAGTTCAGTTCTTTGCATAGATCCTCAATAATCTTCATGGCCACCGGTTCGTTTTTCGTTAATTTTGCCAAAGTGGCCGATGAAATTTTAAGTTTTTTCTGCAGCTGCGTTTTCGAAATGCCTTTCGCTTCAAGCAGTTCAAACAATCCGCTATATTTGATGCTCATTGGCCGCCTCCTTTTTTTATAGTATAACAAATATCTTTGCTTTTGCAAATGTATTTTTATTTCTCTTTCATTTCGCGAACTCTTAATCTATTCTTTAAGCACAGTTTCGATGCCGATGGAAATACATACGGTCTGCCCACAGTATCCCCTGCATTTCTCATCGATATGGGCCGGCTTCAGCCGGTGGAAAACAATGGTGCAATCGGCACGAACGGTATCTTCATCCGCTTCTCCCGTATCGCCGTTTAAGCCGCTGGGAATATCCAGCGCATACACAGCCGCTTTCGACTGATTGATCATCCCTGTGATCTTTCTCACCGGTTCCCTCAGCTCCCCATGAAATCCCGTACCGTATATCCCATCGATGATCAGGTCCGCAGCTTCCACGGAATGGCTGATTTCCTTCTCCTCTTCAAGGTTGATCATGGGAATGGCCATGGCTTCACAAATCTGCCGGTTTTTTATCGCGTCCTCTGTCTTGGGTTCCCCTTCCGCCAGAATCAGTTTCACCGAGGCGCCTTTTTCTGTCAACTTTCTGGCTACGACAAAGCCATCCCCTCCGTTATTTCCCTTCCCGCAAAAGATGAGAACCCTTTTTCCTGCAACAGGCCCCTTCGAAGCGATCAGTTCCGCTGCGCCGGTCCCTGCATTTTCCATCATCCGATAATAGGAAAGCCCCGCTTCGTCGGCTCTCCTTTCGATCTCCTTCATTTGTGCGGAAGTGACGAAAATTTCCTCACCGCTCATATAAAAACCCTCCTGAACTATGTCGGTTTTTCTCAAAGTATATCACATTTGCTGATGCTTTTTTGACGAATCATGGTATAATGGCACTATGCTGATATCAACGAGGAGAAGTACTATGAAAAAACTCTATCCCGTCATCTTTCGGCATATTCTTATATTTGCCGTTATATGTATCGCTTTTCTGATTTGGATCCAAGAGTCAAATCCGGATTATCCGCAGGCAAAAGGCGGAGTTCTTGATTTATCTCAATGGGATCTAAGCACTGAGGGCAGGATGACACTTTCAGGAGAATGGGAGTTTAATTGGGGTGAATTTTTAACCTGTAAAGATTACAATAATAATTCCCATTCCGAGTCGATCTATGCAAACGTCCCCCAGGTTTGGAACCGATATCAGCTGAATGGTCAAAACCTGCCGGGCTTTGGCTATGCAACCTATCATCTAAAGGTTAAGGTGCCGGATACGAAAACCATTCTCGGTCTGCGCATCGGCTCAATGTCGACCGCTTATCAATTCTATATCAATGACCGGCTCCTTGCACAAAACGGCAAAATCAGCACTTCAAAGGAGGGCTCGGAGCCTCAGTATGCTCCTGCCACCGTCATCTTTGCACCTCCGACCGAGGAATTTGATATTGTCATTCATGTGTCAAACTACACGTATGCCCGCGGCGGAATGTGGTTTGATATCGACTTCGGCACAGCAAATCAAATACGGGAATATGAATCGTTTTTAAAGTACAAGGATGGCATCGTCATCGGCATTTTGTCGTTCATGGCGATCATTTTTATCATATATTTCTATATGGCTCGGGAGGGTCGCAAAAACATCAGCTTCATCTTGATGTGTGTCATTCTGATCGTCCGGACCAGTCTTTACGGAGATTACTTGATTCTTCAGATTTTCCCCGATATTTCATTCCATATGTATGTGTGGATCTTTTATCTGACCGGCACATGGTTTCCTGTTATTTTGTACGAGATGGTTGGATATTTTATCGGTGAGACAAAAAACAGATTGCTCAGCAAGATCTTTCTTATTTATGCGGTTGCATTTTCCGTCATAGCCGGCTTGACGACCGTATCCTTTTATACGCAATGGTCATTTATCATGGACTCCATGGCGGTCTTTATTGTCGCAACCGCTTTGGTCAATGCCATCCTCGCCCATTTTAAAAAGAGGCACGGCGCCAATATCATTCTCCTGGGCAGCTTCATTGTAGCGCTTTCCGGACTCCACGATATGCTTTATCAGGCGAATCGGATCCGGTCCCCGTTCGGCGAGCTTATGCCCATCGGCCTGATCATCTTTCTGCTTCTGCTGTTTCTATTGATGGCAGACAAATTTTCCAGGACCTATCGCGAGGTTGAGTCCTTATCCATGGAATTAGCCGAAAAGCTCAAGCTGGAACATGATTTAACGGAAAGGCTCTACGCACTTGACAAACTGAAGGATGAATTCCTGACCAATACCTCCCATGAACTTCGTACTCCGCTGAACGGCATCATCAATATTACCCAGTCTGTCCTTCAGGGAATCGGCGGCCAGATCAACAAAGTCCAAAAGCAGAATCTGGAGGTCGTACTGAATTCAGCCAAGAAGCTGCACATGATAATCAATGATCTTTTGGACGTTTCGTTTCTGCGAAGCGGCGGCATCCGGATCATACCGGCGCCGCTTGATATTCAGACGCTGATCAGCAATATGATCGTCGTCTTTCAGCATCTGAAAAAAAATGAAGCCATAACAATTTGCAATGCCATTCCTCCCGACTTTCCGCTGATCTATGCCGACGAAGCAAGGCTGCGTCAGATCCTCAGCAACCTCCTGGAAAATGCCCTGAAATTTACCGATTCGGGATCGATCACCATCAGCGCATCCCATGACGGAGAGTGGGCACGCATCTGTATCGAGGATTCAGGACTCGGCATCGCGCCGGAAAATCTGGAAAATATATTCAATGCCTTTGAGCAGGTTGACGGTACCATCCAGCGAAAATATGAAGGTGCGGGGCTCGGGCTGTATATTACCCGCCAATTGATCGAGCTCCACGGGGGGAAAATCTGGATCACCTCCGAGCTGAACAAGGGGAGCCAGGCTTACTTTACCATGCCACTCTCTCTGAACCAGGAGTATGCATATCCCGCTTCGATGGTTACCCGGGAAGATGATCGGAACGTTCTGGACGTTCTGGACTTTCTGGAGCTGGAGTTGGCAGAAAATGAAATTCCATACAGCATCCTAGCTGTTGATGACGACCGTTCGAGCCTGCAGGCTTTAACGAACATTTTGCATCTGGCCAACTGCCGCGTGAGAGGAGTCACCAGCGGAAAGGAAGCATTGCGCCTCCTGGAGAACGGAGTCCCATTCGAACTTGTGATTCTGGACGTTATGATGCCTGAATTATCAGGCTTTGAGGTTTTAGAAACCCTTCGCGGAAAATATAACCGGCTGGAGCTGCCTGTTTTAATGCTTACCTCAAAATCTCAGAGTGGGGACATGTCCCTTTGCTTTAAGCTGGGTGCAAACGATTATCTGACAAAGCCATTTGAAGTGGATGAACTCATGGCAAGAGTGAACAGCCTGGTGAGACTGAAAAAAGCGGTCAATAAATTGGCGACAACGGAAATGTCTTTCCTGCAGGCACAAATCAAGCCTCATTTTATTCATAATGCATTAAGCGTGATTTCCTCTCTCAGCATTAAGGATCCGCATAAAGCAAAATCCCTGATTCTGGATCTGTCGGATTATCTGAGAGGCAGTTTCGATCTGAACAATGACGAAGGCCTCACCACCCTCTCCAGAGAGCTGGAACTTGTGCGGGCATATGTTTCCATAGAGCAGGCCAGGTTCAAGGAAAGGCTGCAGGTACATTATCATCTTCTGGAGGATGTGGACTGCACCCTGCCTTTGCTTACCATCCAGCCTTTGGTGGAAAACGCCATCCGTCACGGGATCATGTGCAGGATGGAAGGCGGAGAAATTCATATCACGACGTCGCTGGAACCGGATCATGTACGGATCGAAGTCCGTGACAACGGGGTGGGCATCGAACCGGACCGCGTCGTAAAATTCTTTGAATTGAAACAAGATCAAAGAGGCGTGGGGATGGCGAATATCCATAGGAGGCTCATGACCCATTACGGAGAAGGCTTGCACATCGATAGTATCCCGGGTCAAGGCACCGTAATATACTTTTTCGTTCCGTATAATTCAGGCAAGGAGGTTCTTTTATGAGAATTTTAATTGTGGAGGATGAACTGGACACCTTAAATGAAATCGAAGATTTCCTTCAATGCTATGATGAAACCATAGAAATCGAAGCTTGCAGCAATCCGCTGCTCGCCATGAAAGCAGCGCAAACCCAAACCTTTGATGCGGCATTGCTGGACATCCAAATGCCCGAGATGACAGGTCTGGAGCTCGCCGACTGTCTCTCTGCCATATCTCCCGAGATGAGTTTCATCTTCATTACCGCCTTCAATAATTATGCCACGGAAGCCTTTGAGCTCAATGCAGTGGATTATATCCTGAAACCCATCCGGCAGGAGCGCTTCAATAAAGCCCTTGATAAAATAAAGAAGGAGCTCTTGGAAAAGGAGAAAGCATTCATCAATCCGTCCGGCGAAATAAGCATCCAGGCCTTCGGCAAAATGGTGGTCTCCTCCGGGGATAACATTCTAAAATGGAGGCGCCATAAATCTTCGGAAATCTTTGCCTATCTGCTTCATCAGCAAGGAGCTCCCGTTCATAAAGAAAAGCTCTGCGAAATGATTTGGCCCGAATACGATCCGCAGAAAGCCTTGACCTACCTCCAGACGATCATGTACCAGCTGCGTAAAAATATTGCGGAAATCGGCGACAGCAGCATCATCATCGAATATGCAGACCACTGTTACCGATTAAATCTGATCGGCGTCCTATATGATGTGGATCTCTTTTGGGAGGCTTGCGACCAGGCTTACCGCAATACACAGCCTTCCCTGGATGCGCTGGTGAAGGCGGAGCAGATCTATAGCGGCGCTTATTTCGAAGAGGAAGGCTGGATCTGGTCCATGGGGAGACAGCAGTCCCTTGCTCAGAAGTATCAAAAGGTGCTGGAATCGATTATCAAATTGGAAATGGGCAATGAAAACAAAGAAGGCGTTCTGTATTATATCCAAAAGTGGGCAACCCTTGATGCATATCAGAATCAGGACTATTATCTCTCCTGGGTCATGAACAATATCGGAGCTGACGCTGCAAAAAAACTGCAAGCCATCTTCTCGGAAGATGAAGCATGAAGAAGCATGAGTGACAGAAATCGAAGATTTCTATCACTCATTTTTTATTTTTATCATTTCGTGCAATCTGTCAGTATTTTGTCAGAGCCTTGTTTTAGAATAGGATTATAATTTAAAACTTAGGGGGGCTTACGATTTGTTGGGTATCATGCTCGTTGATGACGAGCGTCACTTTATAGATGAAATGGAAGAAATCATAAAGGAAGAACTCCCCTTTCGGATTCTTGCAAACTGCTTTAACGGAGTATCCGCATTGAAGGCGATCGAGGATCTGGACCCGGATGTGCTGATAACCGATGTTCTTATGCCCGGAATGAGCGGGCTGGAGCTTGTCAGAAAAATCAAAACCATTAAGCCCAACTTACCGATCATACTGATGTCCGATAATCCCACTTACGCCGTTACCGGCTATGAACTTGGCGTTTCCGGATTCCTTCTGAAGCCGCTTATGAGAGATAAGGTCCACGAAACCTTAAAACGGCTTCTCAGTGAGTAAATCCGAAACACATATATCCGAATTCTAACCTATCTAACCTATAAAAGGGAGGCATATGATTCTCGTCCATAAATGCCTCTCTTTTATTTTTTGATTTATTTTGTTTCGCCTCCCATATTGTGTTGCAATAATCGGGACTCTGCTATATAATAAAAGTATCAAGTGTTTAATTTTTTAACAATTTAATATTGTTCTGACGCCCGAAGGTTCGTCCTGAGGGGTAAGGCACAAAAAGAAATAGAACTCGCATTGCTATTCCTGCGCCTTTTTAAGGCGCATTTTTTTATATCTGGTACGACGAAAATCTACAACGTTAAAATTTGCCTTTTTGCCACAGCTTTAGCTGTAACGGCAAAACGGACAGCATCGCAAACGAAGTTTGCGATGCTGTTCCGGAACGGAACGTTGTGATTTTCCAGCATAAATTCTGCCAGCGTCTCTGAA
>CAZTEH010000135.1:0-8969 GCA_964612345.1 uncultured Oscillospiraceae bacterium | reverse complement strand
TGAGGAGAGCAATCAATTTGAAGGGTACGGCAGCCATACTGGAGGGAATCAAGGCTTAAATGCCTTATTTTTTTGTTTTTAACCGTTGACAAAATGAAAGAACGCTGAAATTTCAACATTTCAGCGTTCTTATTTTGTCCTTTTCGGACACTTTGTGTATTGTGCATGGAAAAATGATATCAGAACCCCTGTCCGAAAATTGGGAGGAGAGTCGAACTCTCACACAGATATCTTTTGATGGCTTATTGCATCATAGAGGGTTCATGATTACAATAGTAATTTAAAAATTTTTAAGGAGGTTTTCAAATATTACATGAATATTATATGAAAGTTATCCTTAAATCCGAATCATAAGATATGGTCTGTTTTTACGGCCACTTTATATATTCTATGCAAAGCAAATTTTATGCCGTTTTGGCGATCTTATTCCAGCCGGGTGGTGATTCACCTAATGTAAACATTATTTCCGGTGGTCGCCGATAGTGGTCTTTCCAAGGTGGCCCCAGCCGCTCTCCAAAACTCCTTATGGATATTATGAAAAAGGAGCTACCCTTTCTTTTTTGATATTCATTTAAACTTGACGGATTCTTTTCTATATGATGGTTATCAGGCACGCTTCCATTTTTGTCATTGGCCGTTTCTCTTCCACAAGGCAGAGAGCTCCCTTGGCGGAGAGGTCCATACATCGGCACAAATGCTATACACGCCGTTTTCTTCGGCTCCGCTGTGTCTACGGACTTATTAGCGCTATTATCGCTCATAGGCTCGGACACGGTCGGAATGTTTTGTATTGTATCAATCTCACGGATCGGCTGCTCAATGGTGCCGTTTTCAATCGCTTTCAAAAGCAGAAGCTTGGACAGATTTTGCTCTGACGCAAGGCCAATATAAAATGTACGCTGCTCGTTATTCTCGCAGCATTCCAAAATCACAGTGTTTTGCGTCCAGCCAAGTGTTTGGGTTTCGCCCTTCAGGTCTGGACACTTTTCATAGGTACGGTAATAATCGCGCATCCTGCGAAGGTTGCGAGGTGAGAAGCCCTTGAGCTCGGGGAATTGATGTCCCAGCATAACTGCCAGATGAACCACAAAGGCTTTTTCCCCTTGGGCGCAGATGCTTCCGCCGATGAAAGTATAAAGGCGCATCAGTTCGGTATTTGACGGCTCGCATTTATTGGCATAACAGCTTTCGATAGCAGTACGAATTTCATTCACATATTTCGTGTAGTCATTTTTTAATGCCTTCATCGTGCTTCTCCTTTCCGGCTCAATATGAACCTTTCTTTATGTACCCGGCTAACTTTCTGTTCAGAATTCATACCGTAGTTAAAACATAATGGATAGTCGGTTTTAACTTGTCCGACTTTGAGTTTTCTCATAATTTGATCAACAAATTGGAAATTAGTATTTTGGAACATTGTAATATTCCATTAGATTTTTTTCTTTGTCTAATTCATTGCGCTTACAAACCATTATGTTATTAAACATAATGGTTCTTTCATCCATTAACGTTACATTACCATATGTTGACGGATCATCTTCCTTAATACGTGATGCATCGAATAATTGTATATAAATATTCTGACCATTTCCTTTTAGATAGTTATATGCACAAGTTGGCGACATGGGAAACACTTTACAAAAGCATATTTGAGTTACCAATACATTTAATTCCTTACCTGCGTTTTCCCTTTTGTCAAAACTTCTTTCCTGTAAGTCATAGTTTTTCGTTACAAATGTTCGTTGAACCGTTGGATAGATATGTACCGAATAATTTTCTTTATCTTCCTGTACTAGAGTTAATTGAATATTGTCATCATTTATATCGCTATCCTCATTCCAAGCAAACAGCGTATTAAAAAAATCAATTCCTACCGACTTATCAGAAAAGCCAAACCCAAGAAATAAATCATTCCCATTAGTTGCCATTATCATTCCTGTCCACTTGCTACCATCCCAATTTTGAGGCAAAGGTTGAACTAACATTATCGTATGAGTAAAGATAATCTGTTCAAAAATTTGCTCTATGAAAAATAAAGCTATCGAGAATATTAATGAATAATACCAAGTTGAAAAGGCGATGACAGATGATGTAATACCAATTATCATTAATAATCTTAAAATCCATTTTACACTTTTTTCATGTTTCTCACTTACTTTTATATGTGGCATTTTGTCCTGTATCACCACATCAATCTTTGAGCGAAGATAGTGTATCTTAACTTGTATTCGTCTTATTCTTCTACGAACTTTATTTAACACAGTGCAATCATTTTTTAAAGCCTTCATCGTGTTTCTCCTTTCCTGCTCAATATGAACCTTTTTAATGTACTCGGCTAACTTTCTGTTTAAAATTCATACCGTAGTTTGCACTTTGTAAATCAAACATACTAGGCAGTCGATTTTAACTTGTCTGACTTTGAGTTTTTCTCATAAATTGATCGACAAATTGGAATTTGGTGACCGATATACAGATTTGCTCACTTATCTTCTTTTATTGCTTGCTAAGTACCCCTAATTTATATTTATTGGATCTTTTATTCTGTACTTTTCTATAGGTACAAGCCTATCGTCTATGATAAAATTACAGGCCAGAAACTCCGAAAGAACCATTGATGTCACTTCATCCAAAAGAGATCTATTTTTGTTTTCCAGCAACAGTTCTATACTATTCATGACTTCCTGGGTAGTAAGTTTCTCTATTGCATTTTGTCGCTCCAGAATATTTTCGGGTGATTCATTACCTTCTCTGATACAAGCATTAGAAAGCCTTCTAATCTCATCTGCAAGAAGTAGCGCAAGGCCTCTGATATAAATAAGATGCTGTTGTGCTTCCTCTCTGCTCATGCTTTCTCTATGCTCTTCAAACGTGTTGTCAATATCTTCGAATGGCTCAACAGTCGTATTATTTGCGGCAGACATTTCTGTAAAATCAGTTTTGCTCTTCGTCCTTTTAGCTAACAATTGCTCAGCTTTAGTTTTACTCGAGTTCCCATTTCGAATAATGGCAATTCCGGTAGCGCCTTTTTCAGCAATCCAACTCTTTGTTTTCATTACACTTGGAACGACCTTATCTGTAACGAGTCGCTTAACGTGCGGAGTCGCCTTACTTACGCCAGCCTCTATCATATGGATTCCAAGCTCAGCTAAGGCTGTACCTATAACTGTACCTATAGCTTGGAGCATTTTTTGAGTTTCTTCTGATAATTCTACATTTTCGTGGGTGCCATAGTTTTCATATGAGCAGTTCCAATTGTAGTCCTCTTCTTCAACCAGTTCCCATTCAGCCTGCCCAACAACTTGGTTCGTATCATTATCCAGCAGTGCTCCACGGTATGCTCCATCTGTTTCTTTAGATGATGCGAGATGTGTTCCCTCTTTGATAATAGATCTATATTTTTTACTCATAAACTCATCTCCTTATCAGCAGCAATTTCGACCAATAATTTCTTGTTATTACCGTGGTGCTGTGAATTTTTATAATAACACCTTCTCAGGTTTCCCCTTTACTCAATGACAAATTCCTGTTTATCTTACAAACTTTGAAACAGTCTTTAAGGTTTCGCGATCCTTATTATTTTGTTATCTTAACAATATTCCTATATTTCTCATTACGGCTCTTTAACGCTAATTCCCCACCTTCAAGAATGTCTAACACAGCTTCGCTTATATCTGGATTATCCAATGATCCATTATTATCCAAATAACCATATTCGCCATTATATTTCAATACTAAGATATTTTCAGCATCTGCCGAAACAGGGATGTTTGCATTGTGAGTTGAAATGATTAATTGTCGTTTATTTTTGGATCTTCTAAATTCTTCTACAAGAGTATTAAATATATAAGAGTTGTCTAAATCATCTTCTGGTTGATCCATAAGTAATGGACGATTATCATTTAATCCTTGTGAGGCTGTTAATATAATTAATAATAAAGCAACTGCATTTTGACCTAATGATAGCTTAGTATTTTCTCGAAAAATTGGCTTTGCTTTCTTAATTCCTGAGTTTACATTGTACTCTAAACTTATACCATTATTCAAAAAAAGCAATAATTCTGTAGGTCCAGTAGCCCGTCTAATATCATAGATATATTTTTCATTCTCTTTATTTCTAGGAATGCAATACTCGTCAAATATTTTATCGATTTGATCGGTAATTAATAGTGCAAAAAAATCCAGCTTACCCCTAACCTTCGATTTCTCAATAATACTATACATAAAGTTTCTTATCTTTACGCTATAATCATAGTATTTATCTGCTTCTTTAGCCACAATTTCAGGAAAAGCATCAAGTAGGAAATGGGTTCTTGTATTGTCGAGTTCAAAAGTAATTCTTAATTTTAATTTTCCGGATAATATCTTATTGATATTATCTACAAATTCATCTCTTAATTTTAAAACACCGTTATTGGCATCTAATATTGTGTGAAATTTTTGCAAATAAAGATCGTCTAAATCTTCATCTCTCATAAAAGGAATAAGGGCTTTTTTGTTCTTCATACACTTTTTGAATAAGGCTCCAACATCTTCTGTTGTTTGTTTGATTATGTGGATGTAATCACCATATTCTTCATAATGCTTCCACATTATGAAGCTATCTATTAATTCTAATGTTTTGTTTGGGTTAGTATGATAATTGTATAAATCTCCCTGACGATAAGTCTTAGTTAAAAATAGATTTAAAAAATTATAATCCTTTTTTATTCTTTTAAAAGAATTATTATGTGATTTTATATAGACACTTCGGTATTCTTGACCATAAATATCATTAGATATGGCATATACTTTACCTTCTACCTCTATAAAGATTATTGCGGTTTCATATCTATCATTATATGATGGTTCCTCTTCATAATCATACTTCTCATACTCTAACACATCATTAATGATACCAAGTAATGTAGACTTTCCTGTTCCACGTGAGCCAATAATGCAATTAAGCTGATCGCTAAAACGAAAAAAAGCATAATCCATATTTTCACTTTTTATAATATCGCTTTTTATGGCACATCCAATAATCTTTGAATATGTACTTGGATTAATTGATTTTATTATTCTCGTATCCACATCAGTCAATGCCATCTTAAGAGCATTAAATGACTTGTGTGATAGCTTAATTTTTGATAATGATGAACCAAGGTTTTTTCCAGAATTACCAGAATAGTGGTTGTCTATTACCAAACCATGAGCATCTGAGAAATATAAAAAAGGTAACTTTCTGTCATTCCGTCTATAGTCTTTGTTTGCTATTATGTCTTTTATTCGCTTTTCTCCAGTTTCTGAACAGACTTGAATTCCATATAAATATGGGGATTTAATTATCTTAGCTAATGATTTTCCCTTAAATACTATATTATTGCCATTTTTATTAAGATATGAATAGAAAAAACCCTTTTCCGCATCAGCATGAGCTAAAATCGCTATGCCTCCATAATTATCAATCTTTTGCAATAATGCAGAAGGCCCTAGCTCATCAGCCATAGCTTCTTCTGTTCCTTGTGATTCTTTATCAATCCCAATTTCATGTAAAAACTGATTTTGTAATTCTTCTGTGAAATTCGAATTGAATATAGCCAGTAAATGATTAGAATAACAGGTAATTTCAATGCCACATAATATTAATATTTCTTTATATTTTTTCTGAGTAGTTCCATTTTCTTTTATAAATTCAACTAATTTATTATAGCCCACAAAAGTATTATGATCTGTTATGGCAATAATCCCTAGATTATATGCAATTGCCTCATCGATGAGAGAAAGATATTTCTCCTTTTCAGTCATGTTTTCTGGCCCTTTAAAATCTTTTGAAGCTGGAGTATGTACATGCAGATCTATGTTTACTATACCTGCTCCATTATTTGATTCCAAGATTTTTGAATATAAATAAGATACAGTCTTTGCATTCATAAAATTACCTTTCGACCTCTAAATTCATTTAAGTATGTCCCAGGAAACCAATTATCAAATTAGTCCTGAACATTCCAGATAATCAGATAATATGTTCAGGGCTCACATAATTGTTGATCAAAAAATAATACTCTTAAGCGTTGTAATGCCTTTTACTTCTTGAAGAACCTGTGTCATGTCATTTCGATTACAAGTATTAACAAAATTCGCCAAAGTGTAATCTTGGCTTAAAAGAATTTCAACTTCTTTTAAGTCAAAATGCAAGTCACCCTTAATGCGCCATTCTCGTTCATGCGTCCAATCAATGAAGTTATCATCATCGCTTAAATCAAACCTTACTATTCGCCAATATTCACTTTTAGGTAGGATTGTTTTAGCGACTTCTGTATCCTCATAAAAAACTGGGCGTCCTCCTAAACGATATATGTATGGCTTTGAAAACCTAAGCCCAAAGGGTGCATATCTTACCCGTTGAGATTCATCTTCTTTCCTTAACTGCTGTTCATAAAGAATATTTTCTGACAGCGATTGAAGGGGAACATCTTGAAAGCAGACAACCGGATCTTTTCCACAAATAAAACCTTCTAGGCTCGCTTTCAGAATGCCATTCTTTAAAATATCAATCAGAATATCTAGTGAGCTAAGTCCTCCTCGAGATCTAGTCAAATGAACTAATCCACAAGAAAAATCGGTTCGTCGGCTTATCCTTTTTGACCATTGCTTTTTATTCACGACTTGATTTCCTCCCTGCATATGCCGTACTGGTATAATAATGATACCATATATTTGGTAATTTGCATATATTCCTGTAAAAACGACACCATTTCATAAAATCCTGCGCATGTCCATCGATCACCCTCTCCTTCCTACTCGATATAAGCCATCCTATATATATATGTATCCGGCAGAGATCTGCCGGTGGGAAGCATCAGCGGTCAGTAGCTTTGCTTCATCTCAAAACTACCGCTTTGTTCTTGGACATCTTTTGCAGATGTGATATTGACATACTCACCTATGATGCAGAGCGCCTCACCATAGCTGCCACATGACGTGATGCGATCCCACATTTCCGTTGCCTGCTCAGCAAGACAGTTTTCTTTCAATGTTCGGGAAGCAATACCCATCAAATTAAAAATATTGCCATCCTGTCCAATCAGCGGACAGTCAGGCTTTTCTTTCCGTATCGGCTTCTCATCCATATTCACACCCAATTGATTAGGAAGATAATCACTGAGCCATGTGCCGCCGAATTGAGAGTGAGAGGCAAGGCGCCACATCGCCAGCTTGCCCATATCCAGGTCCACTCCATCCATAGGAAACAGCAGATTCGTGCGGCCGTCATGCTCAAATACTGAAAAATTCTGGAAGGCAGATCCATTTAGCAGGATGCCCTGTTCGGTAAGCTTACCGTTAATTCCGTCGACCCACTCATTCAAATCACCTCCGCAGCCCTGAATGACCAAGCCTTCTATATCCTTCATTGTACGGAGTTCTTCCGCTGTTATTTTTTTCATAGTAGCACCTCCATTCGTTTTAAATGTATCCGTGGAACTTACCCATTGCTGCTCCTTTCCGGTTTTTCGTTCTCATTTTTGATTGCCAGCCGCTGCTGGATCCGTTTCATCAGATACAGCCTGCCCTTGGGGGTAAAAAGCATATACACGCCGCCATGCTTACCGTTGGTGTATTCTTTCAGCTCCACGTATCCCGAATTGACCATAAATGCATAGGGCATGAAGAGCTTATTTGGTGTCCTGTAGGCAAATTCCATCTCCACCAGCAGATAAGTAAACAGTTTCTCAGGCAGATCCAGCTCCTTGGCGGTCTGCCGGATGTTGGTGAGGACACCGGTATCAACTAAGGCGTCATAATAATCCGCTTTGGGCTGCATTTCCCCCACTCTGTCCTCAATCTGCCTGAGCTGGTGTAGCAGTTTTGCGGCGCTGTCAGGGCTAGCAAGCATATCATTCAGTGCTTGCGGCGTAATGTATGCGACGTTCTTACGGATAGTAGGCAGAACGATTTCAACCACCCATTTTTCAAATTGCTCGGCGGACGGCAGCTTGCTCCGTAAAATGAGGCGGTATAGGTTGCCTTCAGTAATAAATTTTGCCTGCTGCTTTCTGCCAAGGTTGTCGATGAGGTGGTGAAACACCACCCCATCTTTTTTGCAGTGCTGTTTCAGCGCATTGGTCGGATCGGAATATCCCAATGCCTTTGCCGCATCGTTTCCGCAGAACAGAATTTTTCCGCTCGGATCAAGCATCGTCCGGATTTGCCCGAACTCTTGGTTTTCAAATATATGAAGTTCCATTTTTCTTCCTCTTTTCCCCAACTAAAAAAGCAGAACCATGCCTGGTTCTGCCCTCTGATTACTCTTTTTTAGCCGATCCTTGATTGCTCTTGATTGGCATCCTATGCTGCTCGTTTTAGCTTTCGCACCTTGGTATCAATGCTTTGTCTGTATTCCAGCCCCCATTTGAAAGTGATAAGGAGCGTATTCTCATCCATGACCTGAATAGTGTCGATGATCTGGCGGACAAGGATGTCATCATACTCGCTTTTCTCAGGTTCCTGGAGGAGCAGCTCTGTAATTTCATCCACCCTGTGCTGGATCGTGTCTTCTGTGCCAATTGTCTGCTTGTATTGTACCAGCATATCGTGGAGGTCTTTGATTTCATCCGACATGGCTTTCAGCCGTGCCTCGTTTTGACCTACTGTATTACTGCTGACGCTTTTCGAGATCAGTTCCATTGTAGCGGCTTTCAGCTCTGCAATGCGCTGTTCGATCTGCTCCACATTGATGGTTCCGCTTGCCTGTTCCCGCATCGTGCGTTCCAGGTGGGAGGTCAACACGGGAATCAGCATTTGACGATCATTGCGGGTGTTTGTAATTGCTTCCATAATTGCGGCGTGGAGGCTTTCCTCGTCTACAGTGACCGAGTCCTTGCAGTATTTGGTTCCGTAGTCCAGGCGGCTCAGGCACCGCCATACGGGTTGTTTTTCACCATTTCTTTTTGTCCAGATGACACGGCGATATGGAGTTTTGCATTCTCCGC
>CAZTEH010000134.1:0-8984 GCA_964612345.1 uncultured Oscillospiraceae bacterium | reverse complement strand
CTACGCCCCTTGTGGACTTTCACCATAGATTGACGGCATGCCCGTCATACACGAAGAGCTGCCGGACTGAATAAAATTCAGTCCGGCAGTTTTTTAAAAAACACCAAATTATCATAAACTCCACATCCGGAATTCACGCTCATCGTTAAAAATAGAATCATAAAGCAAAGGAAAATCATGGCAAAAATTGCTTTGATAAAGGAGACCGGATGAAAAAGAGACCAATTCTAATCATGTTATTATTAATGGCTGCGCTGACCGCCGCCTTCAGCCCGTTTGTTTACGCTGATACAGCATGTCCGAAGGGCAAGGAATGTACCACAAGAGGCTGCAGGCTGTACAGCGACACCAACGGAAACAGCCTGTGCGATTTGGCAGAAGGCAGCAGCGCTGATTCCAATGACACTGCAGCATCACCGGCAGAGTATGCCTTGCAGTTCGTGAAGGATAATATGCTGATCCTGGCATATGCCATGTTCCTGATCGTTGCCGCTTTCCTTTACAGAATGAACATAAAAAGAAATACCCGAGACAGAATCCGGTTATTCTTACTCGTAATGAGTCTGGGAACTCTTGGTTTCTACTTCGGCGGATGTATCTGCCCCATCGGGGCGCTTCAAAATCTGCCATTAAGGCTTGCAGGAGTAG
Organism: uncultured Oscillospiraceae bacterium; assembly: GCA_964612345.1. GTDB lineage: Bacteria > Bacillota > Clostridia > Peptostreptococcales > Anaerovoracaceae > Anoxybacterium. The sequence goes on along the minus strand of CAZTEH010000134.1, from coordinate 8,336 downwards.
CTTCGGGTCAATATATCCAGTGGCTTATCCTGATGCTTCTGCCGATCCTCTTTCTATTCATAGCAAGAAGAGCCTTCTGCAGCAGCGTATGCCCGCTGGGTGCCGTTCAGGAATTGACGTTCCGAATCGGAAAAAAGCTGGGATTAAATCATGGAAAACCGGGTCTGGAAAGGGTCAAAGGACTCCGATATATCAAATACGCCGTACTGGTATGGCTGATCGTATTTACAGCGATCACCGGATATACCCTCTTTTGCAGATACGACCCGTTTTTAACCTTGTTTACATTCAGCGGCTCATTGATTTCCATCTTGCTTCTTGCAGTCGTTTTGATCAGTTCGCTGTTTCTTTCAAGGCCATGGTGCCGGATCATCTGCCCTTATGGAGCACTTTTGGGTATCATCAATAAAATATCCGGGCGTGAAGAGGCCATAGGGTGCAGTTCCTGCAACGGGTGTGGAAAGTGCATCAGAGAATGCCCGGTCGATGCGATTACCGTCACGACGAAAGAACATGGTGAGCAGATCCCGGAAATTGATTATTTAGAATGTATTAATTGTAAAAAATGCCAATAAGGAGGTACTGAAATGAATCTTAAAACTTCAACAAAGAAAACAATATTAGCTATGGTGCTTGGGTTGAGTCTGGCCTCCACCGCAGGGGTAAGTGTTAATGCCCTCACAGTGGATGAAAGTGCGGCACAGACTTCTCAGGTGGGTACGGATACTACCGTCGCCCAGGTTCAATCGATAACAGATTCAACTGAGGATGGTTTCAATGTCAATGAGAAATACGGCGGCTGCGGTTTATCCTGCGCCGGCTGCTCTCTCAAGTGTTTTTAACGGTTACTCTGCCAAATCATTTTGTAAATACCAATGGAGGAATTCGCAAAAGCGAATTCCTCCATTGGTATTTTGCATCACAGTCATAATTAATTTTATCTTGGTGTATGTTCGATTGTGATCTCATAAATCAATGATTCGCTCCCGGAATCGGTTTTCGATGAATTTGTCCGGAACACGAAACACCTGTCACCTGCGGAACGAGCTGTATTCAGCTTATATGTGGAAGGTTACACCGCGAAAGAAATAACAAAGATCCTCTGCCTGAGCATCAACACGATCAAAACTCACAACAAGAGGATCTATATGAAACTGAATGTTGCTTCCAGAGAAGAACTGTTGGTCTATGTAACCATTCTCAGGGAAGCCGGCAAAGAAATATAATTTATATACTTGTTGACTGATAGCCGGTCGGTACTTGAAACATACTTTCCGGTACCTCTTCGCTCACTTCAACGATATCCATGATGATGTCCTGCCGGTTCATATCTGGCGACATCTTTACCAGATCTTCTCCATCAAAGTACAGCTTGATATGGGTCAATGCCGTTGTATATTCTTCGCAGACGAGACCTCCCTCTTCGCTGCTTCTCAAATAGACCAGCCCTTCCGTATCGATGCGCTTCAGGTTATCAGAGGTATGGTCTACCGCCCAGCTTAACATGGTTTTATCCGCGTGATTCAGCATGTAGACTTTATTGTCCCTGACGATGGTTGCCCGGTCCTCGGAGACCATTGCGATACGGTCGCCGGATACGGCATAGGTGGTCTCCACTTCAAAGGATTTTCCATCATAAACCGTTGTGGTCCGATACCTGATCAGATATTCCCCTGATTTCAGCGTTTTGATAAAATCCGATCCCAAATGGTTTTCCAGATTTCCTGTATCGGATTCTTCTGCTTTTTCTGCCTCGTTCTCGTTCTGGGCACTTTCCGTCTTTTTTCCTTCTGCCGACTTTTCTTCCGTCTCTCCCCGAGAGTTCACAAATACAAACAGTGCCGCTGCAATCAAAATCAACAGCAGAAAAATAGCAATGAATTTTCTTTTCTTCCCGGAACCGGCAAAGATATTTATTTTTAATATAGAAAAGAATTTTTTCACCAAAGTAAATACAATCGTAAAAGGAATTTTTACGATTGCAAGTATTGCAGTGAGAATCTTTTTTACCAATTTTAAAACGTCAGAGAATATCTTTTTCATGTTTAACCACCTGCAACTATTGTAATTTCTAAACTTTATCACAAAATGAATAAAAATTAAATACCCATTTCACTGCGGTTTAAAAGTTTTTGACCATGCTCTTTTCCAAATCAGTCATCAGATTTACCATTTCGATTGCAGAAACCGCCGCATCAAAACCTTTATTTCCTGCTTTTGTTCCGGCCCGTTCGATGGCCTGTTCTATGGTATCGGTGGTCAGGACGCCGAAAATAACAGGGATCTGACTGGACAGCCCCACATTCGCGATACCTTTGGAAACCTCGGCACAAACCAGATCGTAATGGGAGGTGGATCCCCTGATCACAGCGCCAAGACAAATCACAGCATCATATTTTCCGGTTGAAACCATTTTTTTTGCGGCAAACGGCAGCTCAAAGGCCCCCGGCACCCAGACAAGATCAATGTTCTCTGCTTCTGTGCCATGGCGCAGCAGACCGTCTTCCGCGCCTCCTATGAGCTTCGAGACGATAAATTCATTAAATCGTGCGGCTGCGATCCCGATCTTCAGCCCCTGTGCAATTAAATTTCCTTGAATCAAATTCATTTTTTTACTTTCGAATGAGTATCATTCTACTTCCTTTCTTTTAATATGCAAGCATGTGGTTGAGCTTCTGCTGTTTCGTTTTCAGGTAATAAACATTCTCTTCATTGGCTTCCATTTGGATTGAAACACGTTCCGTAATCTCCAGTCCGTAACCTTCCAGCCCTTTAACCTTTCTGGGATTATTGGTCATAAGCCTGAGCTTTCCTGCTCCGATATCCTTTAAAATCTGTGCTCCGATGCCGTAGTCCCTCAGGTCCTCTTCAAAACCCAGAGCCAGATTGGCCTCAACGGTGTCCATCCCTTCATCCTGGAGCGCATATGCCTTCAGCTTATTAATGAGGCCGATTCCCCGCCCCTCCTGACGCATGTAAAGCAGGATCCCCCGACCTTCCTTTGCAATTTGCGCCATCGCCGCGGCATACTGATCGCCGCAGTCGCATCGAATGGATCCCAGTGCATCTCCTGTCAGGCATTCCGAGTGGACTCTGGTCAGCACCGGCTCTTCTCCGTCAATTTCTCCCATAATCAAAGCAACATGATGTTCTCCGTTGATCTTGTTCTGGTAGCCGCGGATCTTGAACAGGCCGTATTTCGTCGGAAGTCTGGTCTCCACAACACATTCCACCAGGCTTTCCTTTTTACTTCGATAGGCGACCAGATCCGTGATCGTGATGATTCCGATTCCATGCTTCTCTGCGAAGTCCATCAATTCAGGCGTCCTGGCCATCGTTCCGTCTTCATTGAGAATCTCACAGATCACTCCGGCAGGCTTGAAGCCTGCGAGCCTTGCCAGATCAACGGCTGCCTCCGTATGTCCGGTGCGCTTTAAAACACCACCTTCTCTGGCCCTGAGCGGAAAGATATGTCCCGGCCTTCGAAAATCATCCGGCTCTGCCTGCTCATCGATGAGTCCCTTTATGGTCAGCGCCCGTTCAAAGGCGGAGATGCCCGTCGTTGTATCCTTATAATCAATGGATACGGTGAATGCAGTTTCATGATTATCCGTATTTTTTTCCACCATGGCATGAACCCCGAGACGGTCCAGATCCGTTCCCTCCATTGGCATACATACCAGACCCCTTGCATGCTTCACCATAAAATTCACCGCTTCCGGCGTTGCCTTTTCGGCGGCAATAATGAGGTCACCTTCATTTTCCCTCCCCGGGTCATCCACCACGATGACCATTTTTCCTCTTTTCATATCCTCGATTGCATTTTCAATGCTGCTGAATTGATAATTCATTTGAAACCTCCTGTTCCCTTTTCATTAATAAAATCCATTATTTTTTAAAAACAGCTCCGAAAGCGGATCCGTTTTTCCTGTTTGAGATTGTTCCCGGGCGAGCAGCTTCTCAACATATTTCCCTATGATGTCGCATTCCAGATTTACTGCATCCCCGATTTTGAGCTTTAGCAGGGTGGTTTCCCTTCCCGTATGAGGGATCACCGAAACCCTGAATCCGGTCTGGTCAACAGACGCGACGGTCAGGCTGACTCCATCGATTGCGATGGAACCCTTTTCCACAATATAGCGAAGCAGTGTTTCCTCTGCGGAAACGGTAAGCCATACCGCGTTATCCTCCTGTGAAATCCCTTTGATCCTGCCGCTGCCATCGATGTGCCCGCTGACCATATGACCGCCAAACCTTCCGCCTGAACGCATCGCTCTCTCCAAATTAACGCTGCTGCCGGCGGATAAGCTTCCAAGCCTGCTGCGCCGCATGGTTTCCGCCATCACATCTGCCTCAAAGCAGCCCCCCTCCAGCTTCGTTACCGTCAAGCAGACTCCGCTGGTACAGATGCTGTCTCCGATCCCGGTGCCTTCTAAAACCGCATGGGCTCTGATTCGAAGCCTGGAAGAGTTCACCCCCTTCACAACTCGTTCTACCTGCCCGATTTCTTCGATGATTCCTGTAAACATTTTCCTTTTTCCTTTCGATATGCCGTGATCTTCAAGTCTTCCCCAACTCGTTCCATCGACTCGATGTATAACGGATACGCCTGATCCAGCCGGTCGATACCATGGCCGCCAACGATGGTTTTTGATCTTTCACCACCGATTATTTTCGGGGCGACGTACAGAATGATTTTATCAACGATCTCTTGAGAGAAAGCCGAATCATTTACCGTAGCGCCGCCCTCCAGCAGGATACTGTCGATGGAAAGGCTGCCGAGCTTCTCCATCAGATCCTCCAGATCGATGCGGTTGTCTTTACTCCTGCAGTACAGCAGCTCCGTGCCCAAAGCTTTGAGCCGGTCCGCCTTCTCCGGGGAAGCCCTTTCGGTGCATACGATCATGGTGCGGTTCGTCTTCTGATCGGTCAGCACTTTGCTGCCCAGCGGAATCCGAAGACTGCTGTCCAATATGATTCTCCGCGGATTTCTTCCTCCATCCATGCGGCAGGTCAGTTCCGGATCATCCTTGATCACGGTTTCGACCCCCACCATGATGGCGGAATACCGATTCCTTAAGCGCTGTACATCCCTTCTTGCTGCTTCCTCGGTGATCCATTTGGATTCTCCCGACGGAGCTGCAATTTTTCCGTCAAAGCTCATTGCCGCTTTCAATACGACAAATGGCCGCCGCTTTTGGATATAGGAAAAGAAAACCTCATTGAGTCTTTTACATTCCTGTTCCATCACTCCAACGGTTACTTCAATGCCCGCGTCCCTCAGCCTTTGCACTCCTTTTCCGGAGATCAGTGGATTCGGATCAAGCGTCCCGATCACGACACATTTCACCCCCTTACTGATGAGCAATTCGGTGCATGGAGGAGTCTTTCCGTGGTGGCAGCAGGGTTCCAGGTTCACATAGACCGTGGATCCTTCTGCGTTCCTCCCGGCATGATTGATTGCATTTACCTCGGCATGGGCATGCCCGTACGTTTCGTGCCAACCCTCCCCGATGATTCTGCCGTCTTTTACGATGACCGCTCCCACCATCGGATTGGGATTTGTTCTGCCGGTCCCGTTTTCCGCCAGTTCCAATGCCCTTTTCATATAATCCGTATCCATGAATTGACCCTCCATGCAGCTTTATACTGCAAAATCAAAAAACCCTGAACTTAAGTTCAGGGTGTAAATCTAGTACGGCAGACCGGTTTTCGTTTTAATAAAAAAGCTCTGAAATATATAAAATATTCCAGAGCAAGTCATCAAATACCGTTTCCCGTATTTTCATTTCTTCTTTCATCCAGACTGTACTGTCGGCCTCGGAATTACACCGAATCATGCCTTGCGGCTCGTGGGCTTTACCACCGGTGGGGAATTGCGCCCCGCCCTGAAGAATCTATTAAGTTAATATCATGTTATCACTCATTTATTATTTTGTCAACCGGTAATTGAAACTCCTCCATCTCCAGCTTCATCTTCAACTGCTTGTTTTCCTGCTCGAGAGAACTGATGGTCTTTGTTTGGTTTTTTATTTTTGATTGACATTTAATCCAGCGCACCAGACTGAGCAGCAGAACGACCAGCGCACCAAAGGCCGCCGAAATTAATATGACAAGGGCCTGCGATATTGAAAGTTCCATCGTCAGAAAGCTGATATCAACAGCCCCTGCGTTTTGTACTGCAAATACTGCCACAATCAACGCGAATACCAGGGCTAAAACAAATTTCCAATCCATTTTTCGTACCTCGCGATCTTTCCTTTATTATTTTCTGATTGTATCGTGCTGTTTATTCCTTGCCAATCGAATAGAGGGCTGCCCGTTTCCCGTGAATAACGGTTGTGTCAAACAGCGGTGCTTTCGTATCGTCTTGATTAATCAAAAGTCCTATTTCCGTACATCCCAGGATGATCCCCCGGGCTCCCTGCGTCATCATGTCGTCAATGATTCTTAAATATTCCATCTTGGACTCATCCGAGATGATCCCCAGGCACAATTCCTGAAAGATAATCGTATTGATCCTCTCCCGGTCCCGTTCCTCCGGAATCATTACCGTAATTCCGTTTCGTATCAGCCGCTCCTTGTAAAAGTCTTGCTCCATTGTATATTTTGTTCCCAGCAAAGCTACTTTGTCAATATGATTCTCTTTCAGCTCCTTAGCGGTGACTTCGGCGATGTGCAGAATCGGTATGGATATTCTTTCCTGGATTTTGTCTGCAACCTTATGCAGCGTATTGGTGCAAATGATGATAAAGTCTGCACCGCCCCGTTCCAGTCGAAGGGCCGCGTCCGTTAAAATTTCCGCGCCTCTCTCCCAATCGCCGCCGGTGAGGCACTCCTCGATTTCATGAAAGTCCACACTATAGAGAAGGCACTTGGCAGAATGGAAGCCGCCCAGTTTTTCTTTTATGATTTCATTGATTACCTGATAATATGTAACTGTGCTTTCCCAGCTCATTCCGCCGATCATTCCTATTGTTTTCATCTCTTCACCTTTGTCTTGCCGCCCGACGACGGCATTCCTTTCTGAATCACTGATTCCTTTGCACTGTCTTGAATACGGACATTTCACCTCTTAAATTGGTTCCCATCAGCTTCTTCACCATGTCCAGATCATCATTCAGACTCAACAGGTAATAAAGCTTTGTGACCGCCGCTTCCACCGTCATGTCATAACCGCTGACCGCTCCGGCATTTGCAAAGCTGAGGCTGGTTTCATATTCTCCGATCATGGCGGAGCCTCTCAGACATTGGGTACACACGACGATAATGGTACCGTTCTCCTCTGCCATTTTCAGGATCCTGTTCAATGCGCCTTTATTCGCCGGAATATTGCCTGCTCCAAAGGCCTCAAAAACGATCCCTTTCAAATCGGAGGTCAGGATATTCTCGAAGATTTCGAATTGGATTCCGGGAAAAATTTTCAGCACGGCGATCTGCTGCGGCTCAAATTTCGATAGCTTAAGCTCTGTTCCCGCGTCCCGTATCTCGTTTTCATCGATGATGATCCTTACTCCCGCTTCTCCAAGCCGCGGGTAGTTCGGGGAATCAAAGGCGATCAATTCATCGGAGCTGATCTTGGTGGCACGGTTGCCTCGGTAAAGCTCATTGCCGAAAAACAGGCACACCTCGGGGACATGATAATTCCCTGCAATCATCAACGAGGTGATCAGATTGTCGCGGGCATCATTTCTGATTTCACACAGCGGGATCTGGGATCCCGTTAATATGACAGGCTTGGAAAGCCCCTCCAGCATGAAGGAAAGGGCAGAAGCCGTATAGGCCATGGTGTCTGTGCCGTGAAGAATAACGAAACCGTCATATTCGTCATATTTATCCTTGATGTCCTGCGCTATTTTGACCCATTCCTTAACGGATATGTTCGAGGAGTCCAGCAGGGGGTCATACTCAATGAGATCAAATGAGGGGATCTCCTCCGAATTCAGTTCATTGATCCCGGAGAGAATCGACTGTATAAATCCTCTTTTCGGTGCATATCCATGCTCTGTTCTTGCCATACCAATCGTGCCTCCGGTATGGATCAGGCAAACCTTATTCCTCATTCCGTCCTCCGTTTTATTCTTCACTTCATTTTAACATTCTGTCCGGCTCTTTAGAGACGTTGACAGAATTTAGGCTGGAAAATCACGAATCTCTGGTTCGTAGATTTTCATCGTCAAACATTCTGTCCGGCTCTTTGCCTTTTTGCCGCGGCTTCAGCCGCAGTGGCAAAACGGACAGCGTAGCAAGCTTCGCTTGCGTAGGAGTCCGCCTGCGGACGTTAGAGACGTTGACAGAATTTAGGCTGGAAAATCACGAATCTCTGGTTCGTAGAT
>CAZTEH010000133.1:0-8985 GCA_964612345.1 uncultured Oscillospiraceae bacterium | reverse complement strand
CTCGAGTGTCTTAGTCGGGGGCCTGCCCTCGAGTGTCTTAGTCGGGGGGAAATCACCATCAAAACCTATGCCTATGAAAAAGAAGGTTGTGGTCTTACAAAATGCAAAATCATACTTTGAGAAGAAGGCAGGAATGTACACAAAACAGGATCTCCAGACATTCCTTGATGAACTGCGGGTTTTAGTCTCTTTCATGGAAGAGCAAATCCAGGAAGCCCCGGCAACGGTAAATGTAAAAAAACTGGGAGACAAACCAAGGCCGCAGATATAGAGACTTGCGCATTTGGTGACTGTGGCTGCAAGCCTCGTTGTTTGAGGAAAATTTTACAGCCTCAGTCTGTTGAACAGAAAAACCAGAGTATGGGACTATTTTAACGCCTACTTACAAATCAAGCATGGGTCATTCATTGTAGCGTTGTAGTTTATATGATGAAAGAGAATGCATTCCCTCAACTGACCTTGATCGGCAATGGTTGTGAATCAAATCCTACAGTAAATCATCTTCATCAATCTTCCATCTTTCTATTTTTTTGAAAGCAATTTCAGTCGCCTCCAGGAGAGTTTTCATATTCACAGGTTTTATAAAATAATCATCAAAACCGGCACGGCGGCATTCCAAAAAACCATAAATGTTCACATAACCGGTAAGGGCATAGATTATAGCAAAGTTGTCATTTTTACGTATCTGCCTGCAAAGATCAATGCCATTCATTCCCGGAAGTTTAAGATCCAGGAACATTACCATGATACTTTCATTGCCCAGTATCTCCAGTGCTTCTTCCGCATTTTCAGCAACCAGAACCTCATAACCGTTCATGGTAAACATTTCTTTCAACACATCAAGAATGGCAACCTCGTCATCAACGATGAGGATCTTTTTTTCTTTCATAACGGATATTCTCCTTTATCAAGTTTGAGCTGTTGGATATCGCCTTCGGTTGTTTGGCCTATATCCGTGATTTTGATGGTTTCTGTATAATCACGGGTTGAATACTTTTTTATTCCCATTAGTTTTTTTGTTATTTTGCCTATCCTATACACTTGATCGTTAATTATTTCAAGCGATTTACGTGTTCGGTCATCCTTGTTTTCCATAGACAGGATTTCAATACGGCCACTGATCACCTGAAGCGGCTGATTTAGTTCATGGCAGATTGCTCCGGCCATCTCAAGTGCGGCGGAAAGTTTTTCAATATGTCTGTTTTCTTCCTCTGCCAGTTTGCGGTCTGTGATATCTATAAAGCATTCCAGCAGTTTTTCCTGACCCAACATTTGTATCTTTCTAACAGATTTCAGAATCGGACGTCTGCTCCCGTCGGCACATAACATCTCCTTTTCCGAGTTGTCAACTGTCTGGCCCAGGTCGCATATGGGGCAGGCGCCTTCGGCTGCCGGGCAGACAAATGTGTGACATCGATGTCCGGCAATATACTCTGTCCCGATACCAAACATAGCCGCAGCAAAATCATTTACAACCTCAATCTTTCTGCTATCGGGATCAACAATAATCACCCCGACGGCGAGGTTTGAGAGCAGTGTCTCTTGCAGCGTTATACTGTCCCGCAAATATTGTTCTGCCTGTTTCCTCTCCTGAATTTCTTCTCTTAGCTGCTCGTTTGTCCTTTGAAGCTCTTGAGTGCGGTCTGCAACCTTTCGCTCCAGTTCTGCATGAGCCTTCATGATCTCCTCTTGAGCGCGATAAAACGAACGGACAACATTCAGAATCGTTATACAAAATATCGGCGCCATTATTAAAGGGGTCAAGGTGGATATGGCAACACCTACAGTTCGGATGGAAATACCCGTAAGAAAGGCTAATATTATATAGATGGCAAGAGAAACGATGACACAGGATAAAGTTAAAACCATGGAGAGCTTGAGCACGCCAAATCGTATAATTATATTTCGGACACTTATCATTAGTCTGTTGAAGAATATATCATATTTGGTTGTTGAGATGTTAAAGTTTGGATGATATCTCAGTAAACAATATGACGGCAGAAATGCCCGTACCCGGTTTGAAGCCAATATCAATATATACACTTTCAATCTTTATAGACTTAATGAAAAATAAATTGATATAATTAAAAGGAATTTAATGATAGAACGTAAGAATATTAAGACAGGTCAACGATGTTCACGGAATTGAAATCAGGGGGTATTTTATGAGAAAAGCCAAGATAGTCTGCACAATCGGGCCGGTGACAAGCAGTGAAAAGCAATTAAAGGCGCTTATCGAAAATGGTATGGATGTGGCAAGGCTGAACTTTTCGCACGGCGATCATGCTTTCCATGGGGATATCATAGATAAAATTAGAAAAATCGCCGCAAAGCTTCAAAAAAATGTGGCCATCCTTCAGGATCTCCAGGGCATCAAGATCAGGGTAGGGGGGTTGAAAGGCGGGAAAATACACCTGAATAAAGGGGAGCAGGTATCCATTGTGACAGGTGAAGATATGGGCGATGAAAAGCGCATATTTGTCTCTTACCCGTGGTTAGTAAACGATGCTGTTCCGGGGGACACAATCCTTCTGGATGACGGACTCATGAAACTTCAGGTATTGAAAAAAGAAAGGGATTTTTTAACAGCAGCGGTTATTGAAGGCGGGATATTAAAAGAGCACAAAGGCGTTAACCTCCCGGGCATGAAGATAAAACCGGGTTCTTTTATGGATAAGGATAAAATAGATCTTGAGTTCGGCATTCAGAAAGGTGTTGATTTCGTGGCCCTGTCTTTTGTGAGAACACCGACTGACGTAATAACCGTAAAGAAGTGGCTTTCAAAAAAAGGCGCGCAGATACCCATAATAGCAAAAATTGAAAAAGAAGAGGCAATAAAAAACATTGACGCCATTCTGAACGAAGTGGACGGTATAATGGTTGCAAGGGGTGATTTAGGCGTTGAGATGCCCCTGGAAGAAGTCCCTATGTATCAGAAGATGCTCATAGAAAAAGCCAATAAAAGCGGACGTCTCGTAATAACTGCCACTCAGATGCTTGAATCGATGACCCTGCATTCAAGACCGACAAGGGCTGAAACTACCGATGTTGCCAATGCCGTCTTAGATGGAACGGACGCTCTCATGCTGTCCGGTGAGACATCGGCAGGGAAATACCCTATTGAGGCGGTCAAAGTTATGGACAGAATTATCAGGTATACAGAGAATGTAGAGGCAGATTCAACGAAAGCTCATGCATCCACATTTATTCATAGCGGTATTTATGAGTTTCCTGAAGCTGTTGCTCATGCCGTGTCGCACGTGGCAGAGGATGTGGGCGCCAGTTGGATTGTGGCCTTCACGCGATCGGGATTCACCGCGCGCCTTATATCCAAATTCAAGCCGCACGCTTCAGTAATAGCTTTTTCGCCTGAGGATAAAGTTGTCAGGCAAATGGCTCTGTACTGGGGAGTAAGCCCGCATTGTGTAAAGCATATGGAAAGTACGGATGATATGATCAACGAAGTGGATACACTATTGGTAAAATCGGGATACGCAAAAAAGGGGGACAGGATAGTAATCGTAGCAAGCCATCCACCGGCAACCTCCTCCGGCAAGACGAATTTTATGAAGATGCATGTGGTTGGGGGATAGAATTCCTCCTTTCCGGCATGACGACCTTTGACATGTTTAATTGCCCGATTATTATTATAAGACAACTATGAGTTAGAGATGAAAAGGATAAATAAAGACAAAAACATACAGCACTTAAATGAAATGAGAAAACTTCAGAACAGGATACAGGAGCTTCAGGCAATGGAAGATAAACATGCCCGTATGGAGCAGAAGCTCGAAAAACAGGCGCGCGAACTTGAACAACGAGAGCTCGAAGTTTATTGTCTTTACGGGATTTCACTCCTTATTGAAGAGAAAGATCTTTCACTGGATGATATTATTCAGAAAACAGTGCATATGCTTTCATCATTTCTAAAACGTCATGCGAATACCCATGTAAAAGTTACTTTGGGGAAACGGATTTTTTATTCAGATAATTTTTCTCAATCTCCGGACAGACTCAGTTACGATCTTATCATACACGGCGTCAATAAGGGCGTTCTTGAAGTTTATCATAATGATTGCGGCTTTGATGACACGGAAAAGCAATTAGTCAGCACTGTTGCCGGTCTCGTCACAAGGATTATTGAGCAAAAACAAACAGAGAAGATTCTTCTGAAGAATGAAAGAAATTTTCGTACAGTAGTTGAAAACTCACCTACAGGTATTTTTATTGTTCAGAAAGGTCGTATTGTTTATGAAAACCCGGAAGAAAAAAGGCTATCAGGTCCCCTAGCGCAATTATTCCGAAAGGGAGATCTTTCAAGCATTCATCCGGAAGATATGATGAACGTTAATGAAGGTTTTAAGAAAATAATTTCAGGAGAAATACGAAATTTGGATATTGATTTCAGGTTTTTTGTTCCCGGACTGCAAAACACAGCTCCTGAGATGAAATGGGTCCACTGCAGGGCCAGCTTAATTGACTTCATGGGAAGCGAAGCTATTCTTGTAAATAAGCTGGATGTGACACGAACAAAAGAATTGGAATTTCTCTTGAGGGCAGAAGATAAAATGGCATCACTTGGTCGTGTGGCCTCCGGTATTGCCCATGAAATTCGAAACCCGCTTTCCGGTATAAATATTTATCTGAGTAACCTGGAGAAAATTATTGATAAGCCGGAAAACACGAAAAAAGCGAAAGGAATTATCAGTGAACTCCAGTCAGCATCGAACAGAATCGAATCGGTAATACGGAGGGTGATGGATTTTTCTAAACCAGGCGAACCTAAATTAATGCGAATCAACATTAATCAGCCTATCCGGAATGCTGTAAATTTTTCATCGGTCGTCCTGCGTAAGACCGGAATAACGCTCAATGTTTCCCTGGCAGAAGGCCTGCCTTTATGCTATGCCGACTCCCAATTAATTGAGCAGGTAATTCTGAATTTGATTACAAACGCTAAAGAGGCCATGAAGAACACGGTCAATGAAAAGAAAATAAATGTGGCCTCGTCAGCGCGGAATGATTGTATAATAGTAACAATTTCCGATTCCGGCCCCGGCGTGCCTTTGTATATCAGGAAAAAAATATTTGACCCCTTTTATACGACAAAAGAGGGCAATACAGGGATTGGCTTAAGTATGTGCTACAGAATTGTTGCTGATCATGGAGGCTCACTCACAGTCGATGATTGCGATCCGGGAGGAGCAGAATTCAGAATCGAATTGCCGTTAAAAAAAGAAAAAAGGATACTCCATGAATGATTAATTTTTGTATATACGTAATTGATGACGAACCAACGATAAGGAAAGGGATTGCTATGGCTCTTGAGACAAGTTATCGTGTCGAGACTTTTTCTGAAGCCGGGACAGCTCTTGAAGCTATGGCGCAGGACCCGCCTGATCTGGTTTTGCTTGATATCGGCCTGCCTGATATGGATGGGATTGAAGCGCTGGAAATAATTAAAAGACAATTTCCTGATGTTCTGGTAATAATGGTCACTGCCTATGAGGATTTCAAAAGCGTTGTCTCCGCCATGAAGACCGGAGCCCATGATTATCTTGTAAAACCGATCCACATGGAGGGTCTGGAGGTAATTGTTCGAAATGCAATTGAAACGACCAGATTAAAAAAGGAGGTTCGGGCTCTTCAGGAGGCATATCTCAATGAAAATGTCCCCTGTTTTATCGGGGAGAGCAACGCGATCCTTGATGTAATGGGTTTTGTCGAAGAGGTTGCAAAAAGTCCTGATACGCCGATTCTCATACTGGGCGAGACAGGTACAGGCAAGGAGCTGATTGCAGCCGCAATTCATTATCGGAGCCCCAACTTCAAGGGACCCTTAATTCCTGTTAATTGCGCGTCTATTGCAAAGGATTTGATCGAGAGTGAATTGTTCGGGTACGAGAAGGGCGCTTTTAGCGGAGCGCTTCTGTCAGGGAAAAAAGGGCTCATTGAAGAATCAGCCAATGGAACTCTTTTTCTCGACGAAGTGGGAGATCTCAGTCTGGAAGCTCAGGCAAAACTCCTGCGTTTTCTTGAGTCAGGGGAATTTTACCGGCTGGGAGGCACAAAGAAGATGAAGGTGCAGACCAGAGTGGTTTCAGCGACTAACAGGGATTTGGAAGAGATGATGGAAAAAGGTCATTTTCGAAAAGATCTATATTTCAGAATTGCCGTTATTAAGGTTAAGGTTCCCTCATTGAAAGAGCGTCCCGGTGATATCATTCCCTTCGTCAAATACTTTATTATAAAGTTCAATAATAAATTCTCAAAAAACGTTACCGGATTATCAGTTGAGGCTCGACAATCGTTAATGAATCATCAGTGGGAAGGCAATGTTCGAGAACTGAAAAATCTCATTGAAAAAGCTGTATTAACGTGTAAAGGAAGCGAAATAACAAAAGATGATATTGGTATAAATCCTGATATGAATTATGTGGAGAATTCGGAATTCTGCGGACCGAATAGAAAAGGATTATTTTTTGATCCCCTTGATGAGTCAGGCGCGGATCTTGAAAATCTGGAACGGTCTCTTGAGACCTTCTATTTCAAAGAAGCGCTTCATCTGTCCAAGGGGAATGAGAGCAGGGCAGCCCAGTTACTTAACCTGAATCATCATACTTTTCGTTACAGAAGAAGAAAACTCGGCATCGAATAGTAACTTTTCGCATTTTTTCTATATATCTGATCTAAATATTTCAAATATTTGTTTTCTTTAACAAGATAAACTATACATTGGTGAGTCATAACATAATGAAATTATAATACTTATAAAAAAACAGGTCAAGAGGCATGATAAATGCATATAAAGCTGATTAAGAATGAAATCTTCTATCAACAAAACGTCAAGCTAAAAGACGTTATGAGCATACTATTTTTATCAACCATGGAGGTACTTTGAAAAGAAGAATGATCACGGTAGAGGGAAATGCTGCATGCGCGCATGTTGTCCATGCCACGAATGAAATTATCACCATCTATCCCATAACGCCATCCTCACCCATTGCAGAGATTTGCGATGCCAAGTCAACCCAAAAAGGACTCAACATATGGGGTTCGGTCCCCTTGGTAAGCCAGATGCAGTCAGAAGCAGGGGTTGCCGGAGCTGTTCATGGCTCTCTCACAGCGGGAGCTGTTACCACCACTATCTCTGCTTCCCAGGGCCTTTTATTGTTAATGCCTAATATGTATAAAATTGCCGGGGAACTCATACCCACTGTTTTTCATATAACAGCTCGTTCATTGGCTACACAGGGACTTTGCATCTTCGGGGATCATTCCGATGTCATGGCTGTAAGGTCAACCGGTTTTGCTATGATCTGTTCGAAAAATGTCCAGGAAGCAATGGATTTTGCTCTTATTGCCCAGGCAGCCACTTTTGAGTCGAGGGTGCCTTTCCTGCACTTCTTCGACGGTTTCAGGACATCCCACGAAGTCCAGAAAATCGAGGAATTGACCTTTGAAGATATGCGGGCAATGATCGACGACGGGTTTGTTATGGAACACAGGGCTCGGGGCCTGACTCCGGATCACCCGGTCATCAGGGGAACCGCTCAAAACCCGGATGTTTATTTTCAGGGAAGAGAAACCTGCAATAAATTCTATATGGAAACACCTGCAATAGTCCAAAAGGCAATGGACAAATTTGCCGGCTTGACCGGACGCGCTTACAAGCTCTTTGATTATATTGGAGATTCAGATGCCGAGCGCGTTATTGTTGTTATGGGGTCGGCAGGGGAAACAATCCAGGGCACGATCAATATGCTGAACGAACAAGGAGAAAAGGTTGGTCTTATTCAGGTCGCTTTGTACAGGCCTTTTGACATAGAAGCCTTTGCTGCGGCAATTCCCTCAACCGTAAAATCTATTGCAGTCCTTGACCGGACAAAGGAACCCGGAGCTATTGGGGAACCCCTCTATCTCGATGTCAGGACAGCCCTCGGAGAAGCCCACGAGAAAGGATTATCCAGATGGGGTAAATATCCTGTAGTGGTTGGAGGCCGTTACGGTCTCGGATCAAAAGATTTTACACCTGCCATGGTAAAAGCCGTATATGATAATCTTGCTGCAAAATCTCCAAAGAATCATTTTACCGTAGGCATTGAAGACGACGTAACATTCTCAAGCCTTAAGGTTGATGAATCCTTCCGTCTCAATGATAAATCCTTCCGCGCTCTTTTTTATGGACTGGGAGCTGATGGAACTGTTGGAGCAAACAAGAATACAATCAAAATTATCGGAACTGAAACAGAAAACTATGCCCAGGGTTATTTTGCCTATGATTCAAAAAAGTCCGGTTCCTTGACAATTTCTCATCTCAGGTTCGGAGAAGAAATGATACATAGCCCTTACCTGCTTACGGATGCTAATTTTGTGGCATGTCACAATGAATCCTTTCTTATAAGACACGATATGCTTTCCCAGGCAGAAGAGGGAGCCATTTTTCTGTTAAATACCAGTCGCGGAAAAGATGATGTGTGGAATTCACTTCCCGTTGAGGTACAGAAACAGCTTATTGCAAAAAAAATGAAGCTTTACATCATTGATGCTGTTACTCTTGCCGGACAGCTTGGTCTCGGATCCCGGATAAACATGATTATGCAAACCGCTTTTTTTGTGATATCCGGTATTATTCCGAAAGATGATGCCATAAAAGCAATAAAAAAAGAAATCCACTCTTCTTATGCAAAGAAAGGTGACAAAATTCTCCAGAAGAACTATGCTGCTGTGGACAAAGCCATAGAAGGCATTATTGAAATTCCTGTGCCTGCCAATGTGACATCCGCCATAATGATGAGGCCCGCTGTTCCAGCCCATGCCACGCAGTTTGTAAAAGATGTAACAGCCCGAATGATTGAAGGAAAAGGAGATTCACTGCCGGTTTCCGCAATTCCCGCGGACGGCACATGGCCAACAGCCCCAACTCAAAATGAGGAAAGACAAACTTCCGTACCTATTGCGGTTTGGGGTTACGGATATTGATTT
>CAZTEH010000132.1:0-8993 GCA_964612345.1 uncultured Oscillospiraceae bacterium | reverse complement strand
AGGTCTTAGCTTCGTGCGCCTTTTTTTCAGTTCATTTCGAGTATTTTTCACGCTATCTCCTTTTTAAGCTTATAAATATTATTAACTTAAATCAATTAATCAATAAAGATGGAAGGCAATTCTTCCCCCCGCAGGATTCGCAGTACACCGAAAGCAAGGGCTTGCATTTCCACTTCCCCCGGCATTACTTCTACGGGTGCGATATATTTTACTCGTTCTGTGATCATGCCGGTCATCATTTCAGAGTGGGCAATTCCGCCGGTAAGAATGATAAAATCGATATTACCGCATAAAACCGGAGCCAATTCTCCAATTCCCTTTGCAATCTGATATGCTTCCGCCTCATAAATCAGCTTAGCTTTTTCATTTCCCTGTGCGATCATTTCCTCAACACGCCTGCAGTCATGCGTGCCGAGATGGGCTTTTATCCCACCCATTCCCCGTATCTTTCTGACCATCTCTTTCTTTGTATACTGCCCAGAATAGCACAAATCAACAATATACAGCAGAGGAAGACTTCCGGTCCGCTCCGGTGAAAAGGGTCCCGCGTCATCACCGATGGCATCGACGATCCGGCCTTTTTCATGGATGCTGATTGAGATGCCGCCGCCAAGATGTGCGACGATAAGATTCAAGTCCTCATAACGCGTTCCGTATTTTTCTGCCACCTTTCTGCCCATGGCTTTGGAGTTCAGAACGTGGCATTGACTGTGCCGAAGATATTCGGGAATCCCGGTTATCATGGCGATTTCACGAAATTCGTGGGAAGAAACTGAGTCATAAATATACGCGGGAATTCCGAACGGCGCCGCTATTCTATCCGCAAGCAAAGCACCTAAGTTTGATGCATGGGGCGATAAATTCCCGCTGAGAATCACATTTTTCAGTCTTTCATTGACCAGATAGCCCCCGGCGTTTACCGGCGGAAGAAGACCACCCCGGCCTACAACGGCGCTGAGCTTCGATCGTGTGACCTGATGCTTGTTCAATATGGCGTGGATTACCTCCAGTCGGAATTCCAGCTGATCCAGGACATCTGATAAGCCGGCAAAATCTTCATCGGAATGCTCTGCCTGATCATAAAAGACAAGGGTTTCGTCCTCGTATAAAGCAATTTTTGTTGAGGTTGAGCCCGGATTGATGGCGAGTATGGTATAGCTCATATGATTTCTCCTTTGCTTTCACTGAATGGATATTTCTTATTCATTCAGCAAGCCCTGTTTATTCTCTGCAAATGGTATTATTTCATAGTTTATTTTGTATTTCAATAGCGTGATAAATATATTCTACATGAAAAAAACAATAAAGCGTTATTGATTGATAAATTATTTGAGCAAGAGTGGAAACAATATTTTAATACGATAAAAATCTACGAATCTGCGACTCGTGATTTTTCAGCATTAATTCTGCCGTGCGACGCCAAAGCGTCGGGCAGAATGTTAAAGGAGGATTGAAAAATGGCAAATAAACAACAGAAACAGATGAATAAACAACAAGAACAGACGAAAAAACCGAAAAAAGAAGTAACGAAACAATACGAGCAGTATGTAAAACAGTTTACACCGAAACCTAAATATTTTACAAATTGCATCAAGGCATTTGTGGTTGGCGGATTAATTTGTATCGCTGCTCTCTATATACAGAACCTGCTCATGGATAAGGGAATGAACGAAAAGGACGCCGGAGCCATCGTGACCGTGATTTTGGTATGCCTGGCACAATTGCTTACCGGATTCGGGGTATTTGACAGCATCGGAAAATTCGCCGGAGCAGGGGTCTTTGTCCCAATCACCGGATTTGCCAATTCCATGGTGGCGCCTGCAATCGAATATAAAAAAGAAGGACCGGTAATGGGTGTAGGCGCAAAGCTCTTTAGCCTTGCCGGTCCGGTATTGGTCTGCGGTATTTCGGCAGGAACGATAATCGGTGTGATTTATTACTTTGTCCGATGAACAATCGGCGCTAAAACAGGAGGCAGTGATGAAAAACAAACTTGGAAAACAGACATTTCTTTTTCCCTTAACGCCAAGGATCGTTGGATCCTATTCCATAGTCGGGGAAAAAGAAGGCAAGGGGCCTATGGCGAAATGGTTTGACATGATATTGGAAGAGGATACCTATGGCGAAAAGACCTGGGAGAAATCGGAAAGCAAAATGCTCAAACAGGCGATCCTGCAGGCGCTGCAAAAATCAGGCCGGGATAAAGAGAACGTTGATGCCGTCTTAAGCGGAGATTTGATCAATCAAATCATGTCCTCCTCCTTCATGGCAAGGGATTTAGCGATTCCTTTCCTGGGGCTTTATGGCGCATGCTCCACCATGACCGAATCAATGATTTTAGGTTCACTCATGATAGACGGTGGTTATGCGTCTAATATACTTGTTGGGGCTTCCAGTCATTACTGTACTGCGGAAAGGCAGTTTCGTATGCCTTTGGAGCATGGTAACCAGCGCCCGCCTTCCGCCCAATGGACAGCCACGGCAGCGGGAGCCATGGTGCTCTCCGCTTTTGACAAAGGCGATTCCGCTGTAACGCAGGGACAGGCCATACCCCAGGGTCAGGATATGAAGGAATTATATATCACCCATGCAACGGTGGGAAAAATTATTGATACAGGAATCAAGGATGTAAACCAAATGGGTGCGGCTATGGTCCCGGCAGCGGTGGATACCATCATAAGGCATCTATCGGATACCGGAAGAGGTCCGGATTTTTATGATTTGATAATGACAGGGGATCTGGGCCTGATCGGCAAGGATATCGCATTGGATCTGCTGAGCGGGGCCGGTCTCGAAATTACAGACATTTATAAAGATTGCGGGTCTATCATGTACGACAAGAAACAGGATACCCACAGCGGCGGAAGCGGCTGCGGATGTTCGGCATCGATCTTCTGCGGTTATGTATATCGTGAAATGCGATTGGGGAAGATCAAAAACGCACTGTTGCTTTCAACCGGAGCCTTACTATCAACCATAAGTTCACAGCAGGGTGAATCGATACCCGGTATCGCACACGCGGTAGCGGTTACCACGGAAGGAGTGAAATAGATGGATTATCTCTATGCGTTTTTAATCGGCGGTGGCATTTGCGTCATTGGTCAGATCCTGATTGACACCACAAAGCTGACAACACCGAGAATTCTGGTTATTTTTGTAGTTGCAGGAGCGGTTCTCACCGGCCTTGGGCTTTATGAACCTCTTGTGAATCTTGCGAAAAATGGAGCAACGGTACCATTGCCGGGTTTTGGCTATAGTTTGGCCAAGGGAGCGATGGAAGGTGCAAAAGAGGGCTTTCTGCCGGCACTTTCCGGAGGATTAAAAAATACTGCCGCAGGATTAACTGCAGCAGTAGTATTTGGATATATCATATCTTTAGTTTTTTCACCGAAATCGAAACGCTAATCCAGGAAGTCCAGCCAGTCAGGAGGTTCGCTTCCATCATCCGGATCTCCGTTTCCATTTCCGTTACCGTTCCCATTGCCGGGATCGATTGGAATGATTCCGCCGCCGTCGGGATCACCGTTGCTGCCATCCCAAATATCGGAGCCGGGGCTTAAAGTTACATTCGGACTGATGGGATACTGCGTCACGTCGGGATTATGCAGGTTACAGTAATAGGAAGGCTGCTCAAAAGCATAGTCGCCGACATTCGGATCCACGGTATAAGGTCTCTTCACAAAAACCTTACTGACGTTGTTCGGACAGTATGGAGTTGCAAGATAGCCGCTGTCGCTGCAAACATTAACTGCTACATGGACATTGTCCGTTGTGGTTGGTTCTGTTCCCTTGATAAAGTATTCATTTCTTACGGTGCCTCGTGAGTCAAGAGCACTCAGCTCCGACGGAAGACGTCCGGATTTGGTATCGATGGCCACACTGATCACATTACCCGGGGCAGAAGGAAAACTTCCCGGTTCAATTCCTTCGTGTACCCGCTTCATGATTTTACTCCATAGCTTGGCAGCGGATACACTGCCCTGGCTCAGTTCAACGTTAACATCATTACCGATCCAAACGGACGCGGCATATTGAGGAGTGAATCCTACGAACCAGGCATCGTAATTTTCGGAGGTCGTTCCGGTTTTTCCTGCAACTGGATGATTGCCTATGGCGGCAGCACCGCCGATACCGTTCGTGACAACAGATCTCAGCATATCCTGCACGATAAAAGCTACACCTTGATCCATGATCCTGGTTTCTTCAGCCGCTTTTTCAAGAATAACTTCTCCGTTTTTATTTGTAACTTTTGTATAAGCGATTGGTTCTATATAATTTCCCTCGTTGGCAAAAGAGCTATATCCCGCAACCATTTCGAGCGGGGAAACCCCTTCGCTCATACCGCCCAATGCCAATGCGGCTGCGTTCATATCGTTGACGTCACCGGACTCAACGACCGTTGAAATTCCACACTTCTTTAAGAAATTCACCGAGGTTTGCACACCGATATCGGAAAAAATCTTAACTGCATTGACGTTGATGGATTGTTCGAGGGACTGGCGCATGGTATGAAGACCACGATAACCGGAGTACCAGTTCTTCGGCCACAGCTTGCCCTGAATGGTCAGAGGAGCATCGTCAATGACGCTGCCGGCAGTCCAAAGTGTTCCGTAGCTGTTTCCTTCGGATGCGGTATTTGCCAAACCTGAATTTGCTTTATCCATACCGCTTTGAAGGGCAGGTCCATATACACCCATAGGTTTGATGGAGGATCCGGGCTGTCTCGGCTTGATTGCTCGGTTGAAGAGCAGCCTGCCTTCGGTATTTCTGCCGCCCACCATCGCTTTGATTCCGCCGTTCTCATAATCGAAAATCACCATAGCGGATTGAGGCTGGATTACTTTCTGCTTCAATGAATAGTATTTATTACCAAGCGCAATGCCTTCGGGAACAAACTGGAAGACATCAGGCTCATCCGTAAAGAACTGCCCGCTGATCTCGAGATTTCCGTCGTTATCCCTGCTTTTATACTGCTGCGGGATTTTTATCACTCCACCCTTGATGACGTAGAATACGCCTTCCTGGACAATGTACATATCTTTGAATTCGACGCTATAATCCGTTTTCCCCTGAACCTCTGTCTTATAGAAATTCAGACGCTTTCCAGCAAGCAATCGGATCCCGCCGTCATCGGCAGCCTGGTATTCCTCCGGTGAGAGCACAAAAGTGCCTTCCGAATTGAAGTAGCTGTCATGACTGTATAGCATGATTTTTCCGTTGGCACTGAGTACATTTCCGGCTCCGTCTTTCTTCAAGCCGGAAACCTTAGGGAAGTTGGCGTTATTTGTAAACTCCTCTTCCGCAATCTTCTGGATACGGGAATTCATTGTTGAATAAATCTTCAAGCCATTGTTATAGATCATCTGCTTGGCTTCCGCTTCATTGAGATCCAACTCCTCCATTAAATCCTCTACGATCTGTTTGATTGCATAATCTGCAAAATAGAAGGAAATCTCATCGGAAGTATCCTGGCTCGGGTTTATGGAATCTTTCAAATCCACTGCTTTGGCTTCATCATATTCCGCCTGTGTGATTTTTTCCTGCTTCAGCATAAAGGATAGAACCAGATTTTTCCGGTCGAGATAGGTATCGTTATAGACCAGAGTATAGGTGTCACCCTTGCGAATGATATTCGGATCATCCTCGGTTACTTGTGATGCTTCATACCGTTTCACCAGAGCATATCGGTCCGGAGCCTGCGGAAGGCTTGCCAGTGCAACACATTCAGCTAGGGTCAATTCCTGAACATCTTTAGAAAAATATGCCTGGGAGGCTGCCTGTACGCCGTTTGTGTTATAGCCAAGGAAGATGGTATTTAAATATGCTTCCAGGATTTGTTTTTTTGATAAATGCCGTTCCAGCAGGACGGTATAATATGCTTCATTTATTTTTCTGGTCAGGGAATAATCCGATTTTGTTTCCGCCAGATAGAGATTTCTTGCCAGCTGCTGCGTGATGGTGCTTGTGCCGCTGATGCTGTCGCCTTCAAAGATACCTTCCTTGATGGCACCAAGGATACGAACAACATTAAACCCATTATGATCCCAAAAGGTTTTGTCCTCGATGGAAACGAATGCGTCAACGAGATCCTGCGGCAGATCCGTATAGGATACGTTGGTTCTCAGTCCGTCGGAAGTCAAAAGGCTGTCCACGATATTTCCCTCATCATCGTAGAGTACGGAATTCTCCGAAAGAAGGGAATAGATCTTATCCGGTTCGATGGCCGGTGCTTTCACTATAATGGATATAATGATCCCGCTCATGACGAGAAAGACTCCAAGGAAAGCCAAAGCGATGAACTTAAAAAGCTGTTTTTTATTAATGTTATATTTTTTCTTTTTTTTATGTTTTGTCATAGGCTCCTCACCGTTTATCTTCGTGCTGCCGTTATCACTGCCGCCCATCGTACTCTGGGGCATCTCATCTTTTTTCGATGTTCCCAGTTTTGATGAAAAAATATTCTGCGGTTTCGATTCCGAAAGGCGCTCCATCCGGGTTTTATTGGTTTTTGATTCCGGTGACTGCTCGTGAGTCACTTCGGGATCACCGGAATTTGTAAGATTGAGTTCTTTATCCGATTCACTGCCATGTTGTTCCATTCTATTTATGCTACGATCGAAAACGTTGCTGATCCGATCAAATTTATCAAAGAAATCATCAATCTCCTTTTGTTTGTCTTTTTTATCAAACTCGTCAGTCATGGTATCACCTGCCTCATTAATTTGTTGTAATTAAATCCCAATCTATTATAGCATAACCCATCTTCTGTGTTAATCGAATTCTTTGAAAGACATACACTTGTAATATTTATGGTCGATAGTGGCGGTTGATTTGACTGGATTTAAGAAGTATAATAAGAAAAGAGCCGGGTAGAATATTAAGCGCGGCATGGAGGGAGAGATATATGTTCGATAGCGTCGATGTTGCCAGAGCGGCAATCAAACTGGCAATAACATCAAACAGAAGCTCGGAGGAGCAGCTGATTGAGAAACTGAGTGAAAAGGAAATCTATGGGGCGGCGGTGGATATTGGCGGGGATATTGTAAATTCCATTCACGTCGTAATCGAAAGGGCTATCATCGCTTCCAGAAAAAGTGGCGTTACGAGGGAATGCCATGTTCAGGACGGCGCCATTGCAGGGGCTTCCAGAGAGGCGATTATGCAGATAGCAGCCAAGGCCACCGGACTCAACGGGGGAGGAAAGGTAGCCATTTGCAGACATAAGGAACACCTTAGTGTATGTATTTTTATGAGCATAGGACTTTTGCATCTCAACGAGGTTGTCATCGGTCTTGGTCACCGATCTCTTCCAGCGGAATAAAATAATAATTGACATAAATACCATTATATAGTAATATTAAAGCGAGAGAAAGAGGATCGGTTTTCGGAGAGATCAATGTGAGAAGACCTGTCATTTTTCTTTTTCTTTTATTTACTTTTGGAATTGCGTTGGAGTATCATTTGACTCTTGGGAAGTTCCATTTTTTGATTTTTGCGGCGGTCCTTTCGATTGCATATATTATTTCTCGGATATCAAAATGGCAGCAGGAATTGATCCGGATCGCCTGCCTATTTTTACTGTTTGTGCTGCTGGGAAGCGTATTCTTTTATCTGGCGGAAAATCAGGTGGATCCCCTGGAATCGGCAGTGGAGAAAACCTGTACTGTGGAAGGACGCATTATCACAATCCAAATAAAAGATGACACCTCTTATCAAATGCTGATCACATCAAAAAATACCGGAAAGCGGCTGGTGCAGGTGAAGGGTGCAATGGAAGATCCCGCGGAATATATCGGAAAATGGGCCAGTATCAGAGGAAAGGTGACGATTCCGTCTGAGAGACGGAACCCCGGACTGTTCGATTATCGCTTATACTTGAAAACAAAAGGTGTGAGAGTGATCCTGCAAAGCGACTCCGCTCATATCAATTTGCTCCGGGAGGATTCCTCCGTTCTCTTTTCGCTGTTGGCCCGTTTAAAATATGGATTTTTGAACAAACTTGAAAAAGCCATGGAGCCGGAAGCCTATGGACTGATGGTCGGCATGTTGTTCGGAGACTGCAGTTTTATCAGTGACGATACCTACGAAGCCTTTCAAAAGAACGGTATTGCGCATATTCTAAGCGTATCCGGCATCCATGTCGGTATCGTTTACCTTTCGATCAGCCGGCTGCTGGGAAACCGGAAGACGCGGTCCTTCTATCTGGTTGCAGCGCTTATGCTCGTCTTTTATGCAGCATTGTCCGAGTTTTCACCCTCCGTTGTGCGGGCTGTTGTCATGATATTTATCCATATGTTTTCCAAGGTTTCTTACCGGCGTTATGATTTTATTTCCTGCACCGCTGTCAGTGCGCTGGGAATGCTTCTTTTCAACCCGTTCTATCTCTTCAATGCCGGTTTCCAGCTCTCCTATATGGCAGTGTTTTGTCTGGCTGCGCTACTTCCATGGGCGAACCGGAAGATCAATGGCATGGAGGAAAAGGGGAAAAGCGAGCTTTTGATCGGATCACTCCGTTATCTTTTGCCGCTGTTGATCATACAGATCGGTATGGCGCCATTGACAGCATATCTGTTCAATTATTTTTCCATCGCATCCTTCTTTATGAATATCCCCATCATTGCGATATCAGGCATTATCATCCCTTTGGGCATCTGCCTGATTCCGGTTTCTTTTCTGGGCGGGTTTTTCTTTGGAGTTGGAGCCCAGGCAGCGGAATTGCTTATCGACATTATGGTTTGGCTCAATGAGCTTTTTTACCTTCCGGGAATCGGTTTTTTCAACTTGGTCAGCCCACCGATCTTTCTGCTGCTGATCTTCTATGGATTCTTCTTTTTTCTTTCATCAGAATTTTTCCGCATTCTATATCAGAGGAGACGAAGTAAGGCAATGATGATATACTGCGGACTGATCATACTGTTATCAACATTGATGACATCGGCAGTGGACAGTGATTATCATGATGCGGAGCTTATCTTTGTGGATGTGGGGCAGGG
>CAZTEH010000131.1:0-9067 GCA_964612345.1 uncultured Oscillospiraceae bacterium | reverse complement strand
AAGGGTATCGTTACTGAGACCATTGATTATCTTACAGCCGATGAAGAAGAAATGCTCATTATTGCTCAGGCCAACGAACCGCTTGATTCGGCAGGAAGATTTGTCAACCACAGAATTGCATCGCGAGGTGCAGGCGGAGACATCGACCTGGTGCAAAGAGATTTAATTGATTATATGGACGTATCTCCAAAGCAGGTAGTATCCGTTGCAACCGCAATGATCCCATTCCTGGAAAACGACGATGCAAACAGAGCCCTCATGGGTTCCAACATGCAGCGTCAGGCAGTTCCGCTTTTGATTACGGACGCGCCGATCGTAGGAACCGGAATGGAATATATAGCAGCCAGAGATTCCGGCGTCGTTCTGCTTGCGAAAAATGAAGGTACTGTTGAATATGTAGACGCAACAAAGATTAAAATAAGAAGAGCCGATACCAATGGTATCGATGAATATAAGATGCTGAAGTTCAAGCGTTCCAACCAGGGAACCTGCATCAACCAGAAACCCATCGTCAGCAAGAACGAACATGTGGAAAAGGGAGAGGTCCTCGCAGACGGACCTTCTACCGACTTGGGCGAAGTCGCACTCGGAAAGAACCTGCTCATTGGCTTTATGACATGGGAAGGCTATAACTACGAGGACGCGATCATATTAAATGAAAAATTGATTATGGAGGATGCGCTTACTTCTCTTCATATCGAGGAGTACGAAGCAGAGGCCAGAGATACAAAACTTGGGCCGGAGGAAATCACAAGAGATATTCCGAACGTCGGAGAAGATGCATTGAAGGATCTGGATGAGGAAGGCATCATTCGAATTGGAGCAGAAGTCGGCGCTTCTGATATTCTTGTGGGGAAGGTTACTCCAAAGGGAGAAACCGAACTGACTGCAGAAGAACGTTTGCTGAGAGCCATCTTCGGAGAAAAAGCCAGAGAAGTCAGAGATACGTCCCTTCGAGTACCTCATGGGGAAGCCGGGATCATAGTCGATGTTAAAATATTCTCGAGAGAAAACGGTGATGAACTTCCTCCAGGCGTTAACAAGCTGGTGAGATGTTACATCGCAACCAAGAGAAAGATCAGTGTCGGCGATAAAATGGCCGGACGTCATGGAAATAAGGGTGTTATATCCAGAATTCTGCCGGAAGAAGATATGCCGTTCATGGAGAATGGAGTACCGCTTGAGGTCATGTTGAATCCTCTGGGCGTACCTTCCCGTATGAACGTCGGGCAGGTTCTTGAAACGCATTTGGGTTTAGCCGCAAAATACAAGGATTGGTATATTGCCACTCCGGTATTTGACGGTGCAAATGAGCTGGATATTATTGAACTTCTAAAAGAATGCGGATATCCTGAGAGCGGAAAACTGATTTTAAGAGACGGCAGAACCGGAGAAGCGTTTGACAATCCGGTTACAGTCGGATATATGTATATGCTGAAGCTGCATCACCTTGTTGATGACAAGATTCACGCAAGAAGTACAGGACCTTATTCCTTGGTAACGCAGCAGCCATTGGGCGGTAAAGCACAATTCGGCGGACAGAGATTCGGAGAAATGGAAGTATGGGCGCTGGAAGCTTATGGAGCTGCCTATACGCTGCAGGAAATCCTCACCGTAAAATCCGATGACGTGGTAGGACGTGTAAAGACCTACGAAGCCATCGTCAAGGGCGAGAACATTCCTGAACCTGGAATTCCGGAATCCTTCAAGGTTTTGATCAAGGAAATGCAGAGCCTTGGACTCGACGTAAAAGTGCTTACGGATGAAAATGAGGAAATAGAGATTAAGGAATCGGCGGAACTAGACGGTATTTCCGGTTTGGAAAGCATTATCGACATTGAGTCCATCGCGGACGAAGGCGAGTTCTTCGAAGAAGAAGGCGGCTTTACGGAAGAGATCGTGGATGAAGATTTAGACGATGAAGACATGGACATGGACCTGATCGACGAAGATTTCAATGATGAATTATAGAAAGGGGGAGAAGCTCCTTGTACGAATTAAATAATTTTGAAGCACTGCAAATCAGTCTTGCATCTACAGAAAAGATAAGAAGCTGGTCAAAAGGAGAGGTTAAAAAACCCGAAACGATCAATTACAGGACACTGAAACCCGAAAAGGAAGGTCTATTCTGTGAAAAGATATTTGGACCGACCAAAGACTGGGAATGTCACTGCGGTAAATATAAAAGGATTCGATATAAAGGGATCATTTGCGACCGATGCGGAGTAGAAGTTACAAAAGCAAAGGTAAGACGAGAGAGAATGGGCCATATCGAACTTGCAGCTCCTGTTTCACACATCTGGTATTTTAAGGGCATTCCGAGCAGAATGGGATTGGTGCTTGACATCTCCCCAAGAAACCTGGAAAAGGTTCTCTATTTTGCTGCATATATCGTAACGGAACCGGGTAATTCCGGACTTGGATACAAGGAAATCCTTACGGAACAGCAATACAGAGAAGCGAAGGAAAAGTTTGGAAGCGGATTCAAAGCAGCAATGGGAGCGGAAGCGATCCGTGACTTACTTGCGCAGATTGACTTGGTTGCACTTTCCGATGACATGAGAAAAAAGCTGAAAGAGGCCTCCGGGCAGAAGAAAATCAGAATCGTCAGAAGGCTTGAAGTGATTGAAGCCTTGAGATTATCCGGAAATCATCCGGAATGGATGATTCTTGAGGTCATTCCTGTCATTCCGCCGGACCTGAGACCGATGGTACAGCTGGACGGCGGTCGTTTCGCGACTTCCGACCTGAATGACTTATATCGAAGAGTTATCAACAGAAATAATCGATTGAAGAGACTGCTCGACCTGGGCGCACCTGACATTATCGTAAGAAATGAAAAAAGAATGCTTCAGGAAGCAGTAGACGCACTCATTGACAACGGCAGAAGAGGAAGACCGGTAACTGGTCCCGGAAGCAGACCGCTGAAATCTCTGTCCGACATGTTAAAGGGAAAGCAGGGAAGATTCCGGCAGAATCTGTTAGGAAAGCGTGTTGACTATTCAGGACGATCCGTAATCGTAGTCGGACCGGAACTGAAGTTCTATCAGTGCGGACTTCCGAAGAAAATGGCTCTGGAACTGTTCAAGCCTTTCATCATGAAAAAGCTGGTACAGAAAGGCCATTCCCACAATATCAAGAGTGCAAAGAGAATGGTAGAAAAGGTAAGGCCGGAGGTATGGGACGTTCTTGATGAAGTAATCAAGGAACATCCAGTATTGCTGAACCGTGCACCTACCCTGCATAGACTTGGAATCCAGGCCTTTGAGCCGGTACTGGTAGAAGGTAAGGCAATCAAGCTTCATCCTCTGGTATGTACTGCATATAACGCCGACTTCGACGGAGACCAGATGGCGGTTCACGTTCCTCTGTCCGTGGAAGCACAGGCTGAGGCAAGATTCCTCATGCTTTCCGTCAATAATATTCTTGCGCCGAAGGACGGATCTCCGATCACGACTCCGACACAGGATATGATCTTAGGAAGCTATTACCTGACCCATCCGGGCGTGGATGAAAGAAATACAAAATCCGAAAAAGGCGACGGTAAAATCTTTACCGATTTTGATGAAATGCTTATGGCTTACAGAAATGGTGTCGTAGGACTTCACGCTAAAGTAAAAGTCAGAATGTTCCTTGAGGGAGATGAAAGAGGAAAATTAGTCGAGTCAACCGTTGGCAGATTTATTTTCAATGAAAAGATTCCGCAGGACTTAGGTTACGTAGATAGAGAAGCTGATAAGTATGCTCTGGAAATAGACTTCCTTTGTGATAAAAAGAAGCTTACACAGATCATTGACAAGTGTTATCGCAGACATGGAAATACAACAACTGCAATCTTGCTGGACTATATCAAGGAAACAGGCTTCCATTATTCCACAATCGGCGCCATTACAATCAGCGTTTCCGATATGGAAATACCGGAAGCTAAGGCAGGCATCCTGAAAGAAGCCGAGCAGAAAGTAGAAAAATACGAATCCGCTTATCGAAGAGGACTGATGTCCGATTCCGAACGATATGAAAGAGTTATCGACACTTGGAACGATGCGACGGATGATATCGCTGATGCGCTGATGAAATCACTGGGAACCTTGAACAACCTGTTCATCATGGCCCATTCAGGAGCGAGAGGAAGCAAGAGCCAGATCAAACAGATCGGCGGAATGCGTGGACTGATGGCGAATGCATCCGGTCAGACCATTGAAATTCCGATCAAATCCAACTTCCGTGAAGGCTTGTCCGTTTTGGAATACTTCATATCCACAAACGGTGCCAGAAAAGGTCTGGCCGACACCGCGCTCAGAACGGCCGACTCCGGTTATCTGACAAGAAGATTGGTTGACGTAAGCCATAATGTTATCGTAAGAGAAGTAGACTGCGGTACCGACGAGGGAATTGAAGTAAGAGCATTTGCAGACGGTAAGGAAATCATTGAACCGCTCAAGCTTCGTATCGTAGGACGTATTTCATTGACTGATATTGTCAATCCAAAGACAGGGAAACTGATTGTTGAGCAGGGCGAAGAAATTCTTGAAGCTGCTTCGGAAGAAATCGAAGCATGCGGAATTGAATCTGTTGCGATCCGGTCGGTAATGACCTGCCACAGCGTTTACGGCATCTGTGCAAAATGCTACGGCAGAAACCTGGCAACCGGGGAAGGCGTTAATATCGGTGAAGCAGTTGGTATCACAGCAGCACAGTCCATCGGAGAACCGGGTACCCAGTTAACAATGCGTACCTTCCATACCGGTGGTGTAGCAGGAAGCGATATCACACACGGTCTGCCTAGAGTAGAAGAGTTATTCGAGGCCAGAAAGCCAAAAGGACTTGCAGAGATCTGTGAAGCCGATGGTACCGTAATTGCGATCGAATCCAGAAAAGATAACAAGACTGAAGTAAAGGTCAGAGGAGAAGAGGAAAGATCCTATATCATACCTTACGGTGCGAGAATGAATGTGAAGGAAGGCGATTATCTTCTCGCCGGAGATCAGATCACAAAGGGTCCGTTGAATCCGCATGACATATTAAGATTAAACGGTGTAGAAGGCGTATATCAGTATCTTCTCAAGGAAGTGCAGAGGGTATATAAGCAGCAGGGTGTAGACATCAATGACAAGCACGTTGAAGTAATCGTAAGCCAGATGCTATCCAAATATAAAATTGAAGAGGCAGGAGACACCGCCCTTCTTCCGGGAGGCTTGTACAGCAAGTTTGAGTTGGATGAAGCCAACGAAGCTATGGAAAAAGCCGGCGGAGAACAGGCACTTGGGAAGAGAATCCTGCTGGGAATCACGAAGGCATCCCTGGCTACCAATTCATTCCTGTCTGCAGCATCCTTCCAGGAAACGACCCGTGTTCTGACGGATGCGGCGATCAAAGGAAAGAATGACAGACTACTTGGATTAAAGGAAAATGTAATTATCGGAAAACTGATTCCTGCCGGAACCGGTATGAAACGATACAAGAACATCACCGTCGACTATGGTATCAACACCGAGCTGATGGATTCCTTTAAACCGCCGGCGGAAGATGAGGATTTTGACGATTTTGAAGGCGAATCCATAAGAGTATCCAATGTCGAAGAAGTGGCCCACATGTCGGAGACAGCTGAAGTTTCAGATATCATTGAGGTTGAATAAGAGATTGACATGCAGAATCATCCTGTGATATACTAAGCGTTGGTTTTGAGCCCATTTGGCTTAAAATATAACGAGGCGGGGATGTCCCCCGCCTCGTTGAAACGCACAGATGTAAGAAAATTTTCTACAGTCGAAAATTTTCTGCGTATGCGTTAATAGTTATTGTGCCCTTGCACAAGACAAGGAAAGGAGAAAAAAGAATGCCTACAATTAATCAGTTGGTTCGTGAAGGAAGAACAAGAACAGTTAAGAAGTCAACGTCCCCAGCTCTGTTAAAAGGTTTGAACTCACTCAAAAGAAAGCCTACCGAAACAGAAGCACCACAGAAGAGAGGCGTATGCACTTCCGTAAAAACTGTGACTCCTAAGAAACCAAACTCTGCTCTTAGAAAAGTAGCTAGAGTACGTCTGTCAAACGGTATTGAAGTAACAGCTTATATTCCTGGTATTGGTCACAATCTTCAGGAGCATAGTGTTGTTCTGATCAGAGGCGGAAGAGTAAAAGACCTTCCAGGTGTAAGATATCATATCGTCAGAGGAACTCTTGATACTGCAGGCGTAGCTAAGAGAAATCAGGCTCGCTCAAAATACGGAGCAAAGAGACCAAAAGTAAAATAAGTAATCGGGGAAAAGATGAGTGCCCACTATTTGTTAACACATATTGGTCGGGCTAATAAGTGCCCTTGATATATATAATATTATCATGTGCACCGCGGCATCCGTGAGGGTGTCGAGTACCGAAATTTAGGAGGGAAGAGAAGTGCCAAGAAAAGGAACTGTACCAAAAAGAGACGTACTTCCTGATCCGGTTTATGGGAGTGTTGTTGTAGCGAAGCTGATCAACAGCATTATGCTGGACGGAAAAAAGGGAGTAGCGCAGGCGATCGTTTATGATGCGTTTGACACGATTAGAAAGACCACAGGGGAAGAACCCCTCGAAATTTTTGATAAGGCAATGAATAATATCATGCCGGTTCTCGAAGTTAAAGCAAGACGTGTTGGTGGTGCAAACTATCAGGTTCCAATGGAAGTTAGAACGGAAAGACGTCAGACATTAGCAATCAGATGGCTTACAAAATACACAAAAGCCAGAGGCGAGAAGACCATGCATGAAAGACTTGCCAAGGAGCTGATGGATGCTGCAAACAGTACCGGAGCATCCGTAAAGAAAAAGGAAGATACCCACAAGATGGCGGATGCCAACAGAGCATTTGCACATTACAGATGGTAATTGAAATTAATGTTAATTCACTTTATTAGAAAGAAGCAGAAAGGAGGTTTCTAGTATGCCTAGACAATTCCCGCTTGAGAAAACAAGAAATATTGGTATTATGGCACATATAGATGCTGGAAAGACCACAACTACAGAGAGAATACTGTTTTATACAGGGAAAACCCATAAGCTTGGCGAAGTTCACGAAGGGGCAGCCACGATGGACTGGATGGAACAGGAGCAGGAGAGAGGGATCACTATTACCTCGGCTGCTACAACGGCGCAATGGAACGATACCAGAATCAATATTATTGATACACCCGGACACGTTGACTTTACCGTTGAGGTAGAAAGATCGCTTAGAGTCCTTGATGGAGCTGTTACAGTTCTATGTGCAAAGGGCGGAGTTGAGCCACAATCTGAAACTGTTTGGAGACAGGCAGAAAAGTACGGCGTTCCAAGAATGATATTCGTCAATAAAATGGATATTATGGGTGCTGATTTCTTACGCGTAATCGGTATGGTAAAAGATAGACTCAAAGCAAATGCTGTTCCAATTCAGCTGCCGATTGGCGCTGAAGAAACCTTCATCGGCATTGTAGATTTAGTTGAATTAAAGGCTGAAATCTATAAGGACGATCTCGGGAAGGAAATCGAAGTAGTTGATATTCCTGAGAATTTGAAGGAAACAGTTGCTGAGTGCAGACATAATCTTGTAGAAGCTGTGGCAGAATCAGATGAAGAATTGCTTATGAAGTATTTGGATGGCGGAGAACTCACAACAGCAGAAATTAAAGCTGCCATCAGAAAGATGACCATTGCAGGGAAGCTGATACCGGTTATCTGCGGATCATCTTATAAAAACAAAGGCGTTCAGATGCTATTGGATGCAGTTGTTGCATATATGCCTTCCCCATTGGATATTCCGGCAATCAAGGGAATCCTTCCGGATACGGAGATAGAGGAATCAAGACCCGCAGACGATAAAGGACCATTTTCAGCTCTTGCATTCAAGATCATGGCTGACCCATTCGTAGGAAAGCTTGCGTTCTTCAGAGTTTATTCCGGAACATTGAAATCAGGTTCGTATGTTTATAACTCAACCAAAGACAAGAAGGAAAGAATTGGAAGAATTCTTCAGATGCATGCAAACAGGAGAGAAGATATCGAAGAAGTCTACTCCGGTGATATTGCAGCAGCAGTAGGCTTGAAAGATACAACAACCGGCGACACTTTATGTGATGAAAAGCATGCGATCATACTGGAATCCATGCAATTCCCGGATCCGGTTATCGAAATCGCAATTGAGCCTAAGACCAAGGCAGGTCAACAAAAAATGGGTCTCGGATTAGCAAAACTTGCGGAAGAAGATCCTACTTTCAAGACTTATACCAATGAAGAGACCGGGCAGACCATTATTGCAGGGATGGGAGAACTTCATCTTGAAATCATCGTAGATCGACTTCTTCGTGAATTCAAGGTAGAAGCAAATGTAGGAAAACCACAGGTATCTTACAAAGAAACACTCTCCGGTCATGCAGATGTGGATCATAAGTATGCAAAACAATCCGGCGGACGCGGTCAGTATGGTCACGTTAAAATCAGAGTTTCTCCAAGAGAACCTGGTGCAGGATTTGAATTCAAGAATGCTATCGTTGGCGGATCTATTCCTAAGGAATATATTGGCAAAATCGAAGAGGGTATTCGTGAAGCTATGCAGAACGGACCTTTGGCCGGATATCAGGTGGTCGATGTGGGCGTAGAACTGTATGACGGTTCTTACCATGAAGTTGACTCCTCTGAAATGGCTTTTAAAATTGCAGCATCAATGGCGTTCAGAGAAGCAGCCAAGAAGGCAAAGCCTGTTTTACTTGAGCCAATCTTTAAAGTTGAGGTTACCGTTCCTGAAAACTATATGGGAGATGTAATCGGCGACCTAAGTTCGAGAAGGGGCAGAATCGAAGGTTCTGACATGCATTCCGGAGCAGTTTCTATAAGAGGATTTGTACCTCTATCTGAAATGTTCGGATACTCGACAGACCTGAGATCAAAGACCCAAGGCAGAGGCGTATATGTAATGCAGTTTGACCACTTTGAAAAGCTGCCGGAAAGCTTATTGGAAAAGATTAATAAGTAACGAATGTAACGAATATAAAAAAATAATAATGGAGGATCACGAAAATGGCAAAAGCTAAATTTGAAAGAAATAAGACCCATGT
>CAZTEH010000130.1:0-9144 GCA_964612345.1 uncultured Oscillospiraceae bacterium | reverse complement strand
GGAATCAAACATTACTTTATTCATAATCCGCGCTCCCTTTCTTACAATATCTTAACAATAAAGAGCTTGAGGGCTTTAATTCTTAGAAGGATTTTTTGTATATCTTGCAACTGTAAGCCCGAACGGAGTAAGTCTGTTTTCTAGTGCTGCTGCACCACTAGTTGACATCATTACTTTAATTCCCTCCGTGTTAATAATCCTAGTTGCATATAACTCAGCCCACGTGCGAGTTATTTGTTCGTCATCCCATTTAAGAGCGTTTCTCAAGGCCCCAATTATCGAACCCATGCTTCCGTATCCACTTCCCATTTTTTCACCGGTTGCGCCCCATGGGTCCTCCAGCAACTTAATCACTATGACATGTCTATCTTGCCATCGATCTATTAAGCTCGCAACCTCTAATGCCTCATTATAATCTGGTGCATTTGCTATAGTTATGTTAATAAACAAGGCTCGGAAAGCGTCAAGCTTATCTTGCTGTCGGCACGCTGATGCCTTGTCAAATATATCCTCAACAATATTTCTGAATTCCTCATCATTGGCCTTATCTTCAGATATTTTTTCACCTAACTGTTTTAATTCTTTATAAAGTTCCTTTAGAAAAATATTCAGTCTAGTATTTTTTCTTGATGAAACATAATCAACCGCGATCCCGGATACGATTCCCCCAACAACTGGAATCGCATTGGCCATTAGTGCCAGCTCTTCAATTACCATTTCGGAAACTGTTGATTCCGTTGGATCTGTAAAGTTCATTTCTTTTCCCCCCTTTTTGCTTTCAGGATACTCCATATTTTTACAGAAATCAACAGGAGAAAGAAAAGAACCACCGTGGAGATGGTTCTGATAAGTTTTACGACTTCGAATTTATAATATCTTTTACTTTATATTTTGTTTTTGAGTGGTAGGACTTCAATTCAGTCACAACAAAAACTTTTACTTTTCTATTCTCAATACCTTTATTCTCTTTTGCAAGTTTTTTAACGCTACTAACTAACGATTCTCTATTATTCCCAAAGACACTATTCTTCCCGGGCGGAATTGGCTCCCTAATTGACCCATATTCTGGATTCAAAATCATAAGGTTAGTAATATTCTTACCAAAACTAAACCCAAATGATTGTATGTATATTGGCTTATTTCCCTTATTGGTTACCTTAACTTGAATGATATCTTCATTTGAGCCAAAGCTATCCACTAAAACGAAATCGAGTCCGAAAAAGATTGAAATGCGCTCATTAAATATAACGCCAGATTCATATAAGGCTACTAAAACGGCCGCCGTTGTAGCAAATGCCGCCAATAAACTTCCAATTGCTTCAATTGCGATCCAATTCATATTGCACCTCCCTGTTTTTGCTTTCATCATACTACCGTGATTTACCAAAATCAAGCAGGGAATGAAAAAGAACCGCAGTGGATAACCCTTAACCTATTGCGTGTACTCAGTTATAAAATCTGTTGTTAATGTTCTCAATTCTGCTGTCATTGCCTCAAATTTATCTTTATCAATTTCTGTATCAGTACTTCTTTTTTGGACTTCCTGTAATATTTTTAACACATGATTTGATTCCTTGACGGTTTTTAATCTTATCTCCAGATCGTAGAATAATATTTGTGCTTTGTAGTGTTCAGATTCAAACTGTGATCTGCTTAATTTCTCATTTTTTAAATGTGTGCTTTTATTTTGAGGGTCTAATTCAAGGAACTTTAGACTATAAAAGATTTGCCTATGCGCATAAAAGCTCTCGGTTACAACAATACAATATTCAGCAATTAATTTACATACCTCACTGCAAAATACAAATCTTTGGTTCTTAATCTGAATCCTTTTATTTGATTCGTTTGTTCTCCACATCACGCACAATGCCACTAATCCGGCCAATGCGGCGCCGATAACGCTCCCGATAAAACCAATCCACGCAATACCTGCATCGGTCATCGCCGTTACCTCGATTGCTGCCTCCGTCATTAAAATCACCTCCATTGCTTTAATCATAATTCATGATTTTACTAAAAGCAACAGAAAACGCCCTGGTCTTACCGAAGGGCGCCTTCTTAAGGGGAATTTCCAATGTCAATTTAAAACCATATTTCACCAATACAATTGTTGCACAGAAAATATGTCATGTAAAACCGACTTTTTTCCATTAATTTTTCAATGGCTTTAAACGTTCATAATCCAAGCTTTAAACCCTCAACACCGAACAAAAACACGCTCAAATCTTTCACCATTTCATTCCGCCATCTCCGGACTGTAGTCTCGCCGCAGTTCAATTTGTCAGATACCAAGGAGATCCTTTCTGACCATGGTGTTGCCTGCAAAACCTCACTCAGATGCAGCATGTCAATCACTTCGAACTTTTCGGTTATTTCCTTCAGCTCACACTTCCTCTGTAGCAATGAGAGCGCCATATCGATATGCGCAATGAAGATCATCGTTACTTCCCGGTTAGACTTAATGGATTTGATCGTAATCTCATCCCCATCCAAATTTATAGATTCCTCGTCATACGCATCTTCGACGTCCTCCCGGGGAGATCCTTTGTATACCGCATTGCCACAATAGGCTTTGAGATCCAGATAATGCTCCAGGAGGACATTGGTGTTCTGGAAGATCTGTTTTTTCCGGCCGGCCTTCTCTTCTTCCCGGAGCTCCTTGATAGCCTCTTTGGCGGCGGCCAGTGCGATCTCTTCTGTTTTGGTTTTTGCTTTCTTACTCTCTACCATAAATGCCCTCCTTTTACTCTAATCCTGCCCTTTTCTTCGTCTCCATGATTCGTTCATACTTGTAGGTTGAAAATCCGGATTCCTTTGCTCGTTCGGTCCTGGCCCGTTCATTTTCAGCTGCTTTTAACTTTTGGTATCTGATGCTCCTGGAGCAGGTTCTCCGGCAGGCCGTAACTTCGTCGTTGCATCCGATGCATGGGTTTTTCTCAATCATGGCAGTCACCTGCCTCGTCCTTATTAACCGATTCCGTCCAGTACACCCACATCCAGTTGGCATCGGGGCCATACTGGGAGTGCCAGAAATCTTTAAACTTATCAAGTGCATATACCGTTGCGTCCTGTGTGATTCTCTCGGCCTGAAAGCCATCGCCCACGGCAAACTGTTCGTCCACATCTTCAAGCTTCATTATTGCAACTCTCGGCACCTTAAAGAACAACCGCGCGGCCTCTTTTGGCATATGGATGGAAGGTCGCCATTTATAACCATACGCCAATCGCAGGGTTTCGCTTTCTGACGGGACTTTAATATCTGCCTTATAGTAATATTTCTCGCCGTCGCACCCGTCCGCCAACAGCCACGTTTCCCTGCAGTACATGAAATCACCAGGCTGATATTTGGGTTCAAGTGGTGCAAATCGGCAATATTCGCCGGGGTATTTCTTCGGCCGCGTCACCATGATCCCATCAGTGCATTCATGAACTTCCGCATCCTTGGGGATGGAGCGGCATGTATGTAACTTCCGCCTTTCCAGATATGCCTGCACCATTTCGGTGTTGAAAAGTTCACCCTTTATCATTCCACGGCCTCCTGAAGCTCAAATTTAATTCCCGATTCCAGCATATCGCGAGCAATTTCCATCACCGTGCGACCAGACCAACCGTTCCGGACACAAACCGGTATCATCAGATCAAGTAGCCTGTCAATTTCGTCCAGATACTCCCTGCAGCTGAGAACCGTATCAGAAATTTCTTTTTCGACATCGCCCCACGCCTCATCCGTATAGTCAACATCCTTGAAATGCTCCACCGGATCTGTATTGTCGTTCATTTCCAGATCGAGGTTGAACGGTTCCGCCTTTTCTGAAGCTTCCACAATCTCCATTGCATCTATGTAATCCGAGCACTCACTGCAGTCGAAGTCGTCACCTCGCGGATCCTTGCAGTTCTGCAGGAAATGTATGCAGGGAATCGACTCTTCTTTCACATCTTCGTGAACTTGTGCAGCGTCTGGAGCAAATAGATCCTCCACAGACTGATTCTGCTTCCGTGCCTTAAGATCTTCCTCCATTTCCTTAACGGCTGCCTCGAATTCTGGATTGATCACAGCTTGTTGCCTCTCCGGTCTCAGATGCTTGGCAATCTTTTCTTTGTCCGTATCAGGGAGATCCTTGATCGGTGTGCCGGCAATTTTGATATCCCCAATTTCGGGTTGCTCGGCCCTGGCAAACTTGCCCGGGTTGTCATCAAAATACTTTCGCCCTATGACACCCTTATAGCCAAACCGGTCTTCGATTGTGATCTCGTTTTTATTGGTAACTGCTTTTACAAAAATCGGTTTGCCATTCCGTAAAAATTTGACGCCAGGCCGTAGTTCATCGAAGCGCAAACCGATATCGGGAGCTTTCGATTCCGTTGCTTGTGGTACTGGTCCTGCTGTTGGCGTCTCCGGTTTTGTTGTAGGCCTGCCCCGTCGTTTGCCGATCGATCCC
Organism: uncultured Oscillospiraceae bacterium; assembly: GCA_964612345.1. Classification (GTDB taxonomy): domain Bacteria; phylum Bacillota; class Clostridia; order Peptostreptococcales; family Anaerovoracaceae; genus Anoxybacterium. Next base: position 4,705 of record CAZTEH010000130.1, on the reverse strand, counting down.
GGATCACAGCCTTTCCGGATCTCCCTGCACCGGTTATTGAAATTCCCTGCCGGCTTCAAACCAAGTTCTAACGCTATCTGCCTATTATTCAATCCTTTTTCGATGAGCTCAATGATTTGCTCATCTGAAACCTTATAATTTCCTGCCATTTATTTTTCCTCCGTTCTCTAGGTTACAACCTAGTAACCATTATTTCTTTAATTGTCTTATCCATCTTTCGATGCACTTCGGGCATACTTCTGGAAAATCCTTATCGCAAGTATATCCTCCGTAATGAGTGCAAAACCCATCATCTGCCATTTCCAAGGCTATAGTAGAAATTGTTAAATACTAACACTTTAAAGCCACCATTTTCATAGTATATACAAAGTACTTACCTTGATTGAAGGGAGGTATTTACCGTGTGTAGACCAGTATGCGACGATCACTTTGAAAGCGAATGTTGCGAACGCCACGAACGCCACGAATGCGAACGCCATGAATGTTTTGAACCTTGCAAACGTAGCAAATGTTGTAGCTGTTGCGATTTTCACGTAAGTTTTAGGCGTAACGAATGTTGGGCGCCTCGCAAATGTTGTTGCTAGTATAAAACGATCAATAGGTTATTCATGCGTCCATCGAAAGGTGGGCGCTTTTACTTTCTCGGCAAATAGAAACCTTTCCGCTCCCGACTGCATATATTATGAATAGTTTCCTTTAGCAGTTGGAGCCATGATGTGGATTGAATTGGCCGTTCCCATCTGTTCCAGCTGTCTTTCCATGACTACCCCTCAGACCTGAATGTCGACGCCGGTTTTATCACCGTCAACATCTGTTATATCAAGCCGAAATCCGAATAAATCGTCACCTATCTCCGATAAGTCTTTAATTTCTGCCTTTGTGAATGTCCCTGTGATATTTACCTCTGCCCCTGCCGGCATTTCTGCCAGTTTATTCATAAGTTCGTAAACTCTCATTGTTCTTTCCTCCTAATCAAATATTTCTATCGTTATCCCTGTGGGAATATTTCTTGAATATAAGGGCCCGGGACTCTCCAAGGCCCCTTATCTGTGTTGTTTACTTGGCCGTAGCCGATCAAATTATAAATACATCCAGTGCAATACCTTTCGCATCAGATACACCCCCTCTCTTAAATTTTTTGCCTTAGTATAAAAAGATAATTTTGTAACATACTACTTTTGACGCTACAAATTGCTTTTAACTAGCCTTGTTTTAACTTGGGTGCTCCAACTGTTTTTATGACTATCTCCCTTCAAAATTGGAAATTGTAGAAATTTATAATTATTTTGTTAAAATTGATGTCTAAACACAATTTACATAATTTTGGATAAATGTTATTGTTATTTTACTCTCTCATTTTTTTTAATTGGAGGCGCACATATGCGTAATCGGTTCGTACTTTTCTTAGCAACATATGTATTCGGCTTAATTTCAACAGCGATCATATTTTATAATTACGGTTACCTTGAAGGATTAAAGTTAAACTAACAGATGGAGTTGACCCCCCATCTTTTTTATTGTTTGATGTTACTGAGTGAGACTATTTTACCGGTATCGTCATATACTATTTATCGTTCTCCTTACTATAGCTGGAGCATCAAGTGTGATTGGGTTATACCTTTCCGAGATGCTCCAGTTTATTTTATTAAATTCACTTCTAGGTGCACAACTTGTACTTATTCACCTGCAGCTGTATCTACCTTCACCGGTGCCGGTACCGCCCTGTAGAAGACATAAACTCCGATCGCGCCATCTTCCATGGTGATGTGTAAGTCACTGGGGTATCGACTGCCCTTCTTGTAAACCGCTTCGATGGTCATTTCTGTGTCAACTCCGATATGCGACTTTTCGCAGTCAGCGATCTTCTCCTGAATCGTTGATGTTTTCCCGCAGCACCTGCAGGTATAAAAATTCTTGGTTTTAACGTCCATTGGTATCCTTCCTTTCCGGCTGCACTCTGTCATTTTCATGAGAAGATCAGCCACTACGATGCCGGTCCTGGTCAGCTCGGCACTTTTCTGGATCAGTTTTTTATAATTCAGGACCGCCATCTGCGCCTGCGATACCAGGATCAGGTTGTCAAGGTCGAAATTCATTCGGTTTCCGTCCCCGAATAAAATTACATGCTTTTCCGGTCTCGGTCCATTTGCTTCCTCCCAGATCAGAACATGCTTCTGGCGCCATTTGTTCGGCTCTGCGATCTTTTTATAGACATAGCCGTCGGATCTTAATACCTCGCTTCCCACCGCCCTGTAATTATGAGGTAGAATGCCCTTTTCAAATTCCGTTGCCGGCGACAGATGTTCGCCCTTCTTTATGTGTCTGACTGGCATATGACCTTTAGGGAACCGTCCGGTCCGGCCACTGTTGAGCCGGCACCTGGCATAATACGCTTTCATCTGACCTTTGGTATAATTTGTTCCGAAGGCTTCATTCAGCATGTTCGCCATTCCCTGGTGCCCGACGCCTACATAATGGCTTTTGATGAATTCCTTAACTTCTGCCGGGTACCGTTCCGTTGGCATTCCAGCCCGCAATCCGCAAAGTGTCCCGCTTTTTAGCTTATAGTTTGTTTTGTACGATTTCATGCTTGATTTAGTAAATTCAGTTCCGAATTGCGCATTTACAAGCTCGGCCAGATCTTTCGTTGTGGTTCCCTGGACGTTTTCCGCTATGAAAGCCCTGATCTCATCGGGATACCTTTTCATGAGATCATCCCTCGAGCATCGGCGGAAGCTTCATATTGGCGTCCATACTTTCCCCGACTGCAATCTTCGCCTTTAAGACCAGCGAGCCGTTCGCTATAATCTGACTTGCGACGGACGTCACTGCCTTGGCCCGGTTGATCTCGTCGGCAAGTTGCTCTCCGGAGAGATCCTCCTCGCCCAGCCTCTCGAGTTGAGCGAAAAGGTGGTTATTTAAATCGCTGAGCTTATTTTGCGTCATGGCGGGCCTCCTTCTTTCCAACTGTGAACAACTCATGGCTGCCATCCTGCAGCTGCCTTTCCTCTTCTGACATTTCATAACCGAGGCTGAACAGGGTGTCGTAAATCTGATCAAGTGTCTCATTTTTCTCGTGAATGATTTTGTTTTCCCAGCTGTGAGCGCTGTAATAATCATTGCTGCCACTGTCTCCGAATCCGCAATAAGCGGCAACAAGCATGGCATATTCGGGAGATTCATCAAACTTCTTAAGGATCAGATTGCGCTTAAGATCCTGCATTTTGCTCCAGTCATTTTCCTTCTCGTCGGGTTTTTCGATACCGAACATTTTAAGAAGGTTATCTATGTCCGGGCTTCCGTATTTAAGCAGCCTTCTCATAACGAAATCATTAATTTCTCTCACGTGTTTCTTCCCGGCAGTGAATCCTTTGACAAATTCATATCGAGACTCATAGGCTCGTTTTGATAGGTCTTTCAATTGTGATTCGCTCTTGCGGAATTCCTTTTCGGCCGCGGTGGTCTTTTTAGTCTCTTTTTCTTTTTCAGATCTCCGATAAAGAGCGGTTCCATAGTCATCAACTATGTAAAAATACTCTGCCGTACCAGCATCTTTTGGCTTTTTCCATCCGTCCATTTTATGGCCACTAAAATTCTTTTCGTAGGACAGCGAGCCTTTAACGTCGCCCGTTTTCTTGATTTTCTTTGCGAACGTATCAAGCTCCTTGATCAGTGCGGCTTTCCGTACCGGCTTCTCCTGATCCTCAATTGCACCCCTCAGTTTCCAATCGAAATCTCGTGTTCCTATGAACTCCAGCACCTTATTTTTAAGCTTAACATCGTGGATCTTCTCCAGCTCAGCGTAGTCCATCAGGGTACCGCCGCGTGCAATTGACTCCTGGAATTTTTTCTGATCAAGCTCATTCAGTTTCACGCGCCGGCGGATAGTCGTCTCGGAAAATCCGGTCTGTCCGGAAATTCCACTGATGGTTTCGCCAAGATCCAGCATCATTTGAAAGCCCTGTGCCTGTTCGTACACGGTCAGGTCATTTCGCTGGATGTTTTCCAGGAGCATGGTGCCGATCTGGTCCTTATAATCCATGTCCGAGATAATGCATGGAACTTCCGTCAAGCCGGCCAACTTCGCAGCGGCCAGACGACGATGTCCGATTACGACCGTGTATAATGGATCTTTATCTTGGTTGTCGTTATAGGTGATGCTACCGGTGATCTTTGTAAACCATGGCACCACGGTCAAATTTTGCATGATGCCCCTAGCCTTTATGCTTTCGGCCAGTTCCGTGAGATCTCCGAGATCCTTCCGTGGATTATCCGGATGTGAACATATTTTGGTGATATCGATATTTTGTAACATGGTGAAATCCTCCTTTGTTTTTAAATGATCAGCGCCAAGTTCTCCATCGTTTGCCGGCGGGTACCATTTAATGCAGTCTGAAACAGGTCTATATCTACTCACTAGCGTCTCTGTTACGGAACAATTTTCTACGTCTTTTCCATTGACTGGATAGTTCCCACAGTTACCGCATATAGCATCATTGATTTTGGTGAAATATGTATTCATGGTGAAATCCTCCTGTTAATCAAAATGGTATATCGTCATCGTCCTCGAGGGCCTGAAAACCTTCTGGTACATTCGGCGCCTGCTTGAAATTTGCGTCGTTCTTCTTCTTTTTGTCGTCCGTGCTGTTGTCGCCCCTATCCAAAAATTCTATTCGATCAGCAACGACTTCTGTGGTATATACTG
>CAZTEH010000129.1:0-9442 GCA_964612345.1 uncultured Oscillospiraceae bacterium | reverse complement strand
AGAAGCTTTCTCAGATGGAAGCGCTGCAGTTTGAAATTGCTGAGATGAAGACCAGAATCGAAGCCGCAAGATTATTGATCTACAAAGCTGCAGACATGAAGGATAAGCACCTTGCTTATGGCCCTGCTTCTGCAATGGCTAAATTATATGCTGCGGAAACCGCGATGTACGTAACGACCAAGGCTGTTCAGCTTCACGGCGGTTACGGATATACAAAGGATTATCCGGTTGAAAGAATGATGAGAGACGCTAAGATCACTGAAATCTATGAAGGAACTTCAGAAGTTCAGAAGATCGTTATCGCAGCATCAGTATTTGGTAAATAATTGGCAGGGGAAATCTACAAATCGAAGATTTGTGATTTCTTTGCATAAGTTCGCAATCAATTTGCGCCACAAATTGGGCGAGCTAGTAAGAAGGAGGATATAACAATGGCATTTAAAATTATCGTCTGCGCAAAGCAGGTTCCTGATACGAACGAAATCAAGATCGATCCGGTTAAAAAGACTTTAATTAGAGAAGGCGTTCCAAGCATTTTAAACCATGACGATGCAAACGCTCTGGAAGAAGCTTTAAAAATAAAAGATATGTATCCTGATACCCATATTACAGTTGTAACCATGGGACCTCCACAGGCAAAGGATATGCTGATGGAATGTCTCGCTAAGGGAGCTGACGAGGGAGTTCTCGTTAGTGACAGAGCAGTCGGAGGATCCGATACATGGGCTACTTCCAATGCACTTGCTGCTGCGATCCATAAACTCGGCGCCCCTGACCTCTTGTTTGCAGGAAGACAGGCGATCGACGGAGATACCGCACAGGTTGGACCACAGCTGGCAGAAAAACTGGGATTGCCTCAGGTTACTTATGTTACAGAATTCAAAATCGACAAGAATATGAAAGATATCACAGTAAAGAGAGCCATGGAAGACGGTTATGAACTGATCAAGATCCAGACTCCTTGCATGCTGACAGCGATCAAAGAACTAAACAAACCAAGATATATGTCTATCAACGGCATCTTTGGTTTAAAGAACAAGGAAATCAAGGTTTGGAATGCAAAAGACATCGAGGTTGATCTTGCAACCGTAGGTCTTGATGCTTCTCCAACAAACGTATACCGTTCCTTCACACCTGCTCCAAAAGGAAAAGGCAAGATGATCGAAGCGGATACGGATAAAGAAGCTGCTCAAAAGCTTTTAATAAACTTAAAAGCGAAGCATGTAATCTAAGAAGGAGGAGGAATTGAAATGGCAATTGTAGTTTTAAATGATAAATGTAAAGGCTGTAAATTATGTATAAAGGCATGTCCTTTCGAAGCAATTGAAATGGTAGGAAAATTGGCAGTGATCAATGAAAAGTGTACTGCCTGCAACCAATGTATCCCTGCTTGTAAGTTCGATGCCATCGAAAAGACAGCAGATACAGACGGTCCGGTGGATCTTTCCGCATACAAAAATATTTGGGTTTATGCAGAACAGAGAAAAGGCAAGCTTTTGAATGTTGCTTTGGAACTGATTGGGGAAGGCCATAGATTATCAAGAGAAATCAGTGACGATGCTAAGGTTTGTGCTCTCATTGTTGGAAACAACGTAGAACATCTTGCAAAAGAATGTTTTGAATACGGTGCAGACTCCGTATATCTCATCGAAGATCCTCTTCTTGAGAATTACACAACAGACGGTTCTACAAAGGTTATCGTAGATGCGGTAAAGGAATACAAGCCTGAAATCGTTATTTACGGAGCTACCCATATCGGGAGAGACCTTGCTCCGAGAGTAGCTGCCAGATTGAACACCGGGTTGACAGCTGACTGTACAAGACTTGACGTTAAGGTTTCCAGCTACATCGATTATGCAGTGAAAAACACTACTTTAGATGTATCCTCACTGGATCCAAACTCCGATGATAAGGGATTGAAGCAGACTCGTCCTGCATTCGGCGGAAACTTGATGGCTACTATCATCTGTCCGAAGACAAGACCTCAGATGTCAACGGTAAGACCTGGCGTTATGCAGAAGAGAGAAAGAAAAGTCGGCGCTGCCGGTGAATTAGTTAAGATTAAGCCTGCTATCGCCAAGAGTGATATCAAAATCGAAATCCTTGACATCGTGAAATCAGCGAAAGAAATCGTATCTTTGACCGATGCCGATATCATCTGCTCCGGCGGACGTGGACTAGGAGATCCTTCCGGATTTGAGCTGATCAAGAAGTTTGCTGACAAGGTTGGCGGAGTTGTTGGTTCTTCCAGAGCAGCGGTTGATGCCGGCTGGATCGATCACTCTCACCAGGTTGGACAGACTGGAACAACCGTTAAGCCTAAGATCTACTTTGCTTGCGGTATCTCCGGCGCAATCCAGCATCTGGCTGGAATGCAGACTTCCGATATCATCGTAGCGATCAACAAGGATCCGGATGCTCCGATCTTTGAAGTTGCAGACTATGGTATCGTAGGTGACCTTTACAAGGTGATTCCGCAAATCATCGAAAATTGGGATGATGCGGAAGCTCTGTACGATGCTACTACAAAATAAAGAAACAAGTTAAAAGGATATAAGCTAAGAGACCGACTCAAAGAAAATTGAGCCGGTCTCTTTTTTACGTGCCGCTGGACGTTTAAGAATTGCAGCACTGTGCCTGAGGTGTTCTCATTAGAGAACATCCCCTGGCATAGAGCTATTGTTAAACAGTTCGCACACAACTTTCACATATATTTAACCTCCTGTTAAAAGCAATTTTATATTCAAGGATTATAGTATAAATATAGCAAACAGCTTTTCGGAGAAAGGAGTAATTATGAAGATTGCAATTTTTACCGATACATTTTATCCGCAAATTAATGGGGTGACCAACACGCTGGGTAAAATAACGAACCATTTCGAAAGGGATCAAATAGAATACAAGATTTTTGCGCCAAGATATGATGATCATATCGATTTATCCACAGAAAGATTCTACAGTTTAAAATTCTTTTTATATCCGGACTGCAGAATCGCACTTCCCAATCTATTCAGGGTATCTCAGACTCTATCAGAATTCCGGCCTGATCTCATCCACCTTATGACCGAATTTAATATGGGATTAACGGGACTTTACTATGGGAAGAAAAATAATATTCCGACGATCTCAACCTATTGCACAAACTTCTCTCAATATACCGATTATTATAAACTTGATTTTCTTAAGCAAGGTATATGGGATTACTTAAAGTGGTTCCATAATCAGAACTGCATTACACTCTGTCCATCCCAAGAAGCTCAAAAGTCATTAAAGCAACATGATATTGAAAATACGGAGATATTTTCCCGGGGTATCGATACGCAAAAATTCCATCCTGCTTATAGAAATGATAGCATGAGAAGAGCACTTGGCATTGAAAATAAAATAGCATTGTTGTATGTCGGAAGGGTATCAATTGAAAAGGATTTGGATGTCTTATGCGAGAGTTATAAAAAGGTAAAAGAGCGCTACGGAAATAAAATAGCCCTGATCATAACCGGAGACGGTCCTTATCAGGAAAAGTGTAAAGCAGCGTTTCCTGCGGATACCATATTTACAGGTTTTAAAAAAGGTACGGAACTTTCTGAACTTTATGCATCTGCCGATATTTTTATATGCCCATCTTCAACAGAGACTTTTGGAAATGTTGCATTAGAAGCTATGGGATCCGGTTTACCTGTTATTGGCGCCGATGCGGGCGGATTAAAAGAGATAATAACACATAGAAAAAACGGCCTTAAGTTTAAAGCAAGGGAAACAAGTGAATTAGCTGGATGCATGACAGAACTGATCGAAAACAAAAGTCTAAGAAATTATTTGATGATGAATGGCATCAATTCCAGCAAAAGCAGATCCTGGGATAAGATCATCAACAGTCTGATCAGTATTTATAAAGACGTTATCGACGAAAGAATTACGATTAGTGCGTAAAGGAATTTTTTATGATTAAAATTGGTATCGTTGGAACAGGTTATGTCGGTCTGGTAACAGGAGTCTGTCTATCCGATTTTGGCTGGCAGGTTTCATGCGTAGATCAGAGTGAAGAGATCATTCGGCAGCTGAATAATGGAAAAGCAACGATCTATGAGCCGGGTCTGGAGGATTTACTTTTAAGAAATACCTATTATAAGAGAGTCAGCTTTACAACAGATATTGAGGAAGTTGTCAATGAAAGCGATGTCATCTTTATCGCGGTGGGAACACCGCAAAATCCGGATGGCGGTGCAGATCTATCAAATATTTTTGCGGTGGCACATCAAATCGGGCGATCCATGAATGACTATAAAATCATTGTAGATAAATCGACCGTTCCTGTTGGGACAGGGCAGACGGTAAAGAAAATAATCCGGGAAGAACTGGAAAATCGTGGTTTGAATATCCAGTTTGACATTGTATCCAATCCGGAATTCTTACGGCAAGGTTCTGCCATTCAGGATTTTACCCATGCGGATCGCGTTGTGATCGGTGCAGAATCACAGCACGCGATCGATGTCATGAAAGAAGTATATCGGGTTTTATATATTAACGAGACGCCATTTCTGATCGTAAATATCGAAACAGCAGAATTAGTGAAGTATGCTTCCAATGCTTTTCTGGCTACAAAAATATCTTTTGTTAACGAGCTTTCCGAATTGTGTGAAAAGACAGGAGCCAACATTCAGCAGGTTGCCAAGGGAATGGGTATGGACGGAAGAATCGGTTCAAAGTTTCTTCATGCAGGACCCGGCTTCGGCGGCAGCTGTTTCCCTAAGGATACGAAAGCCCTTGTCAATCTCGGAGAAAACTATCAATGTGAGCTTGAAATTGTAAAGGCAACGATACAGGCAAACGAAAAACAGAAAAAGAGGTTGGCTGATAAAATTAAAACAGAAATGGGATCTTTGGAAGGAAAGAAAATAGGTGTTTTGGGTTTGTCTTTTAAAAATAATACAGATGATATGCGGGAGGCACCCGCATTATCCATATTGAAGGAATTGTCTCTGCACGGAGCACTGCTTAAAGTTTATGATCCAAAAGCTATGGAAAAGGCCTTGGGTTATTTTGCCGAACTCAATATCCACATCATGAAATATTGTGAGGATGAATATGACGCATCAGAGGATACGGATGCGATCATCCTGATGACGGAATGGAATCAGTTCAGAAGTCTGGATATCGATCATATAAAATCGAAAATGAGGGGCAGCTATTTCTTTGACTTAAGAAACATATACAGCAAGGAAGCCATGTCGGAAAAAGGATTTCAGTATTTCTCAGTAGGCCGTTCCTAAACAATTTGAGGTGCAAGATGAATGGAAAACAAAGGACAATTTTTAACTTAGAGAACGTGACTCCTTTATTAAAAGGCAGAATCCCGGGACAGTTGATCATTCAATATACCGACGTATGCAATGCCAGATGTCCGCAGTGCAGTATGAGGATAACTGAAAACTATCAACGTTCTAAACTGTCAAAAACTGAAATCTGCAAAATAATTGATTCCGCCGCGGAACAAAAAATACAGGCGATTTCTTTTACCGGAGGGGAACCATTTTTGTATAAAGATGAACTGATTGGCTTGATTCAGTATGCTTCTGATAAGGGAATTCCGTTGATCCGGACCGGAACCAACGGCTTCATGTTTACAAATTGGCAAAGTCAGGAGTATGTCTATGAAATACATGAGCTCGCGGAACGACTGTCAAAAACAAACCTTCGGAATCTATGGATTAGTATCGATTCTGCAGATGCTGAAACCCATGAGCAGATGAGAGGATTGCACGGGGTAATCAAAGGGATCGAGATCGCCCTGCCGATCTTTCATGAGTATGGTATCTATCCGGCGGCAAATTTGGGAATCAACAGAAATATCGGCGGATTTGGCAAGGTTTCGATGAAAATGACGGACAAGGCTGCCTTTTATGAGGAATTTAGGGATTCCTTTGACAAGTTTTATCGTTTTATTATAGATCTCGGGTTTACAATGGCAAACGCCTGCTATCCAATGAGTGCCGACGGTGCTGAAAATAAGGATTTAACCGCTGTCTACGGAGCAGTATCAGACAACTCCATTGTTACATTTACCATCGAAGAAAAAATTGTAATATTTCAGGCTTTAATGGATACGATTCCGAAATTCAGATCTCGAATCAGAATATTTACCCCTCTGGTATCCCTCTATTCCTTGATCAGGCAATATGAAGGGAATCAAGATTTTTCTATGCCATGCAGAGGTGGAATCGATTTTTTTTATATTGATGCAAAGGAGGGAAATACCTATCCTTGCGGTTATCGAGGGGATGAGAATCTGGGCAAATTTTATGATTTGGATCTGAAAGGAATCGCTCAGAAACCAACATGCAAAGCCTGCGACTGGGAGTGCTTCCGTGATCCTTCGGAGCAGATCGGGTATTTGATAGAAACCATAAGAAAACCGGTAAAATCAATAAAAGAAAAGGAAGCTGCTTATAAAAAACTGTGGAATGAAGATATCAAGTACTATAATCAATCATCCTATTTTAATGGCCGAAAAGCAAGATAAATAAAGGTAACGGTATGAAATGTAATATTAAATTAGAAAAAGAATGTGAAAGGAGATTAACATGAAATCAAAACGAATCTTAAGTTGCTTGCTTACACTTACCCTAATATTCTCCATGACGGGGAATGCATTTGCTGTCGGAATCGAAGAAGTCAGCGTGAATAAAGAAGCCAAAAATGTTATTCTTTTAATTCCTGACGGCATGAGCGTCGATGGGCTTACTCTGGCGAGATGGTATCATGGTGGCACAGAACTGAATCTCGATGAAATGGCATCCGGCCTTGTCAGAACCTATTCCTCCGACGCACCGATTGCTGATTCTGCCCCGGCAGGCACGGCGATGGCAACCGGCTTCAAATCTCACACGGGGTTTGTTGGCGTTCTGCCCGATGCAAACACGATGCCAGGTATGGCAGCGCTCAATCCCGATGATAAAAGAAAGCCGGTTGCCAGTATTTTAGAAGCGGCACAATTGGATGGGAAGGCAACGGGAATCATTGCTACAAGTGAAATCATGCATGCAACACCGGCGGATTTCTCAGCACATGATCCTAGCAGAAAAAACTACGACTCTATCTCGGAGCAGCAGGTTTATCAGGATATGAATGTTGTGATCGGATCAGGATCAAAGTATTTTACCAGTAATGTAAGAGGCGACAAAGAAGATCTGATTTCTGTTATTGAGAACAAATATCAGTATGCAGATACTCCGGAGGAATTTAATAAAGTTACAAAAGGAAATCTGTGGGCAATGTTTGCACCGGTTGATATGGCTTATAATTTTGACAGAGATCCCAAAAGTGAGCCATCGCTCGCTGAAATGACCGAGAAAGCCATAGACTTGCTTTCTCAGGACGAAGACGGATTCTTCTTAATGGTAGAAGGCAGCAAGATTGACTGGGCGGCACATGCAAATGATCCCATCGGTATCATTTCCGATATTCTGGCCTTTGATGAGGCGGTTGGCGTAGCTCTTGATTTTGCCAAAGCTGACGGGAATACGGTTGTAATTTCAGCTACAGACCATGGGAACAGCGGAATTACCATCGGAAACGGATCAACCGACAGCAGTTATGATAAAACTCCTTTGGCTTCCTTTATCGACCCGCTGAAAAGAGCGGTTTTGACTGGGGAAGGAATAGAAGATATGCTGAACACAGACCGCTCAAACATTGCAGATGTAATGAAAACATATTATGGCATTTCAGATTTGACTGCTGAAGAAGTAAAAGAAATAAAAGACACCGAAGAGGGTTCCATGAATTATACGGTCGGACCGATGATCGCAAAACGAGCCAATATAGGATTTACAACCACAGGCCATACCGGTGAGGATGTGACTCTTTACGTCTATGCTCCCGCGGGTGTAGACCAATTGACCGGTACGGTGGAAAACACAGATATTGCGGCGTATATGGAAAAGTCTATGGGTCTTGATTTGAGCAAAACGACGGACGACTTGTTTGTAAAGGCCAGAACAGCCTTTGAAGCAAAGGGATCTGTGGTTGAGTTTGATAATAAGACAGACTCAAAAAATCCAGTATTAATTGTAAAAAAAGATGATGTTGTAGTAAAATTGCCGATCAATAAAAATATAGCATATGTTAATGAGGAACCGTTTACGCTTGATGGGGTCGTAATTTTTAACGGAATCAATATTTATGTACCGCAGAGTGCAGTTGATTTAATATCTTAACATTTCATGGATTAAGATTAAATAGCAGATACCACCACCAGCATAGATTGCATCCTTTAAGAAGAAGAAATCAGCATTTCTGCTGATTTCTTCTTCTTTGATCAATGATCCGTTAATTTCGTCACGTTGCTTTACGCATAAGCGGTAGGACAGGTATCTTTCCGTTCGCATAAATCACAGGGACGTATTCCGGTTTCGTCTCTTTCGGTCTGAATGCCGAAGATTCCCGACACCGATTTCTTGGGATGCATCATAAACTTATTATTCAGTGTAACGCCGATCTCTTCCGGTTTAAGGGCTTGGAAGATCAAAGCCTGCATATTGATTGGAATGTCGTTCTGGCCGGGACTGAAGGAATGGGTGCAATAGATCCCTTCCTCTTCGAGACCTTTTGCTATGTATTTTTCCGTCCAGGAGTTGGCACATTCGATGAAGGCAGTGCCCCAGTTATCTAGAAAGAGTTTCAGGAACATGTTATCCTCAGCTTCATCCAGTTCATCATAGCCATAAACAGTAACAACGAGAAAAACAAGCTCAAAGGACTGCCGGAAAATATCAGTCATAAGCTTTGATTCCAGAGCGATCCCGTTTTTTAGCCTAATGCACTCATCGTCTATGCTGTCAACCTCGTAGGATTCGTATACGCCTTTCATGGTGAACTGCTGAAAGGAGGTTTCTTTGGTCTTGTCAAATGCGGCTTTGAATTTTGCAGGCATGTTTTCAAGGTCCAAATTCAGCATGCGGCCAAACAGCTTATCCATACCGTTCAGCTTATCGACAGGAACCTCAATGATCTGTCTATTTACAGTACTCATAGGACCCTCCTGTTTTCTGAGACTCGGAATGCAACGATTTCCCGTACCAGGTCAAAGGGCAGCGGATTGCTGATTGGAAATTGGACGGCTCCTTTTGAATACTTGTACGCAGGCAGCTTCTCTTTGAATGCTTCGATGCCGCTGGGAGTTGGATAAAAACCGATGTGGGTTTTATATGCCGCGAAATGTACCAGATTTCCATTCAAAGTAAAGGTCGGCATTCCATAACTAATCTTTTCGACCGCATCAGGCGCAGTCTCCCTGATAATCCTTCTCAGTGACTGTAGTTTTTCCTGAATTTCGGGAGAAAACTGTGCGATGTACTCATCGATCGTGGTTATATTTTTCTTATCCTCCATAATAACCTCCATTTCGCCGCTACCGCCGGCGACACAAATAGCAATGAAAATG
>CAZTEH010000128.1:0-10123 GCA_964612345.1 uncultured Oscillospiraceae bacterium | reverse complement strand
TGATTCTCTGGAAACGCTCATTTATGAAGCCTCCTTATCGCACAACTCGCACAGTCTTTTAGTGCAAGCATAAAGCATATCTTTTGCAAACTGACTGCCCTTGTATTTCTGCTCTAGTTCGGTTTGCTGCCGTACTATTTCAGACCAGTATTCCGGGTCACTGCTTACTTTGTAATTCTCTTTAATAAAATTGAACATGTCAGAGAATATTTGTTTTTCAAGGTCCATCTAATTCACCTCCCACGGCATAATTTCCTGGAATCCTTCCGGCGCTGTAACTTCTTTTTTACCTGTTCTCTTGATATCGAATTTATATTGAACGCTCTTGCCGGTTGCTTCGTTCAGCTCAAGCAGTAATCCTGTCTCTTGGTCATAGAACAGCGGAATTTTAAGTAAGTCTGTAAAGTATCTGTTCTTTAATATTTCCACGTATCCATCGATGCCCTGTGCCAGTTTTTCATCTGAATATTCCCTTGTTACGGCGATGATATTATCTGCCTTGTTCGACATATCGGAGTTGCCTGAAATCTGTTCAAAATCCATGCTTGCGCCCTTCTGATATGTTTTATTTGGGTGTAAGACGATGATTATATGTGTATGGTACATCTTAGCGAGGTCACAACACCGCTGCACAAAGTTTGCTTGATCTTCGTACTTGTCCGATGCGGATCTGCTGTCCAGCACGCTCATGAGGTTGTCAATTATGACCAGGTTATACTTGTCGGCCTTTATTTTGCGGCTTACCATGCCGAAAAGCTGATCTGTGGTTTTAAGGCTCGCTTCCCCTTTCATGAACAAATGCAACTTATTCTCATGCCATTTCTTAAGGTCATGTACAATGCTCTTTTTCGGCGTTTTGAACCGGCGCTTATTAATATTGACATAATCGTATAGCTGGGGATCTCTTCCTATTACGGCCTGATATATGCGGTTTACAAGGATTCTCTTATCATCCTCTCCGGAGATCAGAAAGACTTTATTTTCTCCCTCGATGGCGTTTGCAATTACTTGAGTTACAAAGGTGCTCTTTCCGCCGTTACTACGACCGGCCACCAGCGTAACGCACCCCGGCGCCAAGTCATTCAATGCCCTATCAATACTAGGCAATCCTGTTGCTATAAACTTTCCCCTGGCGAACACTTCCTCAATGGTGGTTGTGTCCGTGTCCGGGTTAAAGAATCCCTCAATCTTCTCTTGCGCCGAGTCAATGATCTTTTTTATGGCCTCGGCACCGCCTTTTAGATATTCTTCATTTGCATCGTTTCCTTTCATGATTGTCTTGTCGATCAGCAGTACTTTGTCAGGGAAAGCATTCAGGAAATCCCTGTCCATATTGTCCCCGGCTTCGTCGTTGTCGCTAAAGATGATAAGACTATCGAAGTTATTCAGAAAGGATCTGTATTGTTCTATCAGATCGGTTAAACTGTTTGCACCGGCGCCGACGCTTACAACGTTCTGGAATCCGGATTGATAAATTATCATTGCATCGAATTCGCCCTCCGAAATTATTAAAGGCTTTTCCGGATCTACGCTGTCATAATTGAAGAATCCCGGCTTACTGCCTGTAAGGGATAGGTATTTTGGCCCTTCGGTGTGTTTCTGTGGTTTTCTCGTCTTGCACCCGATCATGATGTCATTCTGCAGATAAGGAAAAGCGATTGAGCCCTGATGGTTCTGCAGCTTGAAAGCCCGTATAGTACCGTCATTCAACTTGCGTTTATGTAGATAATCGATCTGTTCAGCTGTGAGCGGTGTCAGTTCCTTTGACCTGTCCTCAAACTTTGCCCGGTTTAGAAACATACTTGTATCATTCAGGCGTTCTTTTCTAAGGATCTCCCGGACGATTTCGACATGGCTATAATTAAGGTGTTCCCGATACATTGAATAGATGTCTAAGAGTTTCCCACAGCCGAAGCATTTAAATTGCAGTAGGTTATCATCCCATGCCATGCTAGGGTTTCTGTCTCCATGCCGGTGTGCCATCTTGTCCGGGCATCGGTATTTTGTACCAACTCTTTCAAGGTGGAGCTGACTGATTATGATATCCTTTGCGGCCTGTCCTACTTTTTCTTTTATCTCTTGGATCTCATTCAATTACGTTCCACCTCCTCGACTATGATTTCACGCCTTATCGGGGTTACTTTTGGCTTTGATACATAATCCTTGTAAATCTTATCCTTACCTAAGAAATTAGCCGATGTCTTCATAAACTCTTTTCCCCTGCTCTTAACTGCTTCCTTATAATTCTTTGCTGCCTGGATTAACTCATCTGTAGTACAGTCTTTTATAGCAGTACACCAGTTTTTATATGTCCGCTGTCTCTCTTCGCTCCTTGGGTATAGTGAGTAAAATAATTCAAACTCCGGAGGAAACGTTTCTTCCGATATAATTTTATTTTCTTTTGTTTTATTTGTGTACTTTCCGCAGGAGTTAACTGGGGTTTCTTCCGAGTTTATTGGGGTTTCTTCCGAATTAACCCTAGTTATTACGAGATTTTGCTTTATATCGTCACTAAGCAGTATGTATTCATCGTAAAATATCCTTGTTTTTCTCTTTGCCGCATTGCATACCGCAAGGTATCTTTTTTGGATACCAGCCGATGTTAATATGTGATACTTCTCGTGCAGATCCTTATTGAAGATCCCACGCCTTAAACAGGTATCAACAATATTGCTGACCTTCTGCGGATCACAATTTATCCGCTTGCTGAAAAGTAATTGATTATCTTGGTTCCATTCCGCATAATAACCGTTTAAGTAAATCTTCGCCCAAAGCTTCACAAGTATGGCGAATCCTTCCAAGCCACATTCAGCCTCAAACAGTTCGATGTCATCATCCATGTTGCAATCAAGCGGAAAGTAATCCAGCCCTTTTTTAATCGGTCGTGCCATGCTTAACCCTTCCTTTCCTTAATATAAAGGATCTCGACGGAAAGCTTAAAATTGTCCATCCCACTCGCCTTTTAATTTCGAAATACCCGTTTTTATTTGCTGTAGCTGCTCGTCGCTTATCTCTCTGCGAAACCACTTGCTGAATGCCGTTTCGCTGACCCCCATTGCAGCCGCAATTTCATAACTAAAAAACCTGCTATTCTTAATCATTGCCTTTGCTTCTTCAACGTTTTTCATACTTCCATCTCCTTTTTCCTTATTACTTATACTTGACTTCTTTTCCATTCATGGTCCGTACTGCGTTGTATGGCGTAAGATCCTTGCATCCACATGAATCTTGCATATCCAGGTCTTCTTCCTTATTTTTACGTAATCCAAGTTTTCTATTTTGGTGCTGTCGCTCTTTTCGTGAATTGCTCATAAATCCCCCTTTCCAAATTGGTACCTACTGCCGTAGCCCTCAATTCTCTTTTGATTAGTTTAATATCTTAGACCTTAATTTAATTACATTCTATAATAATAGTAGTTGTGTGTCGATATAAAATAGTATATAATACTAGATGTGAATATATAAATCGTCTAATATATCAGACTCAATTAGAGAAAAGGGGGCAATTTCAATGGTTTACGATAAGCAATTAGAAGAAAAATTAAAAAATAGATTAAAAGAATTACGAAAAAAAGCTGGATTAACACAGGAAACACTCGTCGAGGCGATCAATATCAAATACGCTGACCGTTATAATGATGGTGATGGTTCGGACATAATCGGGCAAGGAACGATAAAACTATATGAGGCCAAAGGCGGCAAGTGTTCTGGAATGAGCATTGATACCCTTTGCTTGCTTGCTGACTTTTACGACGTATCGGTGGAGTACATTCTCGGGCTCTCGGATCTCGAAACACCCGACATCGATATTAAGGGCATCAATAAAAAGTTGCGGCTTTCGGAAGAGGCTATAAAAAAACAACTTGATCACCCATTCGATCAAGACGCTCTGAGTTTATTTATTGAGAACAAATATTACGTAATGCTTATGCTAAAAATCCACAATTTTTTAATGAATAGACCGTTGCATCTAAGCGCCAAGAGGGAAGCCACTCAGGACGCTATAAAGTTTGCACAGTATAAGAACGACGAAATGCAAGACTTACGGATTGATAGTTTTGAAACAGAAAGATATATTATCGTTAGGCAATTTGAAGCACTGCTTGACGATGTTTATAAAGAAAAATCCGAAGAGTACCACGATGAAAGATCAGATAACGATGAATCGGGGTGTCCTGCCAAAAGAAATGAGGACGGATCTATCACCTTACTAGACGACCCGGGTAAATACGAAAAAAACGAAAATGGATCAGTAAACTTAAACATCATCAATCGTAAAAACAAGAGAAAAGTGGAATCGCTTGCGACACGATAGGTGTCATAAATGAACACTATTGAAACCATTTTAAACAGAAAGCAATATCAACACACAGAGCGGTGTCATAATTCGGTATCATAAGTATGGAGGATTTAAGATGTATATCGGTTATATCAGGGTCAGTACGTGGAAGCAATTAGAAGGCAACGGACTGGAAGCCCAAGAATTAGTTGAATTAAATTCAAGTATTGTAAATGTTTACATATGAGTATAGAATCAAATTGCACCCAGGCATTGCATAACGCAGTGCCATTTTTATTATTTAAGGAGGATAAAAGAATGTTAGGGTCAATTGTTGGAGCTATAGCAACAATAATATCAATAGCTGGGATATATGGTTGGTTTACAGAGGGCACCTTTAAAAATAGTTAAATTAATAGGAGGGATATTATGATTAAAAGAAAAAGAATCGTAATGCTATTACTAGTTACTCTCCTCAGCGTTTTTCTGCTTGCCGGATGTGGAGAGGAAAATAATGCATCAATAGACACAAATACGGATGGAAGTACATATGAATTATCTGAGGACAATCCCGAGAGCTCTCTTACTCCGGCGGCCATAGAGGAATCCATTCCAGACACATCATCAAATGATAGTAGTGATATAACCGTATATGTTACTAATACTGGATCTAAATACCATAGAGACGGATGTCAATACCTGAGTCAGAGTAAAATTGCCATTTCTCTCTCGGATGCAGTATTGCGTTATGATCCGTGCTCAGTATGCGATCCACCCGTGCTCGATATTTATCAGGATCCGCCTGTAGCATTACTTCCTACAGCAGTAGAGCCTCCGCCAGTTATTGAACAATCACCGCCCCCTGCCCAAACGCAAGAAGTAACTGTATATGTCACGAATACCGGCTCTAAGTATCATAATGCTGGTTGCAGCTATTTGAAAAGCAGCAATCCGATATCGCTTTCTGACGCAATATCAGCTGGCTACACGCCTTGTTCAAGATGCAATCCTCCAAAATAATGAGGAAAACTATATGGAGTTTACTATTGAATGGATTTGAAGTTCCGTCTTGAAAAGAACAATAACTATAAGCGTAAGAGGGCGTATTATAAACACCCTCTTATTTTATCCTTATCCAGGGATATTTTTCCCTTAGCATGTCCGAGACTTTCTCGTCATTTCCGGGGTTGTTTTGCTTAAGCTCAAACCACGTGTTAAAAACATCCGTCCGGAAGTAAAATGTCTTGTTTAATCTGATATGTGGAATCTCCCCAGCTGCGGCCAAAGAAAGCAATTTCGAATAGCCTATACCTAGGTATTTTGTGGTTTCTTTCGCTGACATTGTTATTATTTCGCTCACTGCTTAGGCCCCCTCATTTTATTGTCAGGTGCGGATATTTTTTCTGCATCATGCTTTGAATTTCATCCTCTTTACTCGGCTTGTTCTGTTCTTCCTCTAGCCACTTATCTATAAATTCTTTGGTATAGTAATATGTCTTGCCAAGCCGGATGTGTGGAATCTTGTTAGCAGCGGTCAATTCGAGGATCTTTGAATATCCGATGCCTATATATTTTGCAGCTTCCTTGGATGTCATGGTAACTCTTGTAATTTCACTCATTGCTTTTTCTCCTTATGTTTTTATTGAACTAATTAACTTTTTCAGATTCCTGGTTCGCTGGCCGCCTTTTTTCCGGTAAATCCCATAGCCAGCAAAGCAAATCCGTCTTTGGTGATTGCGTATGCCGACTGTTTGCGGTTCATCGAGTCCTTATAAAAGATGCGCTCAAAATTGAGCCGATTAAAATTAGCGTCTGCATCTGCTAAAATCTTTTCTTCAATGTCACGGATAACATTTTTATGCAACTTTCCGAAATACTCCGCTACTTTCAAACTAGTCGTTACTGGCCTGTCATTTTTCTCAAATACAAGTTCGTTCAATTTCCTTCTCCTTTCCGACTGGTGTTTGTTTCGCTGGGCAAAATAATAATTGTTTCAATAGTGATTCCGTTTGCTCGTGCGTATGCTTCGTGCAAAATTTCAAATAATGCTTGAATGTTCGCGTTTTCCATGTGTACCACGCTCCTTTCTGATCTCATATTATAGGAGTCTTAGCAAAAAGAAAAGATACCCAGTAAAACCAGGTATCTCGTTATGCGTTGTCATTTTGATATTGTTTTAAAGAGAGAATATCTGCTGCGCCGCTTCATTTGATAGGCCGTATTCTTTTTTCGCTGCAAAGATATCATTGATCGTAATGCTGTCCATTGCTTCTATTTCTGCTATTGCACTTCGAATGCTGTCCAAGCATCTTTTTAAATCATCATTCATCATTCATCCCTCCCGGTGTTTCATCGTAAAATGCTCCCGATATTTCATCCAGTAAGTTCTTTGATTTTTCGAGATAATCTCTCATGATAATGCATCCAGCTGCCGGAGCGTCATCATATTCCCCATCCTCAATATCAGATTGAGCACGGCATAATATTTCGTTATAGGCCTTCAAATTAAGCAGTTTGTCCTCAAATTCAACTCGATCAAATTTTTCTGCAACATTACTTTTCATCTTTGCGCCCTCCTTGCTCTTTCCTGTTGTTTTCCGGCAATCATACCTGAAAAATAAGCATGTACGACGATCCTATATAACGAATCTGATCCCTTAATGATAGGACCTAAAGTATTGTCCCATAGTTCCTGACTGATCCTTTGCTCCCCAAGGATTCTTTTTGTTTCTTCATAATTCATAATTCAACCCTCCAAAATAAGGCGGATTACTTTATCCGTTCCCATATAGCTTAAATTGTGTATTAACGTATTGGTTTTTTGATAATATGCAGCGTACCAACCAGCATCACTGAAATAGAAATATTTTTTCTTCACTTTCTTACCCTCCGCTTACATCAGCATTCCGCATCTAGTATTTTACATGACTCATACACATAATCGCCGATCACGTGCAGCATGGTTAAAATATACTCGTAGTCTTGGACCCAAGTCACTGAATTATCCTCCTGTTTAGTTCTTTCGCCGTTTTTCATGACCCAATCACAGACTCCGCGACGCGTAGGCGCTAATTTGTCTGAAAAGCCGTAATCGTCGGTTAGTTTGTTAAGAATAACCTTTACGTTGTCTAGCTTAACCTTTGCATCGAAGATATCAGGCGTATATGCCGATTCGTTCTTGATTTTTTCCATTTTCTTATCCTCCATTGGTTTTATTTGCCCTTAGAGGGGAGATATGCTATAATTGAATAGCAAAGCAGCCTTCTAAGGTCTTGTTTGTGATTAGGAATCCGGGTAGGTCCGCCAAGATTGTACCGGGTTCCTTTTAATTTTTGCCATTTTCTTTTAACCATTTAAGAACGGTTTCTTTCTCAAATCGAATATTTGCTCCGACTTTAAAAAATGGCATTCCTTCTTTTCTTAAATTATCAATTGTTCTTTCTGTTACCTTTAAAAGAGTAGCTAGTTCGTCTTTAGTCAAAATTTCTTCGGACACATTACGCCTCCTTTCATATTGAATATGTTTGATTATAATTGAATTATATAGAACACAACGGAATATGTCAAGAAGGTTCTGGAAATATTTTTAAGATAAAAAGCGTAGTTAATGCTGCGTTAGTACCGCGTTGGTCTGGCCGTCCAAAATTGGACTGCGAGGATTCTTCGCTCACCCCAGAATTGGGGACTCCTCAAAATTGAGCCGCCAAAATCTTTAAGGACTGCATCCACAAGTGGATTGAGTAAATATCTGACTGAGCCCAAAACTGGTCTTAGTAAATTCAGGTTGCATTACTTTTCTGTGATCTGACTCCTCAAAGTTTAGGAGTCCTCGTTGCTTTCTGCAGTAGATATGGGAGAAAAATCCCACATCTATTTTATTGATCAAGGATAGGAGCGAAGTCGCACGCATTACTCAGCCGAAATTACGGCTCAGCCCTTTGGGGTGTGGGAGAAAGTTCCTACACCTGCGTTACTTCATGCATAATGATCAAAATAGAAACTTTTGAACCGGGTGTAAATACACTTGGTTATTTTGTAACTTCGCGCGCGCGTATAGAAACCCCTAAAGGGAATTTTCCCCTCAGTGATTATTCTCTCACGTAGTAATCACTCACGCCCATTTAGGCTTTAGGTTACTTCTCACTGGTTGCCACCTGTGGTCACGGCAAAAGAATATATGTTCGTGTGAGTCTCTACAAGCCCCATAGCGGGGGGTTCCGTGCATAGCGGTAAGCTTGTATACCCGAATGCTTAAAATCGTTGAAAAGAGCCTTTAAATAAAAAACGAACCGGGCTTTAATAACCCGGTATCTAATTGCTCCCACAAGCACAGCCTGTTTCAATTAATCCAATAATATCATTACAACGAACGCAGCGCAATATGAAAAGGCTGAAATGTAAGAATAAGTGTATGAAATGTAATTTTATAATTTACCTGAAATCTTTATCCTTGAGCGAATTGAAGTATTTGTCTTGTTCCTCTACGGATTTGAGCATTTCTTTTTCGATGGCCTTGTCCAGCATTTCGGTGTCAAAGATCAATTTCCCTTTACCGACCCGATAAACTGGAAACTTCTTTTCTTTAACCCCAAGCCGTATTGCATACTCTGAAAGTCCCGTGTGTTTTACAGCGCCTTTAATATCTACTCTCATTTTGTACCTCCTAAAATTGCGTATGAAGTAACATTGATGCACTCTTTTATTTGGTACTGTATGATTTGGTACCTTTCAAAGCTTACACCCAATGCAACTTTCACGAGTTTTTTTATTCAGCACCTCAAAAGCATTATAATTTAAACGTTTCCTTGTGGCAACAAAAACTTTTATTCAGCATAAAACGCTAGATGCATTCAACATATTTAGGTAAATATTGACATGTGGGTACTGCAGGAATATATTGGAGTTACCAAAAGTTTCTTATTCTAACTCTCAGCTAATCATTTCCGCATTAATTGTCTTTTTGCATTGTTATTACGGAGGTAGCCTATGACATATTATGAAATATTAGGAGTTAAACAAAGCGATTCAATTGAGACTGTTAAAAAGGAGTATCGGGCACGAGTAAAAAAGAATCACCCTGATGTGCAGCAATCAGAAGAATGGAAAGAATGGGCAACCGAATATATAAAAACGCTTAATGAAGCCTATGAGGTGTTGTCAAATCCGGAGAGAAGAGCTGAATATGATCTTTTATTGAGTCAAGAATATACCGAATCCGATTATGATTACGAACCAGCTTATGAATACGCCGGGGAATCCCAAGGCTATACAGGAAACTATTCTTACAAACCTGTATCCCCACTCCGATCATTTCTCGGGACCTTTTTCGGAAAGGCTCTCATATTTATTTTAATCTTCGGGGTGGGAAACGGAATCCTATATGTAGCTCAAGGCTTTGGACATGCAAATGAAAAAGCTCAAATGGAGGAGATACAAACATATCTGGATCGCGAGTCAGTGGATTTAGAAAATATGACCAACCAATTAAATTCACGATCAAACGACATTGACACATTGGATGCTTCAATGAATGTATGGTACGACTCGGATGTTGACCAATACAATGCCAATGTGGACTATTTTAATTCAATGCTTGATGAATATAATTCTCTGTATGACTCATGTAAGGGTAAATTAAATGCTTACAATTTAAAGGTAGATCAATATAATGCTTTGGCCGATAAGGTTGGAAGCGAATGGTATATAATACCTGTACCAATAAAATCCAAAATATAAAGCTAAAATATATTTTATTATAATATTGAGTTATTCTGTAGGAGGTATTTGAAATGGACTATTTTGTCGCAATCCTGCCTGTCTCTATCCCCTTGATTATCTTTGTGC
>CAZTEH010000127.1:0-10250 GCA_964612345.1 uncultured Oscillospiraceae bacterium | reverse complement strand
AAACTCCTTTATCACGAAGGAAGGCCTTGAAATGGGAAGAGCCCAGGTCGTACAGGCCGAGGCGGCAGGGATCGAACCATCGGTGCTGATGAATCCGGTCCTCTTGAAGCCTACCAATGATACCAGCTCCCAGGTGATCGTCAACGGCGAAGTATACAGCAACATGAGCGCTCAGGAGTATTATCAGCGGAAAAGAGAAATCGTTCCGGAAATCATGAAAGCATATGAAAAACTGGATGCTCAATATGATATCATCGTGCTGGAGGGAGCGGGCAGTCCTGCGGAGATCAATCTGAAAGAAAATGATATCGTCAACATGTATATGGCAAAGCTGGCGAAGGCTCCTGTGCTGCTGGCCGGAGATATCGACCGGGGCGGCGTGTTTGCCTCTTTGGTGGGCACCATGATGCTCTTTGATGAATCGGAACGCGCGATGGTCAAAGGCATTCTGATCAATAAGTTCCGTGGTGATAAAACCATATTGCAGCCGGGACTGGATATGCTGGAAGATATCGTCCACGTGCCGACCCTGGGGGTGATCCCTTATCTTCATGTGGATATCGACGACGAAGACAGCTTGACGGAGCGATTCAATAAAAAGGGATCCGTGGGCTTGATCGACATTGCGGTGATCCGGCTGCCAAGGATCTCAAACTTTACCGATTTCAATGTGCTGGAATATATACCGGGAGTGACGCTGCGCTATGTAAAGTCTGTAGCAGAGCTGAAAAATCCGGACCTGATCATCCTGCCCGGAACAAAAAACACCATGGAAGATCTGCGTTGGATGAGGCAGAACGGACTGGAAGCTTCCGTTTTGAAGCACGCTGCTGAAAACAAGCCGGTATTCGGTGTCTGCGGAGGCTATCAGATGCTTGGTGTGGAGCTTTCGGACCCTTATGGAGTAGAAGCCGGCGGCACTCTCGCGGGCATGGGACTTCTCCCTGCAAAAACGGTGTTTGAGAAGGAAAAGACGAGAACTCAGATCAAAGGAAAGTTCCAATCCGATTTAAGCGGCTTACTGAAGGCTCTGTCGGGAGTAGCAATCGAAGGCTATGAAATCCATATGGGTCAGACGGAGATTCTCGACCAAAAGGAAGGAATCCTTGCCGTTCTCGAAGAGATCTCGGGAAAGCCTGCTAAGGAAGCAATCGGAATGTGCAGGGGAAATATCTATGGTTCTTATATTCACGGAATCTTTGACAAGGAAGATGTGGCAAAGACTCTCGTAACAGCCTTATATCATGCAAAAGGACTGGACAGCAGCGAGATTGAAGGCTTGAACGTTCAGGCCTATAAAGAACAGCAGTATGATATCCTGGCGCAGGGCATCCGGGATAATATCAACATGGATTTATTATATCAGATCCTCGAAAAGGGCGTTTGAAAAGAGAAAGGCGTTTGCAATGGATAAGAGCGGCTTGATTCATTTATATTATGGAGACGGAAAAGGGAAAACCACAGCGGCGCTTGGGCTGACGATCCGGGCATTGGGATCGGGTTTCAGAGTCGTCTTTGTTCAGTTTTTAAAAAATCAGGCGACCGGAGAGCTTTCCATTCTGGATGGATTAGCCAACGTAACGGTGCTGCGGGGAAAAGAGGGAGCTGGATTTTCCTTTACGATGACAGAGGAGGAGAAGGAAAAAACAAAACTCCTGCATACGGAAAACTTGAAAGCGGCGATAGCGCTTGCAGCTTCGGGAAACTGTGATATGCTGGTTTTAGATGAAGCGGTGGGTGCTTATGGAAGAGATCTAATCGATGGAACGCTTCTTGAAGAGTTTGTCAAAAACAAGCCGGAGCAGCTGGAGCTTATCATGACCGGCAGGAATCCGGCACAGTGGATGTTCGACAGTGCCGATTATGTATCTGAGATCAAGAAAGTTAAGCACCCCTACGACAAAGGGATTCCCGCCAGAACCGGAATTGAAAAATAGAAGCGAAATAAGTTTGAAATAGAAGATTGTGCGGCCGGAAAGGCCCCGGAGGATAAATATGAAAATAGAACTGCAGAATGTACTGCCGGAGGAAATTGAAAAGCGAAGCTTTGAAATGATCGGGCAAGAACTTGGAGATATTGTGCTGGATCCGATGGAGGAGCCGGTGCTCAAACGAGTGATCCATACGACTGCTGATTTTGAGTATCTGCAGAATTTAAAGTTTTCCAAGGATGCAGTGTTGAAAGGAATCGAAGCGCTGAAAAAGGGTGCAGTGATCGTCACCGATACCCAGATGGCCCGTGCGGGAATCAATAAGAGCACGTTGGAAGCGCTGGGCGGTCAAGCCTTCTGCTTTATGGCAGATGAAGATGTGGCAGCAGAAGCAAAGGCCAACGGGACGACCCGGGCAACCGCCAGCATGGACAAAGCTGCAGCAATCGATCAACCTGTTATTTTTGCCATTGGTAATGCACCGACCGCGCTGGTCCGCCTTTATGAACTGATCAAGGAAGGCCGTTTGAAACCGGAGCTGATCATCGGAGTTCCCGTGGGCTTTGTCAACGTGGTGGAATCCAAAGAGCTTATCATGGAATTGGATATTCCGTATATCGTAGCAAAGGGAAGAAAGGGTGGAAGCAACGTCGCCGCAGCGATCTGCAATGCAATGCTGTACCAGTGCAAGCCCAGAGTATAAAGGAGATTTTATGAAAATCGCTTTGATTTCTTTTACCGGAGAGGGAGCAAGGACCTGCAGTAAAATTGCTGTTGGTCTGAGGTCGATCGGCTATGAATGCAGTGCGTTCGGAAAGAATTTGTTTGCTGTAGGGGCAGGGATCATGCCTCTTGAGAACAGTCTGGACGAATGGACGGCAGAGGCCTTTTCAAAAAACGACGCCCTCGTTTTCGTGGGAGCATGCGGCATTGCAGTACGAGCCATTGCGCCGTACATCAAGGATAAAACTGTTGATCCTGCAGTGGTCGTCGTGGATGAAAAGGGGAACTTTGCCATCTCACTGCTGTCGGGTCATCTTGGAGGCGCCAATGATCTTACACGGGAAATCGCAGAAATCATAGGTGCAGAGCCCGTTATTACGACAGCCACCGACCTGAACCAACTTTTTGCAGTGGATGACTGGGCGAAGAAGAATCACCTTCGGATCGGAGACATGAAGCTGGCCAAGGAAATCTCAGCGGCAATTTTAAACGGAGAAACCGTTGGTGTATCCGGTGAATTTTCGGTAGAGGGCGATTTGCCCAAGCAGCTCCAGTATGCATCGGGAGGAAGACTCGGCTTCCGGATATCCATTCAGGAAGAGGACGGCCCCTTCGATCATACATTGCACCTGATTCCCCAAACGGTGACCGTCGGAATCGGCTGCAGAAAAGGGATCTCTCTGGAGGCTGTGGAGGAATTGTTGGAAAAGGTATTGAAAGAGCATCATCTTTCGGTGAAAGCCATTGAAAAGATCTGCTCCATCGATATCAAAAAAGAAGAGCCTGCTTTGAAGCAACTGGCGGATAAGCTGGGCGTACCGTTTCAGGTTTTCTCCGCGGAGGAGTTGGAACTGCTGACCGGTGTATATACAGCATCCGCATTTGTAAATCAAATCACCGGAGTAGATAATGTATGTGAAAGAGCGGCGGTGCTGGGAAGCCGGGGGGAGCTCATCGTAAAAAAACAGGCGCTCAATGGAGTCACCATAGCGATGGCCGTTAGAAAGGAAGGATACAGATGGACGCAGCAATAAGGCCAAGAAGGCTGAGAATGGACAACAGGACCAGAGAACTGGTCAGAGAAACGAGAATCGGCAAGACATCGCTGATTTATCCGATCTTTGTGGAAGAGGGCAAGGGAATCATTACCGAAATCGAAGCAATGCCGGGACAGAAACGATACAGCCCCGATACGCTGGCTTACGGACTGGAAGAGGCCGCGAAGGCCGGGATCACCAATATCATGTTCTTTGGGATCCCGGAGCACAAGGATGAATTGGGAAGCCAGGCTTATGCGGAAAACGGCATCGTTCAGCAGGCACTAAAGGCCGCGAAGAAAGATTTTCCTGAGCTTTACTACATCGGTGATGTCTGCATGTGTGAATATACTTCCCACGGTCACTGCGGCATTATAAAAGGCGACAGTGTGGACAACGACAAGACGCTGCCATACCTGGCGAAAACCGCATTATCCCAGGTAATGGCCGGAGCGGATATGATTGCACCGTCAGACATGATGGACGGTCGGGTAAGGGCCATCCGGGAAGAGCTGGATGCAGCAGGATATGTCGATATTCCCATCATGTCCTATGCTGCAAAATATGCATCCGCATTTTACGGCCCGTTCCGTGAGGCGGCAGGCTCCGGCAATTTTAAAGGAAACAGAAAGACATACCAGATGGATTTTCATAACAGAAAAGAAGCCATGAAAGAAGTCTACCTCGATCTGGAGGAAGGCGCCGATATCATCATGGTAAAGCCGGCACTTGCCTATCTTGATATTATCCGTGAAGTATCCGATCGTGTGGCGGTTCCGACGGCGGCTTACAGCGTAAGCGGGGAATATGCCATGATCAAGGCTGCCTCAAAGGCGGGAATGGTGGATGAACAGGCGATCATCGCGGAAACCACGGTCAGCATTTACCGTGCCGGTGCGGATATCCTGATCACATATTTTGCAAAAGAAATCGCTGAGATGATAGACGAAGGGAGAATTGGATAATGGGCAAGGATGCTATAAAATCGAGCAAACTATTTGAGGAAGCGCAGAAATATATTCCGGGAGGAGTAAACAGCCCTGCAAGAGCGTTCAAGGCTGTGTCCGAGACCCCGCGATTTATCGAAAAGGCCGACGGTGCCTATATTTATGATGTAGACGGAAATCAATATATCGACTATATCGGCTCCTGGGGCCCCATGATTCTGGGGAGCAACAACCCGGTGGTTTTAAAAGCGGTACAGGACGCCATCGTCAAAGGTCTGAGCTACGGTGCCGCAACAGAAGCGGAAGTGACCATGGCGAAGCTTGTCTGTGAACTGGTGCCTTCCATGGAGATGGTCAGAATGGTAAACTCCGGAACAGAAGCGACCATGAGCGCTTTGCGTACTGCAAGGGGCTTCACCGGAAGAAACAAGATCATCAAGTTTGAAGGCTGTTATCACGGACATTGCGATTCGCTGCTGGTCAAGGCGGGTTCCGGTCTCATGAACAGCGGTATTCCGGACAGCGCCGGTGTACCGGTTGGCTGCGCTTCGGATACACTGACTGCAAATTACAATGACTTTGACAGTGTGGAACGGTTATTCGAGGAAAACAAGGGAGAAATCGCGGCGCTGATCATAGAGCCAATTGCGGCCAATATGGGAGTTGTACTTCCCGATCCGGAATTCTTAAAGAAAATAAGAGAGATCTGTGACGTCAATAAAACGGTGCTGATTGCAGACGAAGTTATTACAGGTTTCCGAATGGGTATCGACGGGGCGCAGGGCTTGCTCGGTATCAAACCTGACCTTTCGACCTTCGGTAAGATCATCGGGGGCGGCATGCCCGTGGGTGCTTACGGAGGAAAGCAGGAGATCATGCAGATGGTGGCGCCTTTGGGACCGGTCTATCAGGCTGGAACATTGAGCGGAAATCCGGTGGCTATGGCGGCCGGCATCGCACAGCTGACCGAGTTGAAAAACCACCCGGAAATTTATACACATATCAATGATCTGGGTGCAATGCTCTGCGGCGGCCTAAGGGATATCATCAAAATGGCAAAGGCGAACTGTGTCGTGAACCATATCGGATCCATCGGTTCTATGTTCTTTACGGGAGAGCCGGTAACGGACTATGCGTCAGCGAAAAAATCCGATACGGCAGCCTACGCTGATTATTTCAGGCACATGCTGAACAGCGGGGTCTATTTTGCACCTGCCCAGTTCGAAGCCATGTTTCTTTCGAATGCGCACAGCGAGAAGAATATCAAAGACACCCTGGAATGTGCGGCAAAGTTCTTTGGAGTATAACAATGAAAAAGATTTACCTTGTCGGTATTGGAATGGGAAATATCGAAACCTTGACGGAACAGGGAAGAAAAGCCATCGAAGCCAGTGAACTGCTCATCGGAGCAGAGCGAATGGTAAATGCTTTTCCGGATTATCAGTGTGATGTTTGCTATGCAATTTCACCGGCAAAGATCATGGATTACATTTTAGAGCATCCGGAACATAAAACCATCGCGGTGATTTTTTCCGGAGATGTGGGCTTTTTCAGCGGTGCAAAAAAACTGAACCAGATGATTGAGGAACAGAAGCAAAGCCAATCCATGGGGCAAAATCCTGCCGGAAGCCTTTGGAGCGATTATGAAACAGAATTTATGCCGGGCATCAGCTCGCTCCAATATTTCAGTGCGAAGCTGAAGCTCTCCTGGGAGGATACAAAAGTGGTAAGCCTTCACGGAAGAGAAGACAACATCATGGGAGCAGTTTGGAATAACAACAAGATTTTTTTCGTAACAGGTGGAGATTACACCGTGCGGAAGGTATGTCAGATCCTTTCGGAAAATAATTTGAAGGAGGCCATTGTCCATGTGGGAGAACGGCTTTCCTATCCAAACGAACGAATCGTTACGGCAACAGCGGGAAGTCTGGCGGAAGAAGAATTTGATCCTCTCGCCGTGATGCTTGTTGAGAACGAAAAAATAATACAGAGGTCTGTAATCACACACGGTATCAATGATGAACTGTTTCTGAGAGGACAGGTCCCGATGACGAAAAGCGAAATCCGAAGCATTTCCTTATCCAAGCTGCAGCTGAGGCCGGGAGACGTGGTCTATGATATTGGAGCGGGAACCGGTTCGGTCTCGGTCGAAATGGCATTCCAGGCTTATGAAGGCAGTGTCTATGCTGTGGAATTCAATGAAGAGGCGTTGGAACTGATTCGGCAGAATGCGGAACGGTTCGGCGTCTGGAACTTAAAGATAATCAAAGGAAAAGCGCCGGAAGCACTGGCTGATCTGCCGGTGCCGGATCGCGCCTTTATCGGAGGCTCCAAAGGAAATCTGGCGGAAATACTGGAGGTTTTGGTGAAAAAGAATCCTGGGATTCGCGTGGTGGTCAACGCCATTACTCTGGAGACGTTGACGGAGGCGGTATGCCAATTTAAAAACCTTGGATTTGAGGATATTGACATCGTTCAGATCTTTGCAGCCCATGGAAAGGCTGCAGGAAACTATCACATGATGCAGGGCCAGAATCCTGTTTTCATTATCAGCGGAGAAATGAAATAATGGAAGATCATATGGAACAGAGAACGATACCGAGAATCATGATTGCGGCGGCGGGAAGCGGAAGCGGTAAAACCACCGTTACTTGCGGTCTGCTTCAGGCATTCCTGAATCGGGGGAAGAAGCTTGCATCCTTCAAGTGCGGACCCGACTATATCGATCCCATGTTCCATTCCGAGGTTTTGGGGATCAAATCCAGGAATTTGGATTTATTCTTTACCGACGAGGACACCACGAAATATTTGCTGTGTAAAAATGCGGGAACTGCTGATCTGGCCGTTCTGGAAGGTGTCATGGGCTATTATGACGGCCTGGCAGGAAAGTCCACCGACTGCAGCTCCTATGATCTGGCACGGAAAACACAGACCCCGGTCATCCTTGTAGTGGACTGCAAGGGGATGTCGGTATCCATTGTAGCCTTGGTAAAGGGATTTATCGAAATGCGGCGGGATCACTGCATCCGGGGAGTGATTCTCAACCGAATCCCGCCAATGCTCTATGCAGAGATCAAGAATCTCATCGAAGAGGAGCTTTCTCTGGAGGTTTTGGGATATTTGCCGGTCATGGCCGACTGTCAGCTGGAAAGCAGACATCTGGGTCTTGTGACGGCAAAGGAAATCGGCAATTTGAAAGAGATTTTAGCCAGACTGGCCGAACAAACGGAAGCTTCCCTTGATCTGGACCGAATCCTGGAGATCGCAGAGGAAGCTCTGCCCATTTCTTATCAGACCCCCGGGGAAATCAAAAAAATCCGGGAAGATTCTTCTGTGAGAATCGCCGTGGCCATGGACAAAGCCTTTTGCTTTTATTATCAGGATAATCTGGAGCTATTGGAAGCGCTGGGTGCTGAGATCGTACCGTTCAGTCCCTTGGAGGAGGAAGCCCTGCCGGCAGGCATACAAGGACTGATCCTCGGAGGCGGATATCCGGAGCTCTATTTGGAGCAGTTATCAGGAAATACGACCATGCGGCAGAGCATAAAAAAGGCCATTGACAGTGGAATGCCATGTCTTGCGGAATGCGGCGGCTTTATGTATCTCCATCAATGGATAAAGGACAGAGACGGATCTCGGCATGAGATGGCGGGCGTCATTGAGGGAGAAAGCTTCCCTACTGAAAAGCTTACCCGATTTGGTTATATCACGCTGACCGCTATGGTGGACAATGTTTTATGCGGGAAAGGATCGGAACTGAAAGGGCATGAGTTCCATTACTGGGACAGCACCAACACGGGCAACGGATTTCATGCGCAGAAACCGCTCCGAAAGGCTAACTGGGACTGCGTCATCACAAGCGAAACCCTATGGGCAGGCTATCCTCATATTCATTTCTATTCGAATATTGAAGCTGCCATTGAATTTTTAAGGAAAGTAAGAGGAGCAGAAAAGCAATGAAGGAAAAGGAATTATTGGAACTGTTAAGAACCATTGAGGATTTGGATCGGAAAGCCATGGAAGCAGCAGCAAAGAGGGAAGAATCTCTCGCAAAGCCGCCGGGCAGCCTGGGCCGTCTCGAAGATATTGCAGTGCAGCTTTCCGGAATCAGCGGCAATTTACATAACAATGTTGACAAATCATGCATCGCGATCATGTGCTCCGACAATGGTGTGGTGGAAGAAGGCGTATCCTCGGCGCCTCAATTTGTTACTCTGGCGCAGACCATCAATTTCACCAGAAGGCTGACGGGAGTCGGTACCCTGGCGAACTGTTTTGATACGGATCTACTGGTCGTGGATCTGGGTATCAACGCAGATCTGCCCAAAGATCTTCTTGTAAAGGAAGCCCTTGAAAAGACGGGATCGGAAATCAAGGTTACCGGCAAGATTGTTGATAAAAAAATAAGAAAAAGTACCTATAATTTAGCCAAAGAACCGGCGATGACCCGGGAGGAAGCCGTGGTGGCAATCTGCACCGGCATTGAAATGGTGCGTGAGATCAAAAAAGCGGGTTATACTATATTTGGAGTCGGCGAAATGGGTATCGGTAATACAACGACAAGCTCGGCGATTTTATCCGCTCTGACCGGACTTCCCGCAGCGGAAACCGTGGGAAAAGGCGGCGGGATCACCGACACAAGCTTTGCTCGCAAGAAGGAAATCATAGAAGATGTGATTGGAAAATATGGATTCCGGGGGCAGGCGGATATTGATGTCATCGATGTTCTGGCTAAGGTTGGAGGCTTCGATGTTGCAGCAATGACAGGAGCCTTCCTGGGAGCGGCGATATACAAGCTTCCGGTTGTGATAGACGGCTTTATTTCCATCGTTGCCGCTTTTGCTGCAGCGAGGATCGCTCCTCTTGCAAAGGGGTATATGATCGCATCCCACGTATCGAAGGAACAGGGGTACGGCTATGCACTCAATGCGCTGGGACTGCCTCCGATGCTGAATCTGGAGCTGCGTTTGGGAGAGGGGAGCGGCTGCCCGCTTGCTTTTCAGATCATCCGGGGCGCGTGCGCGGTCATGAATCATATGGCAACCTTTGCAGAGGCTGAAATCAATGATGATTATCTGGAGGAAATCCGAAAGCTGGACTTTTAACATTTTCGGTCATAGGGAAAGGAGAACCTTATTATGGGGAAGTTATTGAATGGTTACATTCTGCCGCATCCGCCGATTATCGTACCGGGGATAGGCCATGGCAGAGAAAGGCAAGCGAGTGCAACCATTGATGCGGTAAAACGTGCGGCCGGGGAGGTCGGGAAGGAGAAACCGACGACGATCATCCTGTCTACGCCGCATGCTGCGAGTTTCAGGGACTATGTCTATATCATGGATACAGAGACGCTTGCGGGTGATTTTGCACCCTTCGGAAGCCCGGATATAAAATTTTCATTTAAAAATAACAAAGATCTTGCTTCATTGATTGCCGAAAAAGCTGCGCTTGCCGGGATAAATGCGGGAGGGCTCAGCGAGTCACAAAAGAGACAATATGGCATCAACGACCGGATTGACCACGGTGCGCTGGTGCCTCTTTGCTTTATTGAAAAGGAATTGGAAGATTTCCGTCTCGTCTGCATTTCAACACCGTTTCTTCCGTTTCAAGAG
>CAZTEH010000126.1:0-10533 GCA_964612345.1 uncultured Oscillospiraceae bacterium | reverse complement strand
TAGTTAAAACGGAGTGGTTTTTTCTGGAATAAAACTATGAATCACGAATTTCATCTTGTTAGTCTTGACTATGTAACGCGAGGGGACAGTGAAAAAATTCACTGGCATAGCTATTTGCAAATCGCCTGGTGAACAGGCGGAACCGGCAGGTTTATATTTCCCAATAAGGAGTACAACGTCCAAAAGGGTGATATTTTTATTGTAAGTAATTTTGAAAATCATGTGGCTATCTCTGAGCTCCCCGCCTGTACCGATTATATTTTTGTAATCTTCCTACCCGAACTAATCGCGTCACCGGGAAGCAGACATTTTGATTTTGAGTACCTCTACCCTTTCTGGTATAATTCCAAAACCTTTCATAATAAGATTGATCATACAGAGCCTGCAGCAGAAGTATTAGGTAATAAAATACTGGAATTAAAAGAAACCTGGGATAAGAAAGAAGTTGGATACAAGCATTGCCTTGACGCAGAACTAAGAAAAGTGCTGGCACTATTAATAAAGCATTTTAAAACAAACTACCCTGAATACTATACGGTAAGTGGACATAGTCATGCGAAAATGCAAACAGCATTGGACTATATCAATAAAAATTTTTCTAAGAACATTACACTTGAAGAGATGGCTGAGTTATTTCATATAAGTGCATCCAGATTTAGGCACCTTTTCAAGGAATCGGTACATATTGGCTTCAAGGAATATATTACTTTTATCAGGCTTACTGAAGCAAAAAAGCTCTTATTGACTACCGATATGAATATCACTGATATCGCCAGACAATCAGGCTACACGAACATTCATCAATTTTATAAGGTGTTTTATAAATATGTATACATTTCCCCTGCCGAATACAGGAACCTGCATAAGTTTAAAAATTCAGACGGAGAAAAATGAGTAAAATATATTAAATTAATAAAGACATGTCAAGGGCACCTCTTAAAAAGGCGCCCTTTTTGCACTTTTTTTCATAGTCTCAGTAAAACAGCCGTTACTGATAATATATATACCGCTTGTGACATTGAACGAACCTAATATAAGCATTACACTTTTAATATGTTGATTATGACAATCAATTTATTTATTTTCTATTTCTGCTGCTTTTTGTTGTGAAACTTATTATACAAGGAGGATTCGAATGAGCAATTATTCAAATTTATTTAAACCAATCCGTATAGGAAATATGGAGGTGCCAAACCGCATCGTTCACGTACCAACCGACATCAGTTCCTCAAATGCAGACGGTTCAGTAAGTGAAAGGGATATCTATCATCATAGTGAAATTGCGAAAGGAGGCACAGGACTCATTATCGTGGGAGCAACAACACCCGATTCAAAAACCGGAAGGCCGACTGTAACTTGTCTGGTAGCCGATGCTGACAACTATATCCCGGGTTTAACCAGGCTTGCAGCGGCAATGCATCGCTATGGTGCCAAATGTGCAGTACAGCTTCAGCACCCCGGACGCCAGTGTGCCATCCCACGTTATAACACAATGTCTACAAATGATATGGTGCTAAAGCTGCCCTGGTCTGCAGGTCATGAGATTGTATATGAAAATGCCGAGGAAAAGGGCAAACCCGTAAGAGCTATGGCCACAGAAGAAGTGCTTGAAATGATAGACTTATTCTCTGAAGCCGCCTGGAGAGTTAAACAAGCAGGTTTTGATGCTGTTGAGCTCCATGCTGCACATGGATATTTGATTTCCCAATTTATGAGTCCTTATTTAAACAGAAGGATAGACCGTTTTGGAGGAAGCTTCGAAAACAGGATGAGATTCCCTTTGGCTATTATAGACCAGATACAGAAGAAGTGCGGCAAGGACTTCCCTATTCTTGTACGCTATTCCGTAGATGAATGGGTAGACGGGGGTCGTGACTTGGAAGAAAGCAAGCTTGTTGCACAAGTGTTTGAAGAAGCTGGAGTTGCTGCCCTTGATTTGAGTCAATGTGTGCAGGAAAGTCCCGGCGCAGGCTTTGATCCCATGTATTATCCAGAGGGCTGGACTATGTATGCTTCTGAGGCGATCAAAAAGCTTGTCAATATTCCGGTAATAAACAGCCATACCTTGCGTGACCCCGACTACTGTGAAAAATTACTTGCAGAGGCTAAAACAGACATGATCGGCCTGGCCAGGCAGCTTCTGGCAGACCCGTATTGGCCTGTAAAAGCGAAGTATGGAAAGGTTAAGGAAATCCGCAAATGTATCTCTTGCCTGACAGGCTGCTGGCAGGAGTCAATGATGGCCAAGAAGGAAATCGGCTGTGCAATAAATCCGGCTTGTGGTAATATGGCTTATGCAGATATGAAAAAGTCTGAAAAATCTGCTACGGTAGCTGTGGTAGGTGGAGGTCCTGCAGGAATGGAAGCTGCAAGAATCGCCACAGTACGAGGACACAAGGTTACCCTATTTGAAAAATCAGGAGAACTAGGTGGTGCAATCCTTGGCTGTTGTATGGTTCCAGGCAAGGAAAAAATGAAATGGTATGCCGATTGGATCAGAAATCAAATAAAGGAGTTAGGAGTAGAAGTTAAATTAAGAACCGAACCTTCTGTTGATGAACTGAAAGGCTTTGATCTTGTTTTAAACGCCACTGGTGCAAGTTCCTATATCCCTGAGGTTTTTGGCAATATGGATAAAGTAATCGGATTTGAAGATGTAATTGCCTGCCCAAAGATCAACTGCGAATTTAACCCGAATGACCGTAAGATAACCAAGGTTGGCGATCGTGTCCTTATATGGGGAGATCACTACGCTGCTGCGGATACAGCTGCATTTCTTGCATCGATTGGCAAGCAGGTTACAATTGTTACGGAAAAGCATGAGTTTGGATCCACAGTTGAAGTAATACATATGTACGTTTTACGCAAGCGTTTCAAGCAGACCGATGCGGAGGCACTTGATTCAAAACCTTTTCAATTCCCGGTTACGGTCATTGAAAACTCTACACTGTATGAAGTCCGGAATGGCGAGGTTGTTGTGGAGGATAAAAACTTTAAAAGAACCACACTCCAGATCGATACGGTTGTCAGCTGCCATACGAGGTCAAATGTAGAGATGCTGAATATACTGAAAGCTGCAGGAATCAAGGTAGTAAACGCAGGAGATTCAGTCCGGCCTCGTAATTTAAACAGCGCAGTTACGGAAGGAGCTGCTTTTGGGCTAAGCCTTGATGAAAATTTGCTGTTTAATCCGAACGACGCAATTATGAACGAATTGCCTATTGATGTGCTGAGGCAGCTGGGTGTACATGATGAATGATTTTAAGATTGGTGTAATTGCAGATTCCTTTCGAGTCGGTATCGATGAAAGTATTAAAAAGGCAGCCAATATTGGGGCACAAGGCCTGCAGCTTTATGCTACCTCCGGAGAAATGTCTCCTGAAAATCTCTCCAACCGTCGGAAAAGAGAAATTCTGGATAGGATAGAATCAAACGGAATGGTAATATCAGCAATATGCGGTGATATGGGTGGACATGGTTTTGCAATAGCAATCGATAATACCATAAGAATTGAAAAATCCAAGAGGATTATGGAACTTGCAAAAGAGTTAAAGAGCAACATAGTCACAACTCACATCGGAGTAATTCCTGAAGATGAAAACCATCCACGGTGGACAATACTTGCTGAGACGTGTGAAACTCTTGGAAAGTTTGCGCAAGATATGGGCTCCTATTTTGCAATAGAAACAGGACCTGAAAAAGCAGTTGTGTTGAAGAAGTTTTTAGATACCCTGGGCAGTAAGGGATTAGCTGTGAATTACGATCCGGCAAATCTGGTTATGGTTACAGGGGATGATCCTGTGGAGGGAGTCCGGGTTTTGAACGATTATATTGTTCATACCCATGCCAAAGACGGAATCATGATAAAACAGACGGATCCTGAAATAATATACAATTACTTTGCCGAAGGTGGAATTGAAGATATTAACCTTAAGGATTATTTTCTTGAAACACCTTTAGGGGAAGGCAGGGTTGATTTTATAAACTACCTTAAAGTTCTGGGGGAAGCAAGTTTCAACGGTTTTTTAACGATTGAAAGAGAGGTTGGCACCTCACCTGAAGCAGATATAAAACTTGCAGTCAACTTTCTTAAGCGGCTTATTGAAAAATAGACAGAAAGGACACCAGATATATGAATAAGAATATAAATATAGGTGTTGTAGGATTGGGTTTCATCGGTAATAAGCACATCGAATGCTATCAGAAGATGTGCAATGTTAACCTTGCTGCTGTTACTTCCACAAAAGCGCAAACACTTACAAATGAATTAAATTGCAAGTTTAAAGTGTATACAGATATCGATGAAATGTTACGTTGCGAATCCCTGGATGCTGTTGATATTTGTCTGCCCACTGTTTTCCACAAAGAGGCTGTTAATAAGGCCTTGAATCATGGCTGCCACGTAATTGTAGAAAAGCCCTTTGCACTTCAATCGTCTGAAATTGATGAAATGCTCGAATGTAGTGCCAAAAATGGTAAAAGGCTAATGGTTGCGCATGTCTGCAGATTTATGCATGAGTATCGGTTTGCAAAGGAAATCATCACAGGCAATAGCTTAGGAAAGCCTTTATATTATTACTCCTGCAGGAACTCCGCAACACCAAAATGGTCTTCAAACAACTGGCTGGCTGATAAAGAATTCAGCGGAGGTACTGTAATGGACCTGCAAATTCATGACATTGATATTGCCAACTGGCTTTTGGGTGAACCAACCGATTATAAAATGGTGGAGATAAACAATCCTCAGCTTGGAACTTCCGGTTTTGGTCATATCATTTCTACCATCAAGTACAATAATAAGGAAGTAGCTGTATTAGAAGCGGGCCATCTGATGCCCGACGTCTACCCTTTTCATACAGCTTATCGGCTTATTTGTGAGAAGGGTGTTGTAGAATTCAGCAGCGGCGCCAATTTAAGCTTTACCTTATATAAGGAAAATGAAATAATCGATATGACCGAGGATTATAAATCCAAATATGGAGACGTTAATCCATATTTGGAGGAGCTCTCTCACTTTGTAGATTGCATAATAAATGAGAAAGAATTTGACATATCAACATCTGAAGCAAAAAAAGCTGTAAATACCGTAAATAAGCTGTTAGAAAATATGTTTTGATTCCGGTTCTGTCTCGTAGCGGGAACTTTGGATCCAGTCGATCATTGCCTTAATCACTTCCATGCCGTCTGCTGTCGGGCTTCCATTATGGATTTCATGATACAAGCCTTCCCACTCGATATAGGTGCAGAGATCGTTTTCCAGACGGGCGATGATTCTGCTTCCCTCCGGGTCGCAGATTTTATCTGCATCTCCCTGCATGAGAAGAAGCGGCTTCAACGGTCCTTCTCCAATTATTTCCCGACTGTTGTTCAATAAGGCTTCTCCTATTTCGATCCCTTCCAATGCGGTTTTAACCGAAATTTTCCCATGTCTCAAATGCGAATTCGACTGTTTATCTATGATATCCTTATTCCCCAAGGTTTCATCCTTTATTTCAGAATTCATTAGAAAATCGGGTTTAACCAATGCCATCATCTCAGAAAACAGATAGAGATACCTGGGAATCTTGCGTTGTAAGATGATCCATGGTGATGTTACAACATATCCATGCGGCGCCGTTCGGTATTTCCCTCTTTTGCGGTAGTCAAGTGCAATATTCCCACCCATGCTATGCCCATAAAGAAAAAGCGGGATATCCGGGTATTCCCGAAGGCAGTATTCAATGAGTCCGTCGATATCCTTGAGAATGCTCTTTCTCGGCGAGGTGTGGCCCCTTTTTCCGGAAGAAAGGCCGTGGCCTCTAAGATCCATGCCTACTAATGCAATTCCGGACTCTTTAAAGGCTTCTCCTATTCTGTCATATCTTCCGGCATGCTCGCCGATGCCGTGTACCAGGCATACAACCGACCTCGGCCGGTCACCTTTCCATTCATAACCAATGAGTTTTATATCCGATTCTAACTGAAAATTTCGATACATATCGGCGAACATCCCCCTATATTACATAAATTATTACATTATTAACACTTTTTCTGACATTTCGTCAACTCTTTGTTGATTTTTGCCGAATGACGACATAAAATAGAATTGCTCCTACAAACACAGACTGTTTTCATTGTGAGGCATAAACGAATTCTCCTTATAAAGGAAGTGGGTTAGATGAAGGTTAAGAGTAACAAGATTGCTAGATTTCAGATTTACAAAACAGGAGAATTATGCTGTGGAATTTGCGGTTCGCTGGTCAATATCAGCCGTTTTAAGAACGGATATATCTGTACCAGCTGCTTGCAGTACGTTAAATCACATTTATAATGGATTCCCTTTCTCTCGGTAAACCATTAATTATCGTCTCGTTTTTCTCATAAGACAATGAAATACGGCTGTGACAAAGGCTGATACCTTCGAGTGTCAGCCTTTTTTCTTTCTGTTTTTTCCGGAGCTGTTTCTCGTCTCAGCAGCAATTCTTTTTTTCGTTTTTGGCTTCATAACAGAGAATCCGAATTTTCCGACGGGTTTTCTCTGCAGTCCGAAATAATCTCCATGATTATAGCATAAGAGCTCTGCTCTTTCCAGTTCCAGCTTCCCCTTCTCATTCAGAAGGCTGTCATCAGCATGCACGGTCAGGATA
The DNA here is from genome assembly GCA_964612345.1 of uncultured Oscillospiraceae bacterium. Taxonomy (GTDB): domain Bacteria; phylum Bacillota; class Clostridia; order Peptostreptococcales; family Anaerovoracaceae; genus Anoxybacterium. The sequence goes on along the minus strand of CAZTEH010000126.1, from coordinate 3,907 downwards.
TCAGCCACGAACATATCGTGGGAAGGATAATGATGCACTTCCTTCACCCTGCATTCGATATTTACCGGAGATTCCTGAATCATGGGGCATTTTACAAACTGGCCCGGAACAGGTGTTAATTTCTGATTCTTAAATTTATTGATGTCCCGGCCGGATTTCACTCCGCAGTAATCGGTTACCTGCGCCAGCTTCTCCGTGCAGAGATTGATGACAAATTCACCGTTCTTCTCAATGATCGCATGGGAATGCCTTGATTTTCTCACCGATATATAGGTCATCGGCGGCTCGGAATTCACGATTCCGGTCCATGCTATAGTAATGATATTATATTCCGCTTCCGATTCTCCGCAGGATACCATGACAACGGGTACCGGATTCACCATGGTTCCGGGTTTAAAGGTTACTTTACTCATTGATCGTACCTCCAAGCTTCTTGATCACATTAATAAATTCCTGCGGCAGCGGGCTTTCAAACTCCAGATATTCACCCGTTTTTGGATGACGAAAACCCAGGAGCTTTGCATGAAGCATCTGGGATTCTACCCCCAGAACCACCTTCTTCGGTCCATAAACCGCGTCACCAAGGAGAGGGTGGTTGATGTGTGCCATATGAACTCTGATTTGATGAGTTCTTCCCGTCTCCAGCCTGGCTTCGATATAAGTAAAGGAGCCAAAACGCTGCAAGACTTTATAATGCGTAATTGCTTCCTTGCTGTTCAATTTGGTTACCGCCATCTTCATCCTGTTTTTGGGATCTCTGCCGATGGGTGCATTCACTGTCCCTGTGTCCTCCTGAAAATTATGATACACGACGGCGCGATATGCCCGCGTAATGCTGTGGGCTGCAAGCTGCTCCGCAAGGCTGTGATGAGCCATGTCATTTTTGGCAATCATAAGCAATCCACTGGTATCTTTATCGATCCGATGGACGATACCCGGACGGATGACGCCGTTGATGGAGGAAAGCGTCTTGCAGTGATAAAGAATGGCATTGACCAGGGTCCCGGTGTAATTGCCCGCAGCGGGATGAACCACCATACCCTTCGGTTTGTTGACAACAAGAACATCCTCATCCTCATAGACGATGTCAATGGGGATATCCTCCGGCATTACATTCAGGTGCACCGGCTCCGGTATCGTTACTTTGATCGAATCACCTGTTTTCACTTTATATTTTTTGGATGTGCCGATTTCCCCGTTGACCTCAACCCTGCCGATGTCGATAAGCTTCTGGAGGTGGCTCCTGGAAGTTTCTTCAATAACGAGAGAGAGGACCACATCGAGTCTGGTCCCCTTCCTATCTTCTTCAACAATAAATTCAAAAACGTTATGATCTTTTTCCATTTCCTTTTTCCTTGCTTAGCTTCGGTTCAACAAAGAACATATAGAGAACCAGCAGCCCGCAGCCGACGCAGACGGAAATATCCGCCACATTGAAAATAGGCCAGATACGGAAGTCCAGGAAATCCACTACATACCCGTTCATGGCACGATCGATGAGATTTCCAATACCGCCTGCCGCAATGAGCGAAAGACTCAGCAGCAAGCACCAATGCTCCTTTTTCTGTCTTTTTATCAGATAAACCAAAACCACCGTAATAACGGCAAGCTGCATAGCAATCAGAAATCCTGTTTTGTTCTGAAACATACTGAAGGCAGCGCCGCTGTTTTGAATATATGTTATATGGAATATTCCGTCAAGCAACGGAATGGTACTGTTCAATTCTAAATTTGCATGGATCAGATATTTCGTCAATTGATCAAGAGCAACGACGAAAGCAATGATGATAAAATACAATCTCTAAATCCTTTCCCCTTTTCTTAAATTCGTGATGGTTACTTTTCCGAAGGAGACTCTTTCTTCTGCAACGGTTTTTGATTCTGTGTAGGTTTTCAGTTCCTCCATATCCTTATCGGCAAAAAGCTCCGCACTTAGATTGTCGAATTTCTCAAGTTCCGATTCCAGTAAGCTTCTGTATCTGGTTCGAAATATGTTCAATCGGTTTCTTGTGGATATCATTTCTTCATTAAGCCGTTCAATGGATTCCTTTGCTTCCCTCTGGATCAGCTGGGCGTCCAGCTCTGCATTTTTTAATAAAATCTCCGCACGTTTTTCCGCACTGGCGGAAATATCGCCCATCAGAGCTTTTGCGGCTTCCAACGTTTCCAGAACTGTCCCTTCCGAGTTTCGATAACGACCCACTTCCGCAGACAGACTCTTCACCTGATCCTTAAGCTTGCGGTTTTCTTCCAGAATTTTTTCCAGATCCAATGTCAGCAGATCAAGAAAGCCGTCTACATCTTCTTCCTTATATCCCCTTACAACCTTTGGGAACGCTTTATTTTGAATATCTAAAGGAGTAATCATTCTTCCACCTCGCAGCAAATAAACGAAACCGATTTGCCATCGGCCAATTTAGAACATAAGCATCCTTAATATATTGATGATAATCCCGTTGATCACGGTTAAAGCAATAATCGCCAAAATCGGTGAGAAGTCAATGGTACCGCCCATGCCGAACCTGGCAAGCAGTTTTCTGCAGGGTGCAAGAATCGGATCGGTAATCTGGATGATTGCCGTATATATTTTATACAGTGTACCGTATGGGTTTCTCACAAACCAGCTGAGAATCGCTCTTCCCAAGATCAGATAAACGAGAATTTGAAAAAACGTATTGATTGCATTCATTAAGACTATCATTCTTACTATCTCCAAACATTCTTCGGGGATCCGCTGAAATCGATTCCCTTATGATCTATATTTGCTGTAACATCTACATTTTCAGGCGCGAATATAAAGATATTGTTGGCAACCTTCTGGACATTGCCGTTTAAGGCATATGTAGCACCGCTTAAAAAGTCGAAAATCTTTCTGGCCGTATCGGATTCCACCTTTTCAAGATTGATGATAACGGGTTTCCTCGCTTTTAAATTATCAACGAGTTTTGGACATTCATCGAAGCCTTTTGGCTCAATGACAACCATTTTAAACTGGTTTGTTGTGTTTGGAGTTATGTTTTTATTCTGCATCGGAAGAACTCTGTTATCCTTTGCGTCCTTTGTATCCTTGTTGTCGTTCCTGGATGATAAATAGGAACTTCTTGGATCCATGGGTTTTCTTTCCAGTGATGATGACGCCGGAGCCTCGTCCGGTTGATCATCCTCTTCTATTTCTTCAATACCAATTAGAGTTTTCAGCTTATAAAATAAACCTTCTCCCATTTCTTTACCTCCTAATGTCTTACATTTGTTTATTGTAATTTCTTTCTCCAAAGATTGCAGTACCGACTCTGATCAAATTGGAGCCTTCCAGGATAGCTGCTTCGTAATCGTGTGACATTCCCATAGAAAGATATTGAAAATCCATTCTTGGATGTGAAAACAAAGCGTATTGGTCATACAATGCTTTCACTTCACGGAAATAAATCCTTACATCCTCCGGGTTATCCTCAAATGGAGCGATGCACATGAGCCCTCTGATTCTGATATTTGGGCAGCGCTCTAAAATATCTTCCATTAGTTTTCCCGTTTCTTCGGTAGTAATTCCAAATTTGCTTTCTTCCTCCGCCGCATTGACCTGAACCAGGATGTCCATAATTTTTCCATGCTGGGCAGCACGCCGGTCGATCTCCTCGGATAGCTTGAAGGTATCGACAGAATGGATCATGGATACCTTGTCGATAATATATTTTACCTTATTTGTCTGTAAATGTCCAATCATATGCCAGTGAACCGGTTTTACTATTTCATATTTATCCATAATTTCCTGGACCTTGTTTTCTCCGATATCGGTGATCCCGGCATCGATGGCTTCATTGATCTCTTCTGCAGACCTCGTTTTGGTAACCGCAACCAAAAGAACCTCTCCGGGTTTCCGCCCGGCTCTGTCTGCGATGGCATCCTTATT
>CAZTEH010000125.1:0-10568 GCA_964612345.1 uncultured Oscillospiraceae bacterium | reverse complement strand
AACCATACAAGGAAAACGTAATTAAGGAAGCAATAGGTACAAAGAAAAAAATTATATTGTCATATTAACTACATATAAAGAAAATGAGAGAAAGCCAAACGCTTATGCTAAAGCTAAAATAGAGTTTATACAAGCGAATAATATTAATAACTCAATTAATAGTTATGTTGATTTCTTTAAAGTTTATTTTAATAGTAGGAATGAATTTTGCGACTTTTTTGGTGTGGAAAGGGGAAATGCAAATAGAGATTTATTTGAAGATTTTTCTGAAATTTTTTCTAACTTTATTCCCAAAGAAAAAGTTATAAAAAAAAGTGAAATAGAAAGAAAATTAATTGGAAGCCGTGCAGAGGGAAATAATCCTAGGGCAATATATTGTTTTGATGTTCGACGTAACGGAAAAAAAGAAGAGGATGGCTCACCGAATAAACGCAGCATAGAAAATGATAATAAAGCACAATCGTTATGCCCTGACCTATATAAAAAATTCTGTTCTGACACTAATTTGAGTTTTTTCTTTTCAGAGAGGGAAGAAGAAGAAAAGACTGATGACGAAATTTTAGTAAATTTTGCTAATCGATAAGCCATTCAGGAGAAGAGGTTACAAATGAAGTATTCAAGCAGCGTACTGCATAAGAACCACTGGGGTGTTGCAATTGATCTACATAAAGACTTTATAAGCATCATAAAGCATAGTATGCTAAAAATGGGAGTCACTCCTTCAGATGATAAAAATAGCGTTTATGAATACTTCAATTTAATTAAGAGATTAGTATCTCGAATGCCAAGAAGTATTAAGAGATCAAAAGAATTCACTTGTCCAAAGGAATATGATTTTGCTTTAGCTGAAATTGTAAACAAAATTATCAAAGGGGACAATTTAGCGCCTTTTATGAGTGACAGTATTCTTAGGGTTGATTTTAATGATGGTTTGTTAAATGATTGGAATATTCATCATTTACATTTAACAAAGCAATTCAGAACGGATGGGTTTGCAAAAAGAAGTGATTATGAACTATTTCTCTATTTCACAGAAGATATGGCTTACTTCATTCAGATATATCCCCATAGTAAAAAGAATCTTTATTCAACGCAAGATATGATAAGAATTGGTTATGATAATTGGCCGCATCTTATTGAAAAAAATCACATTAATGCAGTAGAATTGACACAAGAGATTGATGATGAAGCTTATGGAAAATTAAGAAAGGCCAACATAACCACTTTTGTTCAAATAAGAGAGAACGAGGTTTTTGGACTTATTGGTGGAGGATACATGTCAAACGGGTTTTCAACGGAAGCTTTGAGAAGTGCTGACCATTGGTTCAATGTAATGAAAATTCGAGAACACGTAATAATAGAAAATGTTGAATCTATACTGCACGCTATAAACCAAGTAAATGATTTAGCATACGATAATTTAGACATTCACTTGTTATGGCTTGATTCTGATGACAAAGTTACTATGCTAGATAAAGCAAATAACGTAATTATACAATTTGATTTTCTAGATCAAATGATTAGAGTTTGTAAACCATTTGAAGTTTTTGGATTTGAAATTGATAGATTAAGCCATTTACTTAATAGAAGAGGTGAAAAATAAAGCAACGCACTTCCGCCAAGGCCCCACCAGCTTAAGGCGGCATCTTTTTTATCTCCTCAAGGCATACAGAGTGCTGTTGCTTGTTAGAAAGGGCATAAGGCGTTGAAAATAAAGGGTTTGAAGCGGATTCGTAGCAACCAAAAGTATTGAGACCCTTGAGGTGACAAAATAGATGACGAAGGGTAATGTTTTCAATTCAATATTAGATTTATACCTTGTGATATTCAATAACATCAGCGTAATACCCCGAAGATAAAACCGATATAAACATGGAAGAGGAACAAGGTGAAATATTTGTGAATAACGAGGAACTAAAACATAAAGTATACTCTAATGTGAGCAGTATACTGAAAGAAAAGAATTATATATCCCCTGTAGACCTACTGATGAAAATCGGAGTACTATCTGCCAAAGATTATGAAGACTGGCGGTTCGGCCGTGTACCGTACCTTGAAAAAGTATGTAAGACCAACGTGAGTAAACTGTCATTCATAATGAAAGAACTCAGGGCATACGCTCTGGCGAATCATTTGAGGCCTTCATGGACGGCATATAACCAGTGGGGCGTTAAAGGCAAGAAAATTTCCTTGTGCTTTTGTAAATCCGGAGATTCCGGCATAGAAGAAGCGTACTCTACACATTATGTTGCCAATGCCCAAAAAGGGGAAAGAAGTACAAAAAGTGCTGCGGGTGAAAGTAAAAATGTGAGGTGAAAGAGAAGACATGCTGAAACCGAATGAAGTTAAAAAAGCGGCAAAAGCTATAGAGGACGACAATATCAGATTCCGTTCCTTCCTGAAGAATCATGCTGATGAAGCGGAACTGGATAAACAATTCCTGGAATTACATAATGAACTGTTTGCTGATTATGACTGCAAAAAATGCAGAAACTGCTGCAAAATGTTTAAAGGAGCCTTTCAAGAAGATGAACTGGAAAAAGCGGCCGGATACCTCAATATAACAGCTGATCAATTTATAGATTTCTTTCTGGAATTCGACGAAATAGAATGCAGCTATGAAACCAAACACAGCCCATGTGATTTTTTGGACGAAGATGGAGAGTGTAAACTGGGTGATGTAAAACCTGAAAGCTGTAAGACTTATCCGTTTACAAATCAGCCGGAAAGGTTATGGAGTCTTTACGGTGTGCTAAATGCGGTTGAGGTATGTCCGGTAGCTTTTCAGATATTTGAAAGATTAAAGGGACTTTATAGATTTAAAAGCAGAAAGCAGTATTAATTTGAAAGGAGGACAATGAACGACGACCTCATAGACGGAATATAAGCACTGGGGCGTTATGGACTTCGAATGAAAGGAGTGGGAAATAACATGACCAAAGATAAGGCAAAGGAAATTTTTGAACAATATAACCGTACATCAGACGTCGTCCGCTGCCCAAACGGGAGAGCGGCTGTCCGCAAGTTGCTTGATTCCTATGTAAGTGCGGCGGTGAACCTGTATGGAGTGATCAGCCGTGACGAATTTGTTGATATTTTTAATAAGCAAAACGCAGAAAGGACGAACAGCGAGGAGATTTATATCCTACTTCTGCCGCTTGCGCTAAAAGAAGGCTGGTACGGTTTTTATAAGGATTGCATCGTACATTATGCGTTTTTCGGAGACTTTGACCAAGCCGATTATTTACTGGAGCACCAGGCGGACAAACCCCGCTATATACCCGAAAAAAGCGAATTCCTAAAATACACGTTTGAGGATTACGAAGACAATGATCACTGGTGGAATGTACGCCGTTTTATGTGTGAAGCTTTCGGCTACCGCAAAGCCACCTCGGAAGGTTATGATGAATTGAGGAATTATATAACGTTCGGCGACGGGATAAGGGAATTGGGATCCATTCTGGACAGACATAATCTTATATTCAGCGAAGAAAAACAGCTTCAGGAGTTTATAAATCTTATTATGCTTGCCAAAAACAACACCCGCATATGGGAAAACAACGGATATACGCCTTCCGAGATTTTTGAGATTATTAGGAAACGCGATGAGAATATTGTTCCGTTTCCAAAGATGCACAGACCGGAAGTCGGACGCAACGATCCGTGCCCGTGCGGAAGCGGCAAGAAGTACAAGAAATGCTGTGCACGGTTTGACGATGAAAAGACAGCACAGTTAAGTCATGAAGAGTGCAGGCTTTTCTATGAAACATGGTTCGGATTAATGAGCTTTGTCAACGAACGGAAGAGTGTAATCAAAGCTAAAATCAAGCCGGAGTATCCCAATCCCGTCACCGATATGATGGTGCACAAAGTAAGGGAAGTGCTTTGGGAGAAGCCGGAACTGATTGATGAATATATCAGTGAAACAGAGCTTCCGCAAGAGAGAATCGGCATTTTGAAGCTGTGGAGAACGAACCATAAGAAAGGAATGATCTTTATTTTGGAGTATCAGCCGGAATTCGCTGTTGCAATTGCTCCGAATGAGCAGGGTGAAGACAGGCTATACGGGATAAAAGGGATCAGCAATTCAGTGGCAAATACATTGCAACGGAACTTGCCCGCGCAGATTGAAACTGTTTTGCTTCCGTTCAAGGGTAAGATTATATATGACAGCTTTATGAGTTCTATGCCGATCAGTTATGCGGAAGGTGCAAAGGCGGCTTTCCGTGAGATGTATGCCAAAGCAATAAAACACGGAATTATTACGAGTCTATAACCCAAAATAAAAAAGCACAAAAATTGGATCTGAATCATAAACAGGTGATGCAAAATATGCAACTACTATATTTTTTGATGACCTGCAGAATCCTTCTGCTGCGCGAAACACAATTGATGAAATACTGATGCCTTCTAGAAAGTAATAAAGGCGTTGATAAATAAGGGAGTTGAGAGATTCTGATTGGGAATTATTTATTCTTTACATAGGTAAATATTTCAAGTAAAATAGAAACGAACAAATGTTTGGAATAGGATTAGGACGGACAGCGGTAGAATAAATTGATTTTAATGAGTTGATACCACTTTGTTTAGAGAAAGCCAGGGGGAATATCTGTAATGAGTAATATAATCAGCATCAGTGAGGGAAAAATTGCACTCTACGCAATCGGCGATAGCAGCGTTTATGTGGATGTTGTATTTAAGGATGAGACTTTCTGGATGACTCAAAAGGCTCTTACACAATTATTTGAAGTCGATTTGTCTGTTATCTCAAGGCACTTGAAGAATATCTATGCTGAAGAGGAGTTATTGCCTGAAGCAACTATTGCAAAAATTGCAATAGTTCAAAACGAAGGCGAACGTGAAGTGAACCGTTCACCCGAGTTTTACAGTTTGGATGCTATTATCGCCGTTGGATATCGGGTCAACTCAAAAAAAGCAACTAAATTTCGTCAATGGGCGACGCAAACCTTAAAAGAATATATCCAAAAAGGCTATCTTTTAAATATGGATATGCTGAAAAACGGGCGGCAGTTCGGGCGCGATTACTTCGATGAGTTATTGGAGAAAATCCGTGAAATCCGAGCCAGCGAACGCCGTGCTTATCAAAAGATCGCCGATGTTTTTGAGCAGTGCAGTTACGACTACGATAAAAACAGTGAGCTTACCAAAGAGTTTTACTCATTTGTGCAGAATAAGCTGCACTATGCTGTCACAGGAAAAACAGCAGCTGAACTCATTGCTGAGCGCATTACACTTGATCATCCCACAATGGGGCTTACCACCTGGAAAGATGCACCGAAAGGAAAAATCCTCAAGAGGGATATTGGTATAGCTAAGAATTATCTGAACGAAAAGGAGATATTGCGTCTCAATCGACTTGTTACGATGTTCATTGATTACGCTGAGCTTATGGCAGAGGATGGCATAGCAATGAGTATGAAGGATTGGTTGAATGAGACGGACAATTTTCTTAAAAACAACCGGCGCCGTGTACTTGAGGGTAAGGGCTGTATTTCACATGAGGATGCCCTGAAGAAAGCTGCTGAGGTTTATGAACAGTTCCGTATTCAACAGGATAGAGACTATATTTCTAACTTCGATAAGAGAATGGCTGAGTATTTAAAAGGAAAAGGCAACGAGCCGGACTGATTAAAAATTGGTCTAGCGAGAGAGGCTATTTATGAAAGACTTCCGCCAAGGGGATACCAGAGGGGTGTGGCATCATTATTACGCACTCAAGGCACGTTGAAGCGGTCGTGAAGTTGGAAAGACGATAAAACCTAGTTATATCAAGGGTTTAAGCCATTGAGTGTATAGATGACATTCAGTGGCTTTTGTATTTGGGAACATATCGACTGGATGCAAATATTTAGACATATACTCGTAAAGGGCAGAACAATTGACGGTAAGGAAAAAATACGTTTGCTACTAGTATAACTTTATGGACATGGCAGAAGATGAGCTTTATAAATATTTTGGCAATCAGCTAAACAGCTACTATTTAGTCGAGTAGTAGCTAATATTTGTGTGATAGTGAGTTTTACAAACACAATAAGGTCATTAATTATTAATAGAACCAATATTATTGGGAAAAAGTGGTTTTAGAGCCACTTTTTTTATTGAATAATGAAAATACTTGATGTAAGATATTGTTATTAATTGTACATGAAAGGGGAAACTTTTATGGCTAAAGGAAATAACAACAATTTACCAGCTTATACCACAGTAGAGAATATACTCTCACTCATAGACACACTGAAAAGAAAGAACAAAAACGAAGACGAAGCAAAGGCAATTTTCGGAAAGGGTGATTCGGCATACATAAATACAAAATCAGCTTTACGAGCATTTAGCCTTATTGAAAACGAAAGCCTTGATTTTACAAACGAGGGACGTGAAGTTGCATACTCTCAAGGTAGCGATAAGAAAATTGAGATAATAAAAATACTAAAGAGCTATCCTCCTTATGAAATTTTTCTATTTAGCTTGCTAAAAAAAGATGATGTAACCAAAACTGAAATTGATGAAATAGTGAACTTTTGGGGTAAAGCTCATTATGGTTCAACACAGCGAAATATGGAAGACGCAGCAAAACTCTTTATGAGCATATTGGACTTTATAGAATTCGGGAAATTCATAAAAGGTGTAAAAGGTACCACAACGCGTATTGAATGGAACACCGATATCAAAGTGAAGATTAATAGCTTGAACCAAAACAGCCCTACCGTCGTGCAGAAAGAGGATACAAATACAAAAGTCCAAGATACCATTGAAGCAAGCGTTATTGATACTGAACCAGTGGAAGATGAGCAAGTAGAGCAAGAGGAAAATATTCTTGATGTTGTTGCTAATGAAAGAAATGTCAAACTCATCAAGAAGCCTATTAGTGCAGTTAGTTTTCCAAACATAACGATAAATGTTGATATGAGCGACTGGTCTGACGAAAAGATAAAGACTTTCTTCAAATATGCTTATGGTAAGTTTGAGGAGGACTAAAAATTATGTCCACTAGACTTCCAAGCCATAATGTTCCCCTTCCACTCATTGCTGATGTGTTGTGTTACATAAACAGTAATTCTTCATCAAATATTGAAGAATTAAAACGCTTCACGAGTAAAAGTGACCCATATGTACGAAGCGCACTTGCAATATGCAAGCTACTAAGCGTAATTGATGAAGACGGAAATGTTAATTTGTTTGCCAACTCATTAGGCCGAACACCAAATGATGAATTAAGACTAAATGTAATGAGGAAATTCATACAAGAGTTTGAGCCGTTCATAACATTTATTCAATATCACTTGAACGGGACGACACTTGCGGAATCTGCTAGAAAAGTATATGTGTCTTACAGGCTTGAAGGAAAAGACTCCAACTTTTTAAAAGACTTATTTATATCTTGGGGAACTGCTACAGGCATTTTTACAATAGCAGCGAATGGCATTACTTTAGAGGAAACAATAAGAATGCAGTTATCAGCAATCAACACATTACATTTAAACCTTGCTGATGACATGGCAATTAGGATATACATAAGTGATACTCTAAGTGCTGACATATTTTCAACACTAACTTCAGCGGAGGTTGAAGAACTTGTTGACTCATACAAAAAATGCTCTACAGATGCAAGAGGTGCTATAGAATGCGCGGGGCGAGCATTTGAAGATTTTTTAAGAAGAATAGCTCCTGAGGTAGGGATTGATGTAAGCCGCAAAAATGGCATTGCTGAAGTTATAAACACGCTATATAATAACAGGAATTCGTCAAACATTAATGATAACAAGATACATACTAAGCAGCAAAACATAGGCGCGGCCATTGCCGATATTAGAAATATGGCAGGTCATAGCATGGAGGCTCGTACAATGGAACGATGGGATTTAACAACTCATAGCGCAAAGATGTATATTGAATTAGTACTGTCAACAATACGAAGCATTCACAGCTATACTCAAGGTTCTACGTATACCTTTTAAATCTGGTGCGCCAGATTTTTTACTTTATGATGCCTATTCTTGCCTAAAAAGTCAGTCAGTTAGTGTATAGATAAGATTCGATTAGTGAGAAAAAATGATAGTGCCTCCAAGGAATCAGTGGGTCCTCACGACATCATTTTTATCTCCTCTAGGCATACAGAAGTATGCTGTTTGATCGAGAAGGCATAAAGCCTTGCAAATTCCCTGAAGAAGTGCCGAAGTGGAGGGATGAAGAGTGAATAACGGACGTGTATATAAAATGAAAATCTCCGGCGTCTACCCTCTGTATATTCAAAAAGCAGAGCGTAAAGGACGTACTAAGGCGGAAGTCGATACCGTCATCCAATGGCTGACAGGCTACGAGGAACATGGATTGCAGTCTCAAATCGATAGGGGTGTTGATTTTGAGACGTTCTTTGCCGAAGCCCCGCAAATCAATCCGAACGCTCACAAAATTACCGGAGCAATCTGCGGAGTTCGCGTCGAGGAAATCGAAGATTCTCTTATGCAGAAGATACGCTGGTTAGACAAGTTGGTGGACGAATTGGCAAAAGGTAAGCCGATGGACAAGGTGTTGAGAAGCATGCAATCGCTTTAGAAGGTGAGGGATTTGAAAAAGAAGCGATTAACTGTATGCGTATTAGAAAGGGTTTAAAAATGAGTGTATTTTTTTATGGCTGTATAACAATGGATGGCTATCTTGCTGATAAAAACCATAACTTGAACTGGCTTTACCAAACTGGTGCAATAGAAGAAACTGATTATGAAAGTTTCTATAAAAGTATGGATATTACTATCATGGGTAAAAGGACATTCAATGAAATTAAAAATATAGAGAGTATAGACAGTTTTTATCCGACCACTAAAAACTATGTTTTTACACATGCTGAAAGCTTATCAGTTAAGGGATTTATTCCTATTAATTGTGATATTGTAGAATTTGTTAAACACATAGAAAAGGATAAAAACATTTGGATTGTTGGAGGGAACACAATAGTAGCTCCTTTATTAGATAATGATATGATAGATAATATGATAATACAGATTGCTCCTGTGCTATTAGGGATTGGAATACCATTGTTTTCACAGAACGAAGCATTAAAGCGATTTTACTTGAAAGAAGTAAAAAAATACGGACAATTTGCAGAATTGTTTTATACTCAATTGCAAAAGTAAGTTCTAAACTAGGTGGCCATAAGAAGCTTAAGGTCGCCGCATATTGCCGGGTCAGCACCTTCAGGCCGGCACAGATGCGCCGCTCCTATCCTACAACCTTCTTGACAAACTCGCCAACAACGGCGGTTTGCTTTTCGCTCAAGACAGCTTTACCGGCGCCCCCAAATGTCGCGTGGTATTTCGGTCCGAATTTGACCGCTAAAGATTCCTTGCTGACACTGATACCCCGGGTTTTGACGATTGCATTAATATCCTTTGTTTTGTTCATCACGCCTGCGGTGGTGAATGCGGCGACAGTATTGACCCTTGCGGGGTCAAGACTTTCCAGAAAAGAAACAAGGGTTTTATCGAGTCCATAAGCGTAAACGCCGCCGCCCACTATGAGTAAGTCAACATAAGCGTCAAGCGGTTTTTCAATGGGTTCAGCGATCACGCCGGTTGCTTTTGCGATTGCTTCAGCGACCACCTTTGTGTTTCCTCCGCGAGATTGGTATCTTACTGCTATGTTCATTGTACATTCCTCCCATTTAATTTGGTTTCGCTTTTCCCCGGATGCTTATTCCTGTTCAGGCAAAACCCAAACACCATGCCGATTATTCGCCGCATACTCTGATGGCGGTTGCTGGAAAGCTCTTTTTCAAAGCTTCATACTTTGCTTCCGCTAGCTCCTCATCAATAAACCAAATAAAACCCGCTTCGGGAGTTTCGCAATTGAATGTATGAATCAAACCGTTAGCGAGAATATCCTTCCCCCATGCTACAAAAAACTGAGCCGGAGAATTGACCGGATTGACCCCGCTACCGAAAACAATCTTCATTCCGCTCACTTCGGTACGTTCTATTATATTGGCTTTTGTCATTCCACAGGGATTCTTCACTTTATCTCCACCTTTCCGAATAATCGTTATTATACTATAATTACTCATACAATGCGATTATATCAAACAAATTATGGTTGAGTATGAGTAGTAGGCATTGTAAAATGCCCTCACGTCTTTTCTTTTTGGTAGAATATAAGTTGTTTTCTATTTCATCAGAACAGGAATCCAAACTTCACTATAAGCGTAATCATTTTTATGATTATTCATTTTAGTAAAAGAAAAAGCAGGTGCATTGATTACTTCCGTTGACAGCCATAGGTCACAGGCGGAATTGCGATGAATGCAGGGTAGGTCGTGAGGAACAAACATAAAACCGGACGCGTCTAAATAAAAAAGAAGAATTTCTGGGGGGTAACATGTTGAAGAACACTTTAATTTATATTCTGGGTTTAATAATGGTATTGTCTCTTTTAACAGGATGCAGAAGAGCGCCTGAAAATGGAGGTTCCTTTATCGGAGTGGTTCTGGAAAACGGGAAGGATTATCTGCTGGTGGAGCCTGTTGAAGGGTCCCGGGAATTGGCTTCAGCTGACAA
>CAZTEH010000124.1:0-10809 GCA_964612345.1 uncultured Oscillospiraceae bacterium | reverse complement strand
GTTAGCTTGTTCACTTTTTCTGCATGACTGCCTCTGAACGAATATTCTTTATCAAACAAAAATACTCACCTCATAACAAAATAAGTTTCAAATGCGTTCTTCTTATCAAACAAATAGCGAATGCCGACTTTATCTCCCATATAGTCCTCAGCAAGTTCTCCATCCGTGTCTTTTATAAAAATGATGACTTGTTCTGCAATGTTTGGCAAGGTATCACATACTGTCTTAATTCTAGTTTTATCAAAGGCAGACAACGGAGCATCCATAACCAGCGGGTAAGGCTCTGATACCAGAATCTCGTTTTCAGGGTTCCTGCTTTGCCGTGCCATCTTAATGACGCCGGCAATAAAAGCAAAGATTACAGAGGTGCTGTTAGCAGTGCCAGTCTCAATATCATCTTTGTAACCTTCAGAATCACTCACAGTAATTTGAATGTTATACTTTTCATCCATTACAAGTGAAAAATCACCTTCAAAAATACTTTGGAAAATTTCGTTAACCGTCTTTTCGAGTTCAACCCTTCTTTCAGCCTCTTTAACCTTATACAAGTTAGAAAGCACATCATATATATACTGTGCATAAGCCTTGTAAATCATGATTTTCCGATTGTTTTCGTCCTTAAGAGTCAATTCATTGCGCTCAGTCACGCAGCGCTCTCGTGAGGTTTCTTTACCTCCCTTTTCGCGGTTAAGATCATCCCGTTCCTCTCCTAGGCTGCTCAATGCCCTTTCGTACTTCTTCAGTTCTTTTTGCATTTCACCGACTTTTTCCATCCCCTCAAGCTTATCCTCAATAAGCTTGAGGGGATGTGAAATCTCTGCAAAAGAGTTATCAAAATCGCGCACAATCGAGAACTTCTCACTTAAGTCTTCAAAAAGGGTGTCAGCACTTTTACTCTTGAGTTCGCATTCTCTGACTAACTGGGCAATCGAAGAACCGATAGACTGTGGGGGAATGAATTCAAGCACCTTTATAAGCTCTTTGTGTGCGTTATTACCAAATTGGATTTTGTCGCCGCATAAACAGGTGCCCCGATTGATTAGAAATTCAATCGTTCTTGCATGTACATCTGGAATGCCTTTGTCAAGCTTGTCCGCCTCTGACAATTTCTGCAAAGCATCTCTCATAAGCTTCTTTGCGAAGTAAGAGGGAGCATTGTTGTTGAAGGCTTTCAACATGGCAGCTGCACTAGTCGCTTTTTGAGATACTAAACCATTGCGTTTCTTGCGCAGACTCTCTTTTTCACTGGAAAGACGTTCACTCGCACGATTCGTGTTTATCCGTTCGTTGAGGTCTTTGCACTTTTCTTTTGCGATTAGCTGTTCATTTTCAATTTCTTCAAGGCGTTTATCAATTTTCTCTATATCTGCATCGTATCCTTCGATTTCTCTTGTGTATTGAGCAATCTTGCTGTTGCTTCTGGCATCGTAGCTCTCATCATAGCTACGAATAACGGACGTTCTTGTTGTCTTTCCCTTGAGATGATCCAAGGCTGCGGTAAACGCACTCAGTCCGAGCAAACCGCGAACAGCTTGGGCAAACTCCTGACTCTTGCCCCTTCGGATCTCCTTGCTCATATTGCCAATCCGTTCACCATCGAAGAAGAAGTATTTAGAAAGCTCTTTCGGTAGTATTTCCTTCATGCGGATATCAGTCTCTAAATCCTTGACATATTCTCGCTGACCATCGCTATTCTTATATGCAATTTTAAATGTAGTTTGACTAGGTCGTTTTATATTACCAACCCCGTCTTTTGTGTAGCGTTGTTCACGGATAACGATATATTCGATGCCGTTATGTATAAGTCCAAGCTCAACACGAACCGTTTCCTCGGTATTTGGCAACATAATTTGTGCGACCGCTTTGCATAGCATGGATTTGTCCTCAAAGTCTGTATCGCCATACAAGCACCAAGTGAATGCCTGCGCTAAAGTAGTCTTACCAGAGTCGTTTTCGCCCATGATTACAGTTACATTCCTAACAGGATCAGTGGAAAAGGATATTGACTGTTCTCCGATGAATTGTCGGAAGTTTTTCAGCTTCATCGTCTTTAGTAACACTGAACTTCCTCCTCAATCATCTTCTTAATCATTCTGACCATCTCGCCGTCGTTGTATTGCTTGGTTTTGATGTTAGTTTTCTCGCGAATGATTAGCTTGCTCAGCATTTTATGCGCTTTTTCTGTGTCAATTTCGATGCCGTTGATTGTCATGGATTTATCATTCTCCATATCCGTAATCCTCCCTAAACGTAATCACATTATCGTTTATTGAATAGGCTTCTTTGATTTCATCCAAAACAGCTTCTGCCTCAACCATGTTCATTGCTATTCTAGCGAATTCTTCGCCCCGGGAAAGCTCGTTTTTCACAAGGGTCAATTCCTTTTTTAGCTGATCTTCCGTGAGAGAGGGAACCTCATCCAATGGCCGCGGCAGAGAGATAAAGTCGTAAATCTCAGCGTATTCCTTTCCGGGAGCCAATCTCAAAACGCGCCCTCGCCGCTGAATGTATTCCTTGGGGTTCGTAGTACTTGCCAATATAAAGGCAACCTTAATTCTCGGAATGTTGACGCCTTCATCGAGGCATTTAATTGCGATCAGCACCTGCAAGGTTTCGCCCTCGGAAAATTCTCTTTTCAGCACCTCGCGCTCGGCTACGTCCTCTCGGGAGGTAAACTGTGACACCTTCATGCTGA
Source organism: uncultured Oscillospiraceae bacterium (assembly GCA_964612345.1). GTDB lineage: Bacteria > Bacillota > Clostridia > Peptostreptococcales > Anaerovoracaceae > Anoxybacterium. Next base: position 8,114 of record CAZTEH010000124.1, on the reverse strand, counting down.
GCTTATTACCAAGTAAATCAGTAACAACGTCAATTTGCCTCAAGTCTTCATCCTCGACCGATGTAAAGTCCTGATCCTTTTTAAGAACATTAGTAGCGCCGCAGTATACCAAAATATGCTTATCGTTTCTATACGAAGCTATACATTCTTCTAGTTTTCTGATCTTGTCCTCTGCACCGGCAACCAATCTCGCTCTTGCCAGAGCAATGATCTTACCACGTTCGCTGAGCTTTAGCTTTCCATTTTTTCCCTTAATAACGCATTTGCCCAGCTCATAAGTCAGTTCCGCATACTGTTTAAGCTCATATTCGTTCAGCGTAACGATGATGGGGTAATACTTGTATTTTGTTAGTTTGTGTTCGGCAATAGCGCGCTCTAAAGTGTATTTGATGCACTTTTCGCCGAAATACTCATAGAGCTTAGTCGTGCCCTCCTCGTCGTTATGACGGTCTATCGTAGCGGAAAGTGCTAACCTAAAATAGAATTTGTTGCTTAGAAGATTACTTAGATTTTCAGCACCGAAATTATGAGCCTCATCGACTAAAAGCAATGCATTGCCTTTTATTTTCTGGATTTGAGACTGTACATAACTTGATGAAAAGGTGGCGTTTGTGCAAACTAAACAGAAAAATTCTCTGTTACGAACCTTAAGCTTCTGGTCTCTAATAGCGTCCGCTAACCGCTTTTTCCAATCTTTTTGGGAAGAAGCACTATATCCTATGATCGGATTCATGTTGAACTTGCATATGTCGTCAACCCACTGCTCAACCAAATGCTGATATGGACAAACGATAAATACCGCCAACTTATCATTGAGTGTCTCGCACAGTCTAGCAATGGCGCCTAGACCTGTATAGGTCTTACCGGTACCGGTAGCCATGTCAAAGATGCCACGAAACATTCTTTCTTCCCATGCCCTAATCGCATCCGTTTGATACTGATGCAGAGTCAAGGACGGAGGAATGATAGCACCACAGCGTTTGGCTATTGTGTAAGTAGGACCAGTTTCACAAACAAACTCTTCTTTGTCTATATTGAAGTTGGGTTCCGCATATCTGTATCGCTCGATGATAGCATCCTTCAGCTCTGGGAAGTTGATGATCCTGATGTTTGGTTCGCAATCATTCCAGATCGAGGCAAATGCGTTTTCCTTAGCTGTCGTACGATCTTCTTCTCCTTTCCAAGAGCAAAATACATCAATAGTTTCATAGTTTAATGTCATTGCCGTAGATGACTCGTTCATTGAACCGGAGAAAGCTACCGTATTGCCGCTACTGTCGGAGATAATACCCATCTTCTCATGATACATTCCCATTTTGTTCTCATCTTCGGTGAAAGCAACTTTGATGTCTAGGATACCGTCTGCAATAAGATTTGCTAGTAGATTCAGCCGAACGCTATCAAATTCATGTACGGCGTCCCGCATCTCGCGGATAACAGCGGCTTTGATGATACTATGTCGCATTTCATATCCTTTTTTGATTGCGTCAATATCGTCTCTCGATAAATATGGGGATGCAACCAACTGTATTTTCCCTCCGTTTTCAACCAGCGCAGAGATACCTTTTGAAAGCTCAACAAGTGCAGATGACGAAAAAAAGCCTACAGCTCGTTTATAAGAAACTGCCTTGCTGAGCAAAGGAATATAGAAATCCTTAGTTACATTGTCAAGCAAAGAACGGTACTCACTTTTCACATCGATTTCTTGCAGACTCATAATTCATCCTTTTTTATTCAAGATTGTGTTAATCTTGAAGAGTCATTTACCGGTTGCTAATAAATTTGTATTTTTACAGTGTAATTAATATATTACGTTTTTGTTTTATATTTCCTGCCTATTCGAGTTAATGTGTTACATTTTGTTTTCTCTGTAACAATTAAAGCCCGATGTGACGCTCTATTCGGGCTTTGCTCATTCTCGATTTGACAGCTTTGACCTTGCTCTGAATTATAGGATCAACATTCTAAGCGTTTTCCTCTATATACTCAAGTACTTGCCTCAGCTTCTCAAAATCCGTGTTGGTATTGAAATAACTAACACTAAAACGAACTGTGCCTGCTGGAAATGTTCCCAGAAACCTATGGCAATATGGAGCACAATGAAGCCCTGTTCGAACGGCAATATCATTTTCGCTTAAAATCCGACCGATACTGTCGCCGCTGTATCCATCAAAAATACAGGATATAATACCTGTTCCGTTATCAGCAACAGTAGGAGCAATGATTTTGATATTCTCAAAGCGGTGAAAGACATCCAGCAATTTTCGGCGGTTTTCCTTTTCCGCTTGGTAGATCTGGTCAATACCGATTGCTTTTATCCACTGCAAAGCTGCATTTAAGCCAGCTATCGCCATGATATTCGGGCTTGCAACCTCATACCGCTCGGGTACGGTTTCCGGAAGTTCTTGGCTTGCCGAATCAATGCCGGTGCCGCCATAGATCAAAGGCGATGGCTTCAAGTTACTAGAGCAGATAAAACCGGCGATCCCAAACGGTCCGTAAAGCGTTTTATGTCCGGCAAAAACAGCAAAGTCAATATTGTTACTGCTCAAATTAGTATCTATTAGCCCTGCTGTCTGGCACATATCAATGATATTCACTGATGCGTGCAGTTTCGACATGGCGCAAATGTGATGGATAGGTGCAATGACGCCACATACATTGCTCGCATGGCTTATGACCACAATATTGGGCTTGTTGTCGGAGAACTGATACTTAATCTTTTCTAGATTAAAGCTCAATTCATCCCTATCAACAGCGAGAGTAAACACATTCAGTTTGTAAATATTCTGAAGGTGGGCAATTACCCTCGTGACCGCATTATGCTCAAACGGTGATAGATAAATATTGAAGTTGTCTGCCAAAGGTAAGCCCCTTAATATGATGTTCAGAGCTTCTGTGGCAGTGTGGGTGAATACAACCTTCTTATTAGGGCAGTGGTTAAGCTCAAGGAGTAGGCTCCTTGTTTCGGTTATCACCATACTAGCTCTGGCGGCCAATTTATGCTGACCTCTGCCAACATTAACCCCGCATTCACGATAGAATCTATCTGTAAACGTATAGACTTCTTCCGGCTTTGGGAAGGTCGTTGCAGCATTATCAAAATAGGTAATATCACTCATTGTCTTTTACCCCAATTGCATCTTTTAGAAGCACATCAATATCGTGGTCATCGCCCAATTGGCGGATACTTTTTAACTCTTTTCTAATTTTTAAATGCTCCTTTTCGCTTAAGATAGAATGATCCCAATAATACAATAGGAGCAGCTCTGTTAAAGGTTGATTGTTCATTATCATTGTCTTCTTGTCAGCGTTCCACAGAATATTCTTCCATATGACGTTATTAAGATAAAGGATTTGAGGTGGGAGGTGCTTAAAGACTGAACGAAAAGTTTCATGGTTATGTTCCTTAACTCGCACAGCGGCTCTTACAAAGGGTATTAAGCCCACGGGCCTAAAGAACAGTAAGCCACCTTCCTTGTTTCTATACTTACTAGAATCGAGGGTCCCCATATTTGCATACTCAATAAGTTCTGGGAAACTATTCATCAAATCAGTCCAAAACTCAATACAAATATTTATGAAGAGAGTTATATCATCATCTGATGGCCGGATTCTAATGTACTCTTTTATTTTGCTTTTACCTCTGACTTTTGTCCCTTCTAAGTTTCTTATTTCTTTCCCTTTGATAAACATCCATAGTAACTCTTTATTACATTCGTAAAAGGAAATAATTGTCGTAAATGCACTTTGGTTTCTATCTGGAATTGCTTTCGAGCCTGAATCTAGAATACTACCGTTTGAAAACAAAACATGGTTATCAATTAGTTCTCGTGAAGCAATAGCAATAATATCATCCTCGTCAAGCGCTATTACATCTCTCATGGAAACTGGCTTTGCATATCTATTCAATGTGCTAAACATTCTACGAGCTCTCTGCATACCTTCATCATCTTTTTGGTGTCCGATAAAAATAACCGGAATTTTTTCATTGTCATATTTGGAGCTCTCCTCTGTGACTTTTCTTATTCCCTCGACCCTATGTTGCCCATCAACAGGAAAGATTTTTTCATCTCCTGAAAGTTCAAGAACACCTAGGTCATAAAACTCATCGCCGATATCATATTCCAACCTAATTTCATGCCATTGAGGCTCTCCATCATATACTGCAAGAATTAGCGCATTAAAGAATCTTTCCTCTTGCGTTTCAATATAATTGGCGATTTTCAAATAATTATTAGTAATAGTTCTTTGTAACAATTCCCTTAATAATTTTGACTTGTGCAATTCATCATCAATACGCTTAACATGAGTGGAAACCTGTTTGAAGCTTAGTGTAGCAACATAGTATATCCAAGATCCGATCTGCGCCCGTATTGCTGGTATCTTCATTATAAAACCTCCTTATGCAAAAGCAGCCCTCATAGCCCTGCGAATTACTTTAGGATATTTATCATTACATGGAGGGATGATCGCCTTTATCAGTTCCTCTTCAAGATTTGAAATTAAAACATTATCTGTGAGAGGCAAGTACTTAATATACAAGTTATTTCCCCAAGTTTCACGCATAAACATAATTTTAGGGCGAGTATCGTTGTAATACTCCTTAAACCTTTTTTTCAAATTCTGGTCTGGAGTTGACCACACTCTACCAATATAAAGTATGTATATATGCGCATTACGAATGATGTCAGACTTTATAGTAAATACATAAATACCGCCCTCATTACTCGGAACGTTCTCTATATCACTGTTAAAACCGTCGCAGGTATCATTTAAAAATTTAACTTCATGCCAATGGCCTTGTACAGTACTAAGGTATGTGCTATCAAAAGAATCCCACACATTATCTGGATTTAATACAAACTTAAGTGTGTTGTTCTTAATTTTTCTACACATATCTATGAGTTCAGACAAGGTATCACCGCCTTTAACACATTTTCTCAAGAATTTCTATAAGCACCTGCCGTTTCTCCTGCTCGGATATAGCCTGACCCATTTCTTCAAGGGAGGTTGTGATATCATTCAGCAAGAGCTTTGCACGGTCACTGTACTTCGTTTTGCTAAAAGTCTTTACGATTTCATTCCCGCTCTTGTCGGTAAAGATAATTTTATACATATCGGAACTATGGGAACTACCTACAATATGCTGATAATTGAATTCCTCAACCGTCTCTTTGAACGCTTTAAGATCTCGCAAGAAAGTGCCAATAGTAGTGGCGTTCCAATCATCGATCCTAAGTGATGTCACTGCCTTGCACAAGCGTTTCATGAAGGTTACTTCATCATTTGTGACTGCCTTTATCAGTTCCAGAACCTTGCTTTCATTGTTTGTAAAAAGATGCTGGTCTGTAGATTCGTTTAGACTCTCGTACCAATCCTTAACTGCAGAAGCAAGGCTGCAGTTATGCTTACTGGATCTTGCAAAAATCACCTTTACATCTTTAGTCAGCATCTTGATTAAGGCAGGTACAGCAGTGTCAAACTCTTTTTTAGTGGCTTTTATGTTGTCAAGCACATCCAAGTTAAATTCTTGCATACCGAAGATAGAGAACAATCTTCCGAATAGGTAATCCCTCGGATTGTTATCAAGTTGCTTCAAACTGCTAGTAAACCGTCTCTTGCTTTTGGGTAATTGCCTGAAAGCCTCGTCACGGTCCCCGCCGAGGTATACGCTGCTCATTTCCTTTGCATACTTAGGCAATGACATATACCAACGGTTCATTGCGAGCACAAGATAGGTAAATCTGTTATATGCCTTCTCTTTTTCGGAGACGTACTCGATGAAAATGGACTCTAGCCCTGCCATATACTCCGCTTTTTCCTCGTTCCAGTCCTCTAAAATCACGGAGTAATTTTCTGGATTCTCATTAATACTGTTTAACAAATCTGGAGTGATCTTTACTTCAGAACCATTGTTTTTAATTACAAGGTTTTGCTTGTAAAGATGTAAGACAGCTGCAATATAGATAGGAATAACCCCGTATTTCAATCCAATACCGTACTGTGGCAGGGTCAAAACATTATAAAGCGTGGTAAAGATTTGCCCTCCATTGGCATTAGCTCCGATAAAGAAATCCTGTATTACACTAAGCAAATATCGGATGTTATCATCCGCAGGATACACCTCAATCACTGGTTCAGTATCAGCATTAATGAGAATTCCTGTGCGAATTAGGGTGCTGCGCATAATTGATACATCTTGCCCTGTCCCGGTTAAGCCAAGATTAGCTTCAAGCTTGGTTCCCAGCAATCCAGATAAAATTTTTGTGCGGCTATTGATGGCAACAGTCGGTAGATGGTTTTTATTAATTGACTCGTTGTTGATCACAGGGGTATACGGGTAGGTATTCTCACAAATCCGTGACAACAGCGCAGACATATGAGCCTTGCGGTATAAGTTTCGCCTTTGACCGTTGTAAAAGTATTCTGCACCGCCGTTTTCAGGTCTTACGTATGAGAAGATGAAATTACCGATTACCTCTTCCAAGTCCTCAATATAGATATCGTATTCGTCACTGAGTAGCTCATCGTCGACAACAAACGATTTCAGCTGTATGACGGCTTTATACTCAAAGGCTATTTTATCAATGCCGCTGTACTTCTTAGGGAGGACGTATACAATCCGGTCATGATTGTGGTTGCCATTCAAGATCGAGGCACGGATCTCTTTGATTTCCTCATTGTATTTTGGAATGATTGCATATACTACGCCATCCGCCTCACTAGTGCTGATTTTGGTTTCCCAATTGTCAACGCCCCAAAAGTCGGCGCTTTTAATGAACGTGAAATCGAAATACCGAGTTATTTCATGCTCATCATTATAACGGGTTGGATACATATAGCTGTCGAAAGCGGAGCGATTCAAAATCTCTTCGACGCTAAGTGTGGCTTTGCTCTTTTCAATGGCCTTTTCGATTTCACTAGGAATATCGACGCCACTACTTTCCTTGAGCTTAAGGTAGTTGTTGCTGCGCTTCAGGTATACGATGCACTCCTTGTCAATTAATTCGGTTAGGGCATCACTTATCATTTTTGTATCCCCGACATAGTCTTGGAATGCATCAACGATCACATTGTAGATAGGCGGCAATTTTTCGAATTGTTCGATGACATAGATAAGTGAAATTGTTTTGATTATTTTTGCTTCAAGAGAACATGGATCGACCTTGCGCAGAACAGTGGAAGTGAGCTTATACAACTTATGGGTCTCGCTGGTATATGGCTCTTTCCGCAACAACGGCTCAAAATAATCATAGATGAAATCCGGTGTGAGCATAGGGAAATTATCTTCGGTATTGGATAAAAACGCAGAAAGTGTATACTTGTCGTCAGCAGATAAAAAGGTAAATAAGGTACGTTCATTTTGAGCAACCTTTTCTGAAAGGCGTGGTAATATAAAAGTAGAAATGGGGTGTAGGGGAAAGCATCCATTTATCACTAACTGAACTGCATTCTCATCCTTTGTATCTAAAAGGCCACTGGCTGTGAATCGCTTTACAAGATCGTCAAATCTATCCTTGTTAGCGGCGCAATACTCACTCCAAAATGTGGAGTCTTTTTTGATTACCGTAGAGATGATTTCATACATCTGTGAAAAGTTATTGTGTAGGGTAATGTGCTTGAATCTCCCGGAAACGCCGCGCCAACCGTCCACCTTTTCTTTAGGTAGATTATTGTCGATATAATTCGCAATATCCTTGTGGCAGATGAGCATCAAATGCATTTGCTTGTTGCCACTGCGATCACATTTCTCGGCAAAATCCTGCAACAGTTTAATATCGCTGATCGTGGCATTGGAAATGCTGGATTCTAAATACTTGCTAAACTCGTCATAGATAATATAGGCACCATCAAAACCCTTGTCTTTAAGCTTGTCGACTACTTTTTCGTAAAGCTCGGCCACATCAAAACCGAGGAATGGATTAAATGTACTCCCCGAGGTCAAATCGGGATAGAGCACCGTAAACTTTTCATAGGCCAAAACATCATATTCCTTGAGAGCAACAACGAAATCCTCGATGGGTTCATCAAGGCAATCAACAAACCTTTTAAAAGTTTTGGGATAGGTCCCCAACCAGCCTTCAATTTGGTTTGAAGATGGCCTGTAATGG
>CAZTEH010000123.1:0-11096 GCA_964612345.1 uncultured Oscillospiraceae bacterium | reverse complement strand
GGGTTATTGGTAACGATACTGCTTAATCCAATAAACAGTGCAACGATAAAAGTAATGGCAGCTATGATTCCTGTGGCAAGAGGGCTTTGCGGCAATTGCGGGAATAGAATCTGAAGATATTGCCCAACCCCTAACGCGATGGAAGGCGGGTAGATGAATGCCTGCACCATAAATGTAAATACCGCCACAAATACAAGCGGTTTCGGTAATATGTAGCTTATAATAGAATAAAGTCCACCTGAAACCGGATAAATAGATCCCAGTTCAGCAATGATAAAGCCGATAAAGATAACATTAATACCTTGTAAAATAGCAGCCGGAGCTGAGGCAATGCCAACCGTGGCAAATGCCGCCAAAGCGTAGACAAATGCCGCCATCAGCGGAGAAACGTTGGATAAGGCCATTACCACATTTTCCGTTACGGACAAATTTCTGTTTAGTTCTTGCCTATAACCAAGCTCTTCCAGTCTCCTTTGAGCACCATCTTCTTCGGAGTCAACAAAAGGTTTCATGTCAATCCCTGTAATTTTACTCATGGTAATCCTCCTTTACTTTCTAATAATTTTTGATTACTTAAATTCTTTTTTCAGTATCTCAACATATTTTTTCGTAATATCCTCGGCAAGCAGTTTCCCCTTTTCCGGTGAACTTGTTCTTGCTGTGGCAAGCAGACCTGTTACCGGAACGATTTCCTTAGGGGCAGGGTAAACGCTGTAAGTCAATTCCTCTTCCACACCATCCTCCACCAATCGGTCCATGTGGACCAGATCCGGTCTGAAATATAAGGTCAGGGATGTTTCAGCGATTGCTGCATGTTCCAGTGCCCACCCCGGGAAAGGAACCTCATCGAATACTTTGTCCATGACAGGTTCTGAAATCTGGTCCCACCAGCTGGCCTCCACGATCTTAACCTGAGGGTACTTCCTTGAAATCAAGTCGACAGCTTCTAAAATAAAAGCTTCGTTCTCATAGTGGCCATTGATGATCAGAATTTTATTCACTTGATCGCGGATGAGTTCTTCTAAAACATCATTGACAAGATTAATCAAGGTAACGCCGTTGAGGTCCAGAGTACCGGGAAATAAAGGTCCGCCACCGCTCAGTGGTGCCGACTTGTACCCATAACAAATTGTGGGTGCAACCGCTCCGCCCACTTCCAGGGCTACCATTTCCGACAAACCGCCGGAAATAATGGCATCTACCGAAAGCGGCAAATGCGGTCCATGCTGTTCTGTTGAGCCGACAGGTAAAACTACGATGCCGTCCCGCCTAATTTTGTCAAAGTCATTCCAAGTCATTTCTTGCATTTTACAGGTCATATTTGGATTCCCTCCTTTTTTCTCTTCTGATATGCTATGATAGAGATAAATTCAAAAACGATATTGCTGCCTAAGAATGCTGTAATTTGACACGGATCAAAGCTTGGCAGCACTTCAACCATATCGTAACCCACAAAGTTTATGTCTTTTAGCTCCCGAATCATATCTAACGATTCGTAACTGGTAAATCCTCCAACTTCGATGGTTCCTGTTCCCGGTGCATAAGCCGGATCAACGAAGTCAATGTCAAAGGTAAAAAAAGCTTTTGCGTTGCCTACTCTTTCTATAATCTGCTTCATCACTTCCTGGATTCCCAATTTTCTCATTTGAAAAGTGGTAATGACTTTAAAGCCTAATTCTTCTGAGCCTGTTAAATCCTCACTGGAATAGAAAGTCCCTCTCATTCCGATCTGGATGGAATGCTCTACATCAATGAGGCCTTCTTCCAAAGCTCGTTTAAATACTGTACCGTGGTTGTATTTATTCCCAAAATAGGATTCCAGGGTATCAAAGTGAGAGTCAAAGTGAACCAAAGCGACAGGTCCGTGTTCTTTTGCAACAGCTCTCAATTCCCCTAACGTAATGGAATGGTCTCCGCCTAAGCAGATCGGAATGACTCCGGCTTTTACAATCGGTGTTAAGCCTGCCTCTATCCTCTTATAGGTATCTTCAATATAACCCGGAACAACAGCGATATCTCCATAATCTACACCGGAAAGCCAGTCCACAACATTAATATTCATAGGTGCGTTGTAAGGCTTAATCAGAGACGATATTTCCCGGATTGCCGATGGTCCGAATCGTGAGCCGGTTCGGTAAGTTGATGCAGTATCAAATGGTACTCCGATTACTGCATAATCAATATCCTCTACCGTTTTCACGTTTGGCAGTCTCATAAATGTTTTTACTTCCGCAAATCGTGGAATTTCTAAAGAATTGAGGGGTACATATTTGTTCATAAAATTCTCCTTTGTTGTGCTGAATTTGCATAGCCCTTTCCCAATTGTTACATGAATAACGCTTTGTTTTTATATATACGCAATACTCATGCCATAATAAAAAAGATTGATGTCCAAATAGTAATCCATTGGAATATCAATCTTCATTAGTTCTTTCCATTTTGATTCAAATACTATTAAAATGCATATTTGCATTTTAAGGGCTGAATTGTGCTATTTTTTCTTTGATTATGGCTAAATCTAAAGGATAAGCATAATAATGCATCTTCGCATTTTACAATGCGTTTTTGCATTATTATCTTTCATTCCAGTAAGCCTTTGAAACTTTATATTTATGGAGCTTACGCCGGATTGTTGTAGCATCTATCCCAAGTTTTTCCGCTGCTTTCAATACAGTACCTTCCTGTTTTATACTATCCAGCAAAATCATCTTATCATATTCCTCAAGCTTCTGTTTGTAATCTGCTGTGCTTGTAGATGAATTTTTCATCCCGAAAAAGCTTTGAATCAAAGAAATATCTCCATCCTCCGTAACCATAACCCTCTCTATAATATTTTCCAGTTCTCTTACATTGCCCGGCCAATCATACTTCAACATCAATTCGATCTCACTGTTGGAAAATGTTTTACTCATACCGTAACGGTCATTTATTTTTTTCGTAACATCCTGGATCAGCGGAATGATGTCTTCTTTTCTCTCTCTAAGAGGAGGTATTAAAATGGGGACCACATTTAGCCGATAATAAAGATCTTCTCTGAATGCTTTGTCCGCCACCATTTTCTTTAAGTCACGGTTGGTGGCAGCAATAAACCTGACATTGATTGGAATCACCTCTTTACCGCCAACCCTGATAATTTCTCTATCCTGAATAGCCCGTAAAATTTTTGGCTGCATATGTAACGGCATATCACCGATTTCATCAAGAAATACTGTACCGCCGTTTGCCAACTCCAAAAGTCCGATTTTTCCCGTTTTCTCAGCACCTGTAAAAGAACCTTTTTCGTAACCAAACACCTCAGATTCAAACAGGTTTTCAGGAATTGCACTGCAATCTATTTTAACGAAAGGACCTTCTCTTCTATTGCTTTTACTATGAATATATTTACTAATGACACCTTTGCCTACCCCAGATTCACCACTCAGCAATACGGTAGAATCAACTTTTGCTACGATCGCAGCCAAATGTTCAATCTGTTTCATTTTCTGGCTTTTCATCACAGAATTCGAACCCTTCAGGCTCTCTAATCTAAGTAAGCGAAGTTCCTCCTGATAAATTTTAGCCAGTGTTTCCTTTTCAGATAAGGCCTGTCTTAAGAAGTTCAGTTCCGTTACATCTCTTGAGTTTACGACGATTTTATCAATTTTTCCATTTTTATAAATAGGTGTTCCGGTTACCAGCACCTCATTCCCATTTTTGACTTTCTGCATAATTGTGGCTGTCGCGTTGGTTTCCAATACCCTTAATGTTACCGAATCGGAATAAACCCCCTGCTTTACCAGTTCCCTTATATTCAGCTTAATTACCTCTTCAAAGGTGATCCCCTCGATTCTTTCGCAAGCTTTATTGATATATAAGGTTTCTCCGTCACCATTCAGAATATGAATCCCGTCAAAAGAAGATTCAAAAGCAGTTTGAAATATCTCAATCTGCTCCAGAAGTTCCTTTATTTTCTCTGAATCGTTCATATTCTTTTTCCCCCATTAATTATCATAATGATCTTATAAAAACAAATTCAAAACTGTTCAGTCTATCGTATGAAATTTGTGGCGACCCACGGCTCTCTTTCGGGCAGCGGCTGGCTGCCGGTCTGGATCGACTTGAGCATCCATGCCATATTGTTTCCTAAAGTTCGCATGATCTGCATTCCCTCCAGATCCTGACGAACATCCTCCGGAGTAAAGCCGTGTACCATATTCCAGTATTGCGAAGCAACAACGGGCATCAGACTGATGGTAAAATATTTGTTCAGGCGGTCAAAAGCAGCGGTAGAACCGCCGCGACGGCAGCTGACTACAGCTGCTGCCGGTTTGTGTGCAAGTTTTTGTGAGCTGGAGAAAAAGACACGGTCAAGCACAGCGCACAATGCTCCGTTCGGCCCTGCATAATATACCGGTGATCCGATGACAATGCCGTCTGCAGCCGCCATTCGCTCCGCCAGTTCATTGCATACATCATCATCAAAGGTGCAACGTCCAAGCTCCTCGCAGCGTCCGCATGCGATGCAGCCATGGACGGGCTTTCTTCCGATATGAAAAATCTGTGTTTCGATTCCGCTCTTTTGCAACTCTCCTGCAACCTCAGTCAGAGCAGTGTGGGTGCAGCCCTCCTTATTCGGACTTCCATTTACTAATAATACTTTCATCATATCACCCTTTCCGTGTTATTCCTTATCCTTGCTATGCTTATATCGGTAGGCCAATTCTACATTTCTCCGGAAAAGCCTGTATGGAAGATCAACTCCGGTTAGCAAGGGAACGACCTTTTTATTATATGTATCTTCATCCATGTTCAGAAGCGAATCGAAGCGGAACAGCTCCAGCAGCTCCTCCTGACATGTGAAGGTATCATTGATCTTAGTTTCCAAGGGCTGGGTCAAATGCGTTCTGTTCCATGGACATGCCTCCTGACAGATGTCGCATTCGAAGAAATAGTTGTCCGGCATTTCCTTGATCGTTTCCGGCATATTGTCTTCCTCAAGCAAGTTGGAAAGGCATTTGGAGCGGTCCAGTCTGCGATTTTCGATGGCGTTGGCCGGGCAGCTGACGGCACAAGCCGAACAGCTTCCACAATGGTCTTCTACCATCGGATATACTTCGGATAGATCGGCATTGGTAATGATCCCTCCCAGCGCCTGAAAGCTTCCGTATTTCTTATTGAGCAGTAAGGTATTTTTTCCTTGCCATCCCAGTCCCGCCTTGACCGCCGCCGGTTTCAAAGGAACACAGTTTTCCTCCAGAATTCCGTCGTAAATGATCGCTTCGTACCCTTGGGAAATCAAATAATCCTGAAGCGGCTTCAGCGGTTCGACAACATTCCAATAGAAGCCTGATAAGGTGAGCCGGCTCATCCTGCCGTGTTCATCCAACTCCCCATCGGGCAAACGAAAACCACCTATATAAACACTTGAAATGATAAGGCTTTTTGCATCCGGCATCAAATCCTTCGGCTGTCTGTCGCGGAATAATTCCCTCGGTTCCAATGGTTCGGCATCGATAAAGCGGATTTCACTCATCATATATTCTTCTGCTATCTGTTTCAGTTTTTCCTTGATTTGCTCCATTGGGATTCTCCTTTCAAGGTCTTTTGTTCTGGCATGGGATTCCGGCCTGACATAACCCGCAGCCGAGAATATAGTCTCTTCTTTCGATATCCTCCGGCCAGTAATTCTTTGCAAACACTTCCTCATACACATCACAGGCTTCCTTGTCATGACCCTCTGCTGTTATGGCATTGACCGGACAGCGTTTCATGCAGACTCCGCAGCTGCCGTCTTTATAATACAAGCACCATTCATTATGCTTGGAATATGGTCTGACCGTTGGCGTCAGTGGGGCCTCAATAATAAGAGATGTGATCCGAACAGCCTTTCCCTTCTCCGTAATCAGTCCTTCGGAAAGTCCGAAGGTTCCCAGCCCGGCAAGGTAAGCACTATGGCGATGGGACCATTTGGACGCGATTCCCAGTTTTTCTGATCTGGCTGTGCTGAACTCCGGCTGCAAATCGATGGAAACACTGCGGATCCCCATGCCCTCCAGCCATTCCACCAGTTTCCCGCTGAATTCTTTCATCAATGGCTCCCATTCGCCTCTTGATACGATCCATTCTCTTGCCGGACATAACTTCTCTTTTGATTGAGCCTGCTTCGTCTCCATAGTCTGTGGGAAAACCATTGAGATGACTCTTAATGTTTCCTTTGAAACAGATCCCGGATATTTCAACTGAAAAGCCTCCGCCGGGCTCCAATGAAATGACCCGATATGATCCTTCAGGAAATCATAATATGGATCATCACCGGCGGCGATTCCAATAAGAGGCCTTTCCCACATCGGAGCAGACCGCCTGTTCAGCGTCGAAAAATTATTCTTCTCTAATGAGTCATATACCTCATAGATGATCTGTTCTATTTCATTATTGTTCATGGTATCGCTTGCCTCCTGTTTTACTTTTCATATTGTTTAACATACCACAAAGCGGAAATATCTACTCTTCAAAATTATACAGTATTTTCACGGCATCGTCTATGGATAACAATTGCAAAAAATAATCATTACGTTGCATATGCAACAACTAAAATCAGCATTTTTTAGTAATATATAGTATAGTATAGTATAGTATAGTATTAAAGGGAGGGTCTTGCTATGGGAATGTTTTGCAACCAATGTCAGGAGACTGCAAGAGGAACCGGCTGCGAATTCGGCGGCGTCTGCGGTAAAAGTGAGGACTTGGCAGATCTGCAGGATCTATTGATCTATACGGCGAAAGGTCTATCCGAGGTGATCGTAAAGGGCAAAATCAATGTCAAGACTCTCGGAACCGTAAATCATGAGGTTCTGAAGTGCCTGTTCATGACGATCACCAATGCCAATTTTGATGATGAGGCAATCGTAAAACAAATCAGACAAATGATTACAATGAGAAATGAACTGCGGGAACGGGATGGGGTTTGTGCGGAAGTGCTGCATGATGCGGCAACCTTTGAAGTTCACTCAGCGAGGGAACTGGTGTTCAAGGCATCCTATGTTGGTTATTCCGCCAAAGAAAATGAGGATATCCGATCCCTCAGACAACTGATAACCTTCGGAATTAAGGGACTGGCGGCTTATGCACATCACGCGCTGAAGCTGGGGAAGGAAAAGGAGGCGCTTTATGCCTTCATTTATGAGGCACTGGCAGCTGTTCTGGACGACGGTCTTACCGCAGAGGAGCTTACCGCCCTTGCAATGAAAACCGGACAATTCGGTGTAATGGCTATGGCTCTCCTCGACGAAGGAAATACATCCAAATACGGTAATCCGGAAATCACTGAGGTAAATATCGGAGTCAGAAAAAATCCTGCCATCCTGATCTCAGGTCACGATCTGACCGATCTGGAGCAGCTTCTGGAGCAGACAAAGGGTTCCGGGGTAGATGTTTATACCCACAGCGAAATGCTGCCGGCCCATTACTATCCGGCATTCAAGAAATACGACAACTTCGCGGGAAATTACGGAAATGCATGGTGGATGCAGGATGTGGAATTTGAATCCTTCCATGGTCCGATCCTCTTTACGACAAATTGCATTGTTCCGCCGACCAGCGAAGCAATCCGATCCAGAATATTTACCTCAGGAGCGACCGGATATCCGGGATGCCCCCATATCGAAGCGGATTCCAGCGGAACAAAGGATTTTACCGAAGTGATCGAACTGGCTAAAAAACGAAATGCTCCCGACGAAATCGAAACAGGAAAGATCGTGGGAGGTTTTGCCCATGCGCAGGTCTTTGCACTGGCAGACAAGGTAGTTGATGCGGTGAAATCCGGAGCAATCAGAAAATTCTTCGTCATGGCAGGCTGCGACGGTCGGATGAAAGAACGAGAATACTATACCCGGTTCGCCGAAAAGCTTCCAAAGGATACCGTAATCCTGACCGCAGGATGTGCCAAATACCGTTACAACAAGCTTGACCTGGGCGATATCGGCGGCATTCCCAGAGTACTGGATGCAGGTCAGTGCAATGACTCCTATTCTCTGGCACTCATTGCCCTGAAGCTGAAGGAAATCTTCGAGCTGAACGATATTAACGAACTTCCCATCGCTTACAATATTTCCTGGTACGAACAGAAGGCTGTCATCGTGCTGCTGGCTCTTCTGTATCTAGGTGTTAAAAATATACACCTTGGCCCTACTCTTCCGGCATTTTTGTCTCCCAATGTTGCAAGATTGCTTATAGAAAACTTTGGGATCGCGGGCATCAGTACCGTTGACGAAGACATAAAACTTTTCATGGAAGAATAAATGAAAGGATCCGTATACCATCAGCGATTGTATTACGGATCCTTTCTCATATATGGTTTTTTGCATTTAGGTACTGTTTCTTACCAAAGATTGCTTTTCATCAGATATGGTTTATCTTTAAGGTTCAAACCTGACAAATATTTTAAATTGCAAATGGATATGCTTCCTCTTATCGTGTCATCGATCATGTTATTCGTCGCAAGATTGTCGATTATGCTATTACCGCCTTCGAGATCGTCTGTCTCATCATCCGTCTCATCGTCCGTCTTCGGATCATCGGCGTCATAATCGGTATCATTATACGCGTCCTGATTACCTGACTCCTCCGGTTCCTCTGTCTTTTCCGGTTCTTCTTTCTTTTCCGGTTCTTCTTTCTTATCAACGTAGATTTCTATGAAATATTTCTCATCCGAATTTAGCTCCTGAAAAACAAATCTTCCTTCCTCATCCGTCTCTGCGTATGTAACGGCCTCCGGTTCGGATTCTTCGTTGGAATCCCGGACCTTGATTAGTTTTACGATTGCAGCTTTTACATACGCACCCTTATCGTCTGTCACAACACCCTGCATTTTAATCCTCCTTCCCTATATCACTTGCATAATAATATTCAACTATATAAATATGTATCATCCGTCGGTATTGTGATATAAACATTATGCGCCGTAATAAATGTCTGAAAATTCAATGACGGATGCCGTAATCAGTTGTTCACTAGGCTTTTCGATTCTAGCCGGCTCCATTGAGATTTTACTTGATTTTACCAATGGGAAAACTAATGAGAAAGTGCTTCCAACTCCTTCTTTGCTTTCCAATTGAATATCTCCATCCAGCAAAGATACAAGCATCTTGACGAGATATAGGCCGATCCCCGTGCCTTCCGAATGTCTGCCTACGATCCGGTCTACACGTCCGAATCGCTCAAAAATTAATTCTTTCTGGTCATTCGGTATACCGATTCCATTATCCTTTACCTGAATGCACACCTGTTGATTCCCTTTCAACAGCAGCTGAAATATAGTGACTTCAATTGATTTGCCTTCCGGAGTAAACTTTACGGCATTGGACAGAAGATTTAGCAGGATCCTCTCATAAATATCCACGTCGGTATATATGATCGGCTGTGCCATTGAGGTAGAATATGAAATTTTGATCCCCTTTCTCTCCGCAAAAACAGCAATCGAATCAATGATCGTCTTTGTTAAAAGAGAAATATCCACACTGGTTCGATTCATCCGAAAAAGTCCTGAATTCACACGGGTGTTGTCCAGAATATTATTGACGAGTTTTAATTGACGATAAGTGTTTTGTTTGATTTTATTCAGATATTTTCTCAATTTGTCGGATAGTTCATTTTTACATACAAGTTCAAGCGTCTGAATTGAGGAAGTGATGATGGACAGTGGCGTTTTCAGCTCATGAGAAATCAGCATCAACATTTCATCCTTCATTTCGATTGTTTTTTTCAACTCCTCATTCTGCGCTTCCATATGCTTTCTTTTCAGAGTATTTTCCGTGATATCATCCAAAATTGCTATGATATACTTAACCTTGCCGCCTTCGGTGATGGGAGTAAAACTTTTATTATAGTATCGGGAATCACCTTTTTGAGAAATGATTTGTTGCTCTTTCAGACAGACTGACTCCCCTGTTTCGGAAATGTTAACCAATAGGTTCTGCATCTTACTTCCGCAAAAATCCGGAACCATTTCTTCCAGACAAAAACCTATCAGATTTCCTTCCTTATGATAAGCTTCCAGCATATATTCCAAATATTCCCGGTTCGCTTTCAGTAGGCGAAAATCAGGGCTGCTAAACAAGCCAACTCCCATATAATTATCCTTCAGCAGCTTATCAACCAAAGACAATTCTGAATTCAAAATTAAGTTGATTTTTTGCCTAAAGAGATAAAGCTTATGGTTATCTCTCCCAATTTTATAAACGGTAATCTTAACCTCGACAACTTCAAAGGACTTTTTAAACAGAAAGTTTTCTGAAACCGTATTTTTTCCCAGATCAAGATCAAATCCAAACAATTTCTGCATTACTTCCGATATTCTTTTATGGTAAAAATCCGATTTTGAATAACCCGTTAATGAAGTAAAGGCACATCCAATATCTTCGACTAATCCATTGTTTACCATTAAGTACGTACCGCCATTCAATTCAGCTGGATCAAAAAAATTTTCCATTGAAACAAAGTACCTCCAAGAATAATAATCATACGTGCCTGTAGAATAAAAAAGGCAATACTTCTTCAAGTATCACCCTGTTGGTTATAGAAGCGGAAGACAATTCAGAATTAAATTTTTCTGATTAAGACCTTTTCAACAAAGATATCGACGATATTGGGATCAAATTGTTTACCTTTATTGCTGATCAGCTCGTTTATGGCTGTATCATGATCTAAAGTCTCTTTATACGACCTTTGGTTTGTCATAGCATCATATGAGTCAACAACCGATATAATCCTTGACAAAAGTGGAATTTCTTCCTCCCTCAGCCCTTTTGGATACCCCGATCCATCATATCTCTCATGATGATATAAAACATATTTTGCGATATCTGACATCTCAAGAGAGGTGCTCAAAATCCAATACCCGACTTCCGGGTGTTTCATGATCTCATTCCACTCCTGAGTTGTGAGAGGTCCTGACTTGTTTAGGATTTGCTCCTGGATCGCCAACTTCCCGATATCATGGAATAGCCCGCTGATTTCAAGCTTATAGATTTCAATTTCCGACAAATCCATGGCCATGCCTAAAAATTTGCATAGTTGACTAACCCTGTTGGAGTGAGTTCCCGCTTTTGCATTTCTCTCAA
>CAZTEH010000122.1:0-11171 GCA_964612345.1 uncultured Oscillospiraceae bacterium | reverse complement strand
AATTGACTTTATTCTTTTTTTTCTTGAGTCACCCCAACACTTGACATAGAGCCAAATTAAATGGGTGTCATTAGACAACCCATTTTTATTATGGCTTATAAGCCTGTTGAGTACGCAGGCGCACGAAAGCAAATCCCTTCCCTTTGTGCCGATAGTCATGATTCCCTAAATTAATTAGGCTTTGATTTTGTGTTCCCGATATAGTAGAATCTTATTATATGAAGCTGCAATTGCAACATGGGGGGTAAGGGAGAGAAAATGAATAATGTTACAAAGCTAATGGTTCAAGACAAGGAAATTATTCTGATCGCGACGGCTCACGTTTCGAGGGAAAGCGCGGAGCTTGTCAAACAGGTAATTGAAGAAGAAAAACCGGACAGCGTCTGTGTCGAGCTTGACGATGACCGGTATAAAAATATCCAAAATCCCAAGTCCTGGGAAAACACCGATATCATCAAGGTGATCAAATCAAAAAGAGTCGGCTTCCTTCTGGCAAATCTGGCACTGAGCTCCTATCAGAAGAAGATGGCTAAGAAGCTGGACACGCCGGTGGGCGGAGAGATGCTGCAGGGCATTGAAAGTGCCAAGGCCGCCGGGGCAACCCTGGTACTGGCAGATCGAAACATTCAGACGACCTTTCTGCGCATCTGGCGGAAATTAGGTATGTGGGAAAAAACAAAACTCCTGACAGGCCTCATTTTCTCCTTTGATGATGATACGGAAATTACGAATCAGGATTTACAAGATCTATTACAGGAGGATATGCTGCAATCGGTCATGGCTAGCATGCGGGAGCAGTTTCCTAAAATCGGGGAGATCCTGATCAGCGAGAGAGATCAGTATCTGGCTGCAAAGATAAAAGATGCACCGGGGAAAAAGGTCGTTGCCGTACTTGGCGGAGCCCATGTTCCGGGTGTGAAAGAAGAACTCTACAAGGAACAGGATTTAAAACGGATTTCTTATGTTCCGCCGGTCAAACCTATATCCAAAATTTCGGGCTGGGTTATTCCAGCGGTGATATTCGGACTACTCGCCTATGCGTTCCTTAATAATGTCCAGACAGGGCTGGAGCAGCTGTCGGCCTGGGTATTGTGGACCGGCGCGCTGGCCGCCATCTTTACCGCACTTTCCTTAGGACATCCCCTTAGCATCCTTACGTCCTTTGTGATGGCGCCCTTTACCACGCTGAATCCCCTACTGGCTTGCGGCTGGTTTACCGGTCTGGTGGAAGCCACTATCAGAAAGCCGGCGGTCAAGGACCTTCACAACGTTTCAGAGGATATCCAAAGTTTCAAAGGATTTTTCAGGAACCGGCTACTAAGAATTATTCTCGTTGTTTTCATGGCGAATATCGGAGCATCCCTTGGGACATTCATCGCCGGTGCAGGTATGATAAAGAATTTATTTTAGCGCATCGGGGAAATCGTACGAAAAAAATGAATGCATCGTGCGATAATTGCTGATATGTAGTACAAAATTGTTGCCACAAACCGTCCGCAGTGATAGAATACTGTTGGAGGTGGTTCGGTATGCAATCGATTGAATATAAAGAAGGCGTTGTCATTACGGCAACTGAGTTGAAACAAAATCTGGGCAAATATTTGGATTTTATAGAAGAACAAAATGATGTCGTTATTACAAAGAACGGCAACAAGATTGCCAGGCTGACTCCTTATGTGACAGATATGGAACAGTATTTTTCAGTAAGAGAAAACGCCCTGGATTATCAATATGGCGGTAAGAAGGTCTCCTATGAAGAATTTATGGAGATTTATGAGAAGAGTACGCTCAGGATGGAGCTGATCAACGGCGAAATTTATCTTCTTTCTTCTCCGAACATGGGGCACCAGGAGATCCTTGGCGGACTTCACCTGATATTTCACGAATATTTCAAAGGGAAAAAATGCAGAGTGTTTCTGGCGCCTTTTGACGTCCACTTCAGGAAAAAAGACATCAAAGAACCGGATGTGATGCAGCCGGATATCTTGGTTGCCTGTGATGTGGAGGGAAATGTCAACGCAAAAGGGAAATATATGGGTACTCCCACGTTGGTTGTTGAAATACTGTCGAACAGCACGAGAAGCAAGGACATGATCGACAAGCTCAATACGTACAGGCTGTCCGGCGTGAAGGAATATTGGATCATCGATCAAAAACAGAAGCAAATTTTGGTATATGAGTTCGACGACTTTGAAATTGACAGGTTTCAGGGATACGGAATAGAAGACGCTGCACGATCCATCGTATTTGCCGGATTATCAGCAGACGTCAAAGAGTTGTTCAATGATATGAGGTAATCAATCGATGGCGGGAGATTTAGAACGGAAAGCGGCGTTGCTTGGCACAAAATACAGCAAACCTGGAATGAATTCTAATTTTATAACCAGACAGCGGCTGCATGAGAAACTGAACCGCTCCTTGACGTGCAGGCTGACGACCGTTACGGCTCCGGCCGGCTATGGCAAGACCACTGCGGTTCTTGACTGGATCGGGACGTGCGGCTATCCGGCCGCATGGCTGTCGGTGGATTCCCATGACAATAATCCCGCCACATTCTGGCGATATGTCTGTTCCGCGCTGGACAGCATTTCCGACGGCGTCAGCAAAGACTCGGAATATGTTTTTTCCTCTCTTGAGCTCCTCAAGGCAAATACACATCTCAATATTCTGATCGACCGGCTTTCCGATGCTCCATCGGACTTCCTGCTTGTGCTGGACGATCTTCATATGATTGACGACCCCTCGATTCTTGAAGGCTTATCCTATCTGATCGATTATCTTCCCGCCAGAATGCATCTGATTATCATCAGCAGGGCCGAGCCGGAACTGAATCTCGCAAGACACAAGATCAAATGGCAGATACAGCAGCTGGAGGATAAGGACCTGCTCTTTCAAAACGAAGAAATATTCGGGTTTTACCAGGCGCGGGGCTTTACCCTTGAACACGAAGAGCTGGAAAAAGTCGAAAATTACACAGAAGGTTGGGCAGCCGCACTGGTAGCCGTTGCCATGTCTATGGAGCATGGAAAGGAGCGCCATGACGCCATCGCCGCCCTTGCATGGTCCAGCAGGGACATCGGGCAATATCTGAAAGACGAAGTGATCAGGGCATGGCAGCCGGAAAAGTTGGACTTTGCAATGAGGACCAGCATCCTGGAGACTCTGGCGGAATCGATCTGCGGAGCCGTTACCGGGGAAGATCATGCACGCAGGATGCTGAAGGAACTTTGCAGGGAAAATGGGTTCCTTCTGGCCGTGGATGAGGGGGAAAAGGAGTATAGATACCACTATTTGTTTAAAACTTTTCTATATCAATTGCTTTCAGAAACTGACCCGGCGGAGATCCCGAATCTGCATATAAAAGCAGCACATTGGTTTCTGGAGCACGGCTTCATATCGGAAGCCATTGAACACTTTATGGATGGAGGCATGTACCGAAAAGCTTTTGATATCCTGGAACATCAAACGGATCATTTGATCCATAGGAATGATTTTGCAACTCTGTTCTCCTGGATCGATCGTCTGCCGGACGTATATAAGGATAACAGCTTTAAGATTGCGGTAATCTATGCTCTTTATTATGCGGAAATCCGCCGATATGATCTGTCAAGGCAATGGGTAGACCGCATGAAGGCTTTGATGCACAATTATCAGTATGCTTCCGGTCCGGAATGGAGCAGCTACAGCGGGACGGTATGCACCTTGGTCGAAGCAAATCTCCTGATCAGAAAGGGCGACGTTGAATATTTGTCGCTGCTTTTTTCAGCAGCAGAGAAGAGCGAAGACGGGTCTTATAAAATGTCTGAGTATAATGACTTCAATACTGCGGATATCTACTTCTACCGCTGTCCCATCAGCAAGATAACAAATCTGTTCCGGCAAGCCCCCGATCAATATGGCAAAATGACGGAACGCTACAGAGGAATGATATCTAAGAATCCAGGTTATGCGCCGCTGGGGGCCGGAGAATTTCTATATGAAAGCAATCGGCTGGAAGAAGCACTACCCTTCCTTCTGAAAGCGGTGGATGAGGCGCAGAACGCGAATTGTCCGGGCGCCCTTGTCCCGGCCATGGTGGGTATTGCGCGGATGAAAAGAGCCGGCGGGGACATATTGGGGGCTTTTAACTTTCTTGAGGAATGTGAAAAGCAGCTTCAAAGCAGGGGAAATTCACACTGGATTTATTTGATACGCGCCTTCCGATGCAGACTTTTTATTGATATCGGAAATAAGGGTAAGATGCAGGAATGGTTTTCCTCCAGCAAGCTTAGTATATTCACAGAGCTCGACAGGATCAGAGAATTTGAGTTGATTGTCTACGCGAGAACTCTGCTATCACTGTACCAGACGCAGGATGCTCAACTTCTCCTGCAAAGACTTCTTATATTCACGGGAGACAACGATCGACCTCACAGCCGGGTGGAGGTACTGAACCTCCTTGCATTACTTGCATTCCAGAATAATCATGCACGCCTTGCCTTCCGGTATATGGACGAGTCATTCGACATCGGTATGAATGAAGGGTATGTCAGAAGCTATCTGGATGAATTGGCTCCCATGGCCCAAATACTCAGAGCTTACATAAAATCAAGGGGAAAGCGGCCTGAGGAACATCTGATAAAAGCCAGAAAGGCCTTTGCCACAGGGCTGCTGAAACAAATGCACGGCATACTGCTGCAGACTTTGGAAGCTCGCAGTGAGGTCGCCGAAGAAATCAACGAGAAGATCGCGGAACAGCTCACATTACAGGAGAAAAAAGTCCTGGAACTTATGGTGAACGCGGCAACCAATAAAGAAATCAGTGAAAAGCTCGGTATCAGCCTACGGACAGTCAAGGCGCACACGGGGAATATTTACGGGAAATTGGGGCTGAAGAGCCGGGCGCAATGTGTAAAGCTGGTCCGGGAATTGGGACTTTTATAGAAGAAGGATAAGACTTTAATAGAACCGGCAGCCATGTAAGCCATAAAAAAATAAGCAACTTTTAGATTGATACGCGCAAAAAAGCGCGTATTTTCTCTTTTTGCGCTGTACTTTGGTACAATTTATTTTTTTGATTTATATGCTACTATTTTAATATTTACTATAGCTTTACGGAATATGACTCGGAGGGCAAGCTGACAAGAGGACAGCTTCTGGTCATGCTGATGAGAGCCTATGGTATTGAGCCGGATACGGATCTTTCGTTTATATGCCGGATAAAAAAATTACGCGGCAGGAGATGTTCACTCTCTTGTACAACACTCTGAAGCAGATGGATGAACTGCCTTCCGCAACTGGCAAAACGGCAGCTTCCTACAGCGATGCGGATTCGGCGGCATCCTGGGCCAAGGACGCAGTTGAAGCGCTTATCGCCGCCGATATCATCATCGGAAGTGGTGGGAAGCTTTCTCCGAAAAACACCACATCCAGAGCGGAAATGGCGCAGGTGATTTATAACCTGCTGTCGAAATAACTTGTCCTGACAAAACTTTATTAAGAAAAGGAGTTGAGAAAAATTGTCGAAAAACATCATGAAGAACGCAAAAATCTTACGGATATTTCTTTTTCTGCTGATTTTCACAGCGGCAATGATGATATCGCCGTTAGGGATTATGCATGTTAGCGCTGATGAGATTATGACGACCACACCGGTGGCAAATCTTCCTCAGAGAGTGGCGGTGAATGAAACCACCAACAAGATCTATGTGTGCAGCGGCGACACCTTTGCATCTATACCCGGCAGAATAACGGTTATCAATGGTGCCGACTATAGCGTTATTACCACTTTGGATGTGGGAGGAGCTCCTAGAGGGATGGCAGTGGACAAAGCCGCTGACAAAATCTACGTGGCGAATGTGAACACCAACAGCGTGATGGTGATAAACGGCAGTGACAATTCGGT
Organism: uncultured Oscillospiraceae bacterium; assembly: GCA_964612345.1. Classification (GTDB taxonomy): domain Bacteria; phylum Bacillota; class Clostridia; order Peptostreptococcales; family Anaerovoracaceae; genus Anoxybacterium. The sequence goes on along the minus strand of CAZTEH010000122.1, from coordinate 5,287 downwards.
GACTACGCTTGCAACAACCGATCGGCCAATCGCAGCAGCGTGGAACGCGAACACCGGCTTGCTCTATGTTGCCAATAATGTTAACGACGGAGGTTATGGCGCTATAACAGTCTATAATAGTACAGGCAGTGTCGTAGATACCGTATCCGTGGACAAATATCCCTCTGCCATAGCGGTAAACACCAGTACAAATGCAATCTATGTGGCTCACGAAACAAGTCCCGTGAGTACCGTGACTTTGATAGACGGGAGTGACAACACCGTCGTAGACACCATGGATGTAGGAGCATATCCAGAGAGTATCGCGGTGAACGAGTCCACCAACAAGATCTATGTGGCCAACAGTTGGTCTGATAGTGTGTCGGTAATAGATGGTGCTTCAAACACGGTGGCACAAACCGTATCGGTAGGGAGCAACCCATGGGGTGTGGCGGTAAACAAGAACACGAATAAAATATACGTCGCCAATCAAGCGGGTCAGAGTGTTTCTGTGATAGACGGCGCTACGAACACGGTCGTCCAGACCCTCGGTATTTCGGGAAATGGAGGCGCGATCGCAGTGGTTGTGGATCAGACCCGCAACAAAATTTACGTGCCATCACTAAACACAAATGATCTGACAGTCATCGATGGTTCCGTTATTGATGCGGCGAGCGTCACTGGTTTGACGGCGCCGTCAGCGGGAGCAGTACCGCAAGCGACCGGAGCCTTGACTCCTGGCGGCGGCAGGTATACCGTTACGGGGTTAAACTGGGAAAACCTGGATGGATCGCCCGCGACATTAAACAGCGGGGATTTTGCTAACGCAGGCAATACCTACAAGGCTGAGATCGAACTCACTGCGGGTTCGGATTACAAATTCCCGGCAGCCGGTCTGACCCCGACGGTCAATGCCGGTATACCGACAGCCGGGTCGGTCAGCGGTGGCGATGTCTTGGGGAACAAGCTGACTTTTGAGGTGACCTTCCCGGCAAATATAACAACGACAAGCCTAGGTAGCCTTACGGCTCCGGCATCGGGAGCGACGCCGGCAGGAGTTCCTGATTTGGTCTCGGGCAATCCGGCTCAATATTCCGTAACCAGCCTTGCTTGGGAAGATACGGGCGGAAATCTCGCAGTATTTGACTCGAATGGAAAATTCCAATATGGGGGTTCATGGTACCGTGCCAGGATCGTGCTGACATCCCAGCCGGGCTACAAGTTCCCTGCGGGCGGTTTGACTCCGGACATTGACGGCGACGGTACAGCTACGGCAGGCACGGTCGGCGGCGGCGCCGTATCAGGAAATACGCTCACATTTTTGGTAACCTTTTCAGATGATATTTACGACTATCAAGCATATATCTCCGGGTTGAATCCGCCTGCACCCGGCGAAACGCCACAAGTCGCGGGAGACCTGGATGTTTACAATTCCGGTCAATACTGTACTGTAAGCGGCTTGACTTGGAAAAACAGCGACGGGAGTCCGGCGACACTGAGCGGCGGAAAATTTATCACCGGAGGTTCAACCTACCGGGTTGCTATCGAGCTGACCGCTCAACCTGGCTACAAATTCCCGCCGAGCGGATTTACGCCGACAGTCGATTACGACGGAACTTTCGTTTCGGGAACGGTCAGCGGCGGTTATGTTTCAGGAAATAAATTCACATTTGTGATTAGCTTCTCAAACGACATCACTACAACAAGCGTTGCCGGTCTGGTGGCGCCGGTGAAAGGCGCTGCGCCGATCACATATAATGATTTAACGGCCGGAAATACTACGCAATATGATGTTGATTATTTGGAGTGGGTGAACAGTGACGACAGCCCGGCATCCTTAACCGGCGGGAAGTTTAATGCCAGCTCTACCTACAAGGCAATGATTTATCTTGAATCCAAAGCCGGTTACAAATTCCCGGCAAACGGTTTGGCTCCCACGATCAATATCGGAACGCTTGGGGCAGTCGCGGTATCCGGCGGTTATACATCAGATAATTCGCTTGTGTTTGAGGTGATCTTCCCGGCTACAGCCTCTGACACAACAGACACCGGCAGCAGTACCGGCGGAGGCGGCGGCGGTACTCCGCAGGAACCGCAAAAACCTGATGGTGGCATTTCCGGGAATACCTATACAGCTACAACAACAGTAACAGCAAAGACCGACAGCAGCGGCAAAACGACCGCATCCGTAACAAAAACACAGGTGAACGATGCGATCAATAAAGCAGTAGCTGAGGCCGATAAACAAGGCACCGGAATGAAAGCGGTTGTTGAAATAAAGGTGGAGACCACAAATTCCAGTAATGTGAATTCAGTTGAGACCAGCATCCCGAAGGACGCGGTAGGAATGGCTGTTAACGGAGGAGCGGACGAGCTGAAAGTATCAACACCGGTGGCGTCTCTGTCCTTCGACACATCGGCGCTCACGACCATATTCGGGGAAGCTGCCGGAGATGTCAATATAACGGCCTCGAAGGTGGATCCGGCTTCTCTCCCTGAAGGAACGAAGCAGATTGTCGGAGACCGGCCGGTATTCAATTTCAGTGTTATAAGCGGAAATCAGACCATATCCCAGTTTGGAGGCAACGTGACCGCATCGGTGCCATATACCCCGAAACCTGGCGAAGACCCGAACAGCATCGTAGTCTATTATATCAATTCCCAGGGGCAGCCGGAAATGGTCAGCAACTGCGCTTATGATCCCGCAACAGGGACCGTCAGCTTTACGACGGACCACTTCTCACAATATGCAGTTGGCTACAATGAAGTAGCCTTCAAGGACGTAAGTGAGAAAGCATGGTACAGCGACGCGGTAGGCTTTGCGGCCGCAAGGGGCATCGTAACAGGAACGGGGAACGGGAATTTTGACCCGACAGGTAAGCTCACCAGGGGGCAGCTTCTGGTCATGTTGATGAGAGCCTATGGCATTGAGCCGGATACAGATCTTTCGATTAATTTCTCCGATGCGGGAAACACGTATTTCACAGGCTACCTTGCAGCAGCAAAACGCCTCGGTATTACAGAGGGGATCGGAAATAATTTGTATGCTCCGAATGCGAAAATCACCCGTCAGGAGATGTTTACCTTACTTTACAACACCCTGAAGCAGATGGATGCGCTGCCTGCGGGCACCGGCGGATTCGCGGCAGAATACAGCGATGCGGATTCGGTAGCAGCCTGGGCAAAGGAAGCAGCGAATACATTGACTGCAGCAGATATCGTCAGCGGAAGCGGCGGGAAGCTGTCCCCGAAAAATACGACGTCCAGAGCGGAAATGGCGCAGGTGATTTACAATTTGCTGTCGAAATAAGTATTATATTTATCCGTACAAGCAGCATAAAGCAACAGGAATTTTATCGATGTCATGCTATAATCCCTTTATTCCGGTACGTCCGGAAAATATACTTCAAAAGGGGAGATTTTCATGACTAGAAGAAGAAAACTGATATCTTTGCTGCTTGTTTTCATGCTTGCGATTACTCCTTTATTTACCTCCACTGCATTCGCGGCAAACGATGGGGAAATATCGGCTAATTGTATCGCTCATCAGACAGGAGAGATCGCGTACAAGCATGTGGTCGCGTTATCGGATGACATCGGACAACGGGTTGCCGGTACAGAGGGTGAAAGGGAGGCAAAAGATTATATCTATAAGCAATTGAAAAAAATAGGCTATAAACCAACCATTCAGGAATTTTCATTCACGAGCGACGACGGGCAAGATTACTCTTCCGCAAATGTGATTGCTGTGAAACCCGGAAAATCTTCGAAGGTAGTTATTGTAGGTGGACATTATGACTCGGTGCCGGTTGGCCAAGGTGCTGATGATAATGCGTCAGGAATCGCTGTCATATTGGAAGCTGCTGAAGTCTTAAAGAAAGTTGAAACATCATATACGATAAAGTTTATCGCTTTTGGTGCGGAAGAGGTCGGGCTAAAGGGATCAGAGTACTATGTCTCCCAGATGAGCTATAAGGATATCAAGAACACGATCGCAATGATAAATCTGGACAGTCTCGCAGTAGGCGATAAGATGTATGTGTACGGTGATGAAGGAAAAAAAGGATTTGTGAGAGATCAGGCATTAAAGATTGCTAAAAGACTGAAACTTCAACTTGAAACCAATCCCGGCCTCAATGCTGATTATCCCGCAGGCACGACGGGACTATGGAGTGACCATGCACCTTTTGTCGAACAGGGAATTCCTTACGGTTATTTCGAGGCGACCAATTGGGAAATTGGTGAACTGGACGGATATACACAGACTGAGTTGGACGGAGAGATCTGGCATACCGAAAAAGATACGATCAGCTATATCGAAGAAAATTATCCGGGCAGAATGAAGGACCACTTGAGTACCTTCAGTCAGGTATTATCAGATTTATTAAAATCGATGGATAAAAATCGCAGCCCAAAGAATTAATAATAACATGAAAACAATAAGTAATCGAAAGGCAGCTTCCCTATTAAGAGAAGCTGCCTTGTGATTTAAATGTTGATATTACCTTATTCCGCCCGATCAAATAACGTCGTACTGAGATATTTTTCTCCCCGGTCAGCAAAGGTGACCACAACCAAGCCTTCCTCTAAATCCTTGATGCATTCCAGCGCTGCGATCATGGCCGCTCCGCTGCTCATACCCACAAAAATGCCTTCCTGCAAAACGATAGCTCGTGCCATAGCAAAGGCTTCCTCCGATTCGATCATCACGGTACGGTCAATTTTTGACGGATCGTAGATCTCCGGAACGATGGCTTCATCCATGTTCTTAAGGCCTTGAATATAATGCCCTTTCTCAGGGTGGGCCTCAACGATCTGAATCTTCGGATTCTTATCCTTCAATCCCATGCCAACTCCCATGATGGTGCCGGATGTACCCAATGCGGATACAAAATGGGTTACTTTTCCGTTTGTATCCTTCCAGATTTCATTTGCGGTGGTCTGGTAATGGGCAAGCTTATTGTATTCGTTAGAGAACTGGTTCGGCATAAAATAGAGCTCCGGATAAGTCTGAACCAGTTCATGAGCTTTTCTGATTGCTCCATCGGTACCCAAGGCGGCATCGGTCAGAATTGTCTTTGCCCCGAATGCTTCGATCATCTTGCGGCGTTCGACGGAAACAGCTTCACTCATGACGATTGCCACGGGATACCCTTTTACCGCACCGATCATAGCAAGGCCGATCCCTGTGTTGCCGGAAGTCGGTTCGCTGATCGTTTTCCCTGGTGTAAGCGCCCCGCATTCTTCGGCCTGTTCGATCATTTTCAGTGCATTACGGCCCTTGATGCTTCCTGTTGGTTTAAAACCT
>CAZTEH010000121.1:0-11207 GCA_964612345.1 uncultured Oscillospiraceae bacterium | reverse complement strand
CGCAAAACAGCCCTAGCATTAGCCAGGACTGGTGCGACTGCCTGTCGCACAAAAACAGCATGGCGTACGCCATGCTGCTCAATTCTGATTTATAATTTCTTCATGAATTCTGTTTTCTTTCTGTCTAGAAAACCGGAACGACAGAACCCTGATAGGTTTCTTCGATGAATGCTCTGGTCTCTTCTGATGTCAGCGCTGTGATCAATGCCTGAACCTCCGGTCTGTCTTCGTCGCCTTCATATACCGCAACGATATTTGCAAAGGTCTGCGCCGCTTCGGAATCTGCGCTCTCGATTGCTAAAGCGTCGGTAACCTTAAGTCCGGCTTCAAGGGCATAGTTTCCATTGACGATGGCAAAGTCAACATCCTGGATGGAACGGGCAACTGCAGCTGCTTCCGCTTCGAAGAATTCGATGTTCTTTGGATTATCTACGATATCAAGTGGTGTTGCTTCCAATCCGATTCCGTCCTTCAGCGTGATCAGTCCTTCCTGCTGAAGCAGTAAAAGAGCTCTTGCTTCGTTGGTTGGATCGTTCGGAACAGCTATGGTAGCGCCGTCTGCCAAAGCATCAAGAGTCGCAGTTTTTCCTGCAAAGAGTCCCATTGGCTCATAGTGGACGCCTACTGCGGAAACAAGATGGGTTCCGTTCTCTTCATTGAAGCTGTTTAAATATGGCACGTGCTGGAAATAGTTTGCATCCAGCTCGTGACTTTCAACTGCTGTATTCGGAATGACATAGTCTGTATACTCAGTGATCTGCAGGTCGATTCCCTGTTCTGCAAGCATCGGCTTTACAAATTCCAGAATCTCAGCATGTGGCACTGTAGATGCGCCTATTTTCAGTACGGTTGTATCTGCAGTGCCTTCATCCTCAGCTTCTCCGCCTCCGCAGGCTGCCAATGCAAATACGGTTAGGGCAAGGATTAGAATAAGGGCTAATTTCTTTTTCATATAAATACTTCCTTCCTCATTTTTGCTTAATTATATACAACAAATTCTACCACGTGAATTTGTCCATATCTATTTATCCAGTTTATTTCTTCTTATTTCTTTATCCGTTTATCTATTTTTCGCGATATTCCGTTCCCGAGGATCTGGATGATCTGCACCAGGATGATCAGGATGATGATGGTCGCGATCATAACGTCCGTCTGGTATTTGTAATAACCATATCGAATGGCTACATCCCCGAGACCGCCGCCGCCGATGGCTCCGGCCATTGCCACATAGCCGAACAGAGTGATAAAGGTAATGGATGCCCCGAAAACAATGGATGGAAGACTTTCCGGAAGAATGACCTTCCAGACGATCTGACGTACGGTGGAGCCCACCGACTGTGCTACTTCGATGAGTCCCGCATCGACCTCGAGCAGAGAGCTTTCCACCATTCTGGCTACGAAAGGCGTAGCTGCAATTACAAGCGGCACGATCATTGCTTTCGGTCCGATTACGCTTCCTGTAACAAATCGTGTGAACGGGAACAACGCAACCAATAATATAATGAATGGTATGGATCTTCCAATGTTTACGACCCAGTCCAGCACGGCATTCAACGACATGTGAGGCCGGATACCATGGGGTTGCGTAACGACAAGCAGAACACCAAGCGGAACGCCTAAAATATAGGCAAACAACGTAGATAAGGTCGTCACATAGATGGTGATCCAGGTATTTTCGAGCAATAAATTTCCGTATTGTGCAAAAAACTCATTCAACCAGCTCACCCCTCTCCAGCAATTTCTGCGTGATTTCCTGCTGAGGATTGTTGATGACATCCTTGACGAAGCCTTGTTCGATGATTCTGGATTCGTCGATAATGGCGACCTTGTTGCAGATCTTCTCGACCACTGCAATTTCGTGGGTGATGATAATGATCGTAACGCCCAGTTTATGGTTGATGTCCTTCAGCAGTCTCAGGATGGAATTGGTTGTCAGGCTATCCAATGCCGAGGTAGGTTCATCACATAACAGCAGGGATGGATGGTTTGCCAGTGCTCTTGCAATGGAAACACGCTGCTGCTGACCGCCCGAAAGCTGCACCGGATAGGATCCGGCCTTTGATGTCAGCCCGACGATTTCCAACAGCTCGTCCACCCGCTCCAATCGCTGCTTTTTCTCGACACCGGCAACCTCCAGTGGGAATGCCACGTTATCCCGAATGGTTCTCTGCATGAGCAGGTTGAACCTCTGAAAGACCATACCGATCTTGCGTCTCAGTGTTAAAAGGTCTTTCCCCTCCAGGAGGGTGATGTCCTGTCCGTCGATCACAATCTTTCCTTCGCTAGGCTTCTCCAAAAGGTTAATGCATCGGATCAGCGTGCTTTTTCCGGCTCCGCTCATGCCGATGATCCCAAAGATGTCGCCGTCTTCTATGGTAAGATTGATATCATTTATCGCTACAAAATCTCCGTTTTCCGTACTGAAAAACTTCGACAGATTTTTAATTTCAATCATAGTGCTGTTTTTTTTGCTCCTCTCTTGCTCGGAGAACTCCGAATACGTTATCAGGGAAGCTGATTTGTCCTCCCCAACATCCATATATTGTAGCGTTCAAGGAGCGAAAAGTCAAGGATGACGATCTAAGCATTTCTTGGTTTTTTTACGGTTGCTATCAATAGGATACCCACTGCCGCTGCTATAGATGCGATAATAAATGCCGGAAACATCAGACTGATGTCATTCACTGCAAGGTTTTTGAAATATCCTGCAATATAGGATGCAACGACAGCTCCGATGCCGAAACCGACAAGCACCATTCCATAATTGGTTGCCATATATTTCGACCCAAACAAGTCGGCCGTAAAAGCAGGGAAGTTACTCAAAAATCCACCATAGAAGAATCCAATCAAGCCAATCAGCACGTAGATGGAATATCCGGCAGCCAAGTTCACAAACAATGCCAAAATTGCTGTTCCACTCAATAGTATCATGATGGTCTTTTTTCTGCCCAGCTTATCCGAGACCCAGCCCCAGAACAAACGTCCGAAGGAGTTGAATAAGGCTATGGTCAGAACTCCTATGGTTGCAGTTTCAGCCATTCCCTTTGCAATCGCAATGGGTTTTGCAAATCCGATCATCATGAGGCCGCCCATACAGGCCAGCATCATCGTTGCAGTCAGTATATAAAATTGAGGCATCCTGAGCACTTGACCCGGAGAATAATCGATATTCGAATTACCTGATGCGACCGATGGCGGGGTATAACCTTCCGGGAGATAGTCCTTTGGCGGGTTCGTCACAAACAGTCCACCAATCGTACATACGACTGCGAAGACCATGCTCAGAACACGAAATGTCTTCAGTTCTCCCATCCCTACACCGCCGAAGCTCTGAATGAGTACTTCAATGATCGGGGTAAACAGCACACCGCCAAATCCAAGTGCAGCAACGATAATTCCGGTGATGAAGCCTCGTTTGTCCGGATACCATTTTTGGGCACAAGCGATCGTTGTAGAATAGGTGAAACCCATTCCAATACCGCCCATAACTCCATAAGTGAGCCATAAGAGCCAAGGCACGGACGGTGTGACAAAAGATGCAAGGAAAAATCCTGCCGTCAGGATCAGGCCGCCCAGGATCACAATGACACTCGGTTCAAATCGGCTCTGCATTTTTCCGCCTAATGTGGATCCGATGGTCAGGGTGGCCAGCAGGAGAGAAAACGACAGCCCTGCGGCAGCATTGTCCCCTGCAAAAATACTTTCTGCGATTCCATTTTGGAAGATGCTCCAAACGTAAGCCGTACCTAAGCACAATTGTATTGCAATTGCAGCAATAACGGGGATGACTCGGTTTTTCGTTTTTTTCATAATTCTCTCCCTTATATCAAATGGATGATAACGATTCTACTTCTAAAATTTGGTTATATAGTGGTGAAGTATATCATAATTTGCCATACGATTCAAGAAAAACCGTTCTGTCATCCATTGACAAGGAAGCGCTGTTTATTGATTAAAATGCCTGGGCCAGATCCTCGATCAAATCGTCGATATGTTCTGTTCCAATGGATAATCGGATGGTGTTCGGTCTGATCCTCGCATCGAGCAGTTCATTTTCACTCATCTGGGAATGCGTAGTACTGGCAGGGTGGATCACCAGAGACTTCACATCGGCAACATTTGCCAGGAGTGAGAAAATTTGAAGCCGATCGATAAAGGCCTTGGCTTCCTCCGCTCCGCCTTTGATTTCAAAGGTGAAGATGGAGCCGCCGCCATTCGGAAAATATTTGTCATATGCGGCTTTTTCCTTGCCTGAGGACAAGGAAGGATGATCTACTCTTTCCACCTTCTCGTGATTCTTTAAAAAGTCGATTACCTTCCGTGTATTTGAGATATGCCGTTCCACTCGGAGGGATAATGTTTCCAGACCCTGGAGGAAAAGGAACGAATGAAACGGGCTGAGAGCAGAACCGGTATCTCTGAGGAGCGTAACCCTTGCCTTGATGATGTAAGCCAATGCTCCCACCGCTTCCGTAAACTTGACGCCATGGTAACTTGGATCCGGCTCGGTCAGATATGGGAACTTCCCTGATGCAACCCAGTCGAATTTACCGGAATCGACGATGACGCCGCCGATAGAGGTTCCATGACCGCCGATGAATTTCGTTGCGGAATGAACCACGATGTCTGCTCCATGCTCAATCGGTCTCAGCAGATAAGGAGTAGCAAAGGTGTTGTCCACAATGAGAGGGATCCCTGCTTTATGAGCAACTGCAGCAACTTCCTCAATATCGATCACGTTGGAAGCCGGGTTTCCTAAGCTTTCAATAAAAATCAGCTTCGTATTCTCCTGTATCGCTTTTTCAAAACCGTTCTCTTCTTCCGGATCCACAAAGGTTGTTTGGATTCCAAAATCGGCGAAGGTATGTGCAAACAGATTATAGGTTCCGCCATAGATCGTTTTTGCGGCTACGATATGATCTCCCGCATGAGCTATGTTCTGCACCGCATAAGTAGTGGCCGCCGCACCGGAGGATACTGCCAGAGCGCCGATACCGCCTTCCAATGCGGCAATACGCTGTTCAAATACATCGGAAGTAGGATTCATGATTCTTGTATAGATATTTCCGCCTTCCGTAAGACCAAATCTTCCGGCAGCCTGGGCGGAATTTTCAAATACATAGGAAGTGGTTTGATAAATCGGCACAGCCCTCGCACCTGTTGCCGGATCAGGATTTTCCTGACCTGCATGCAGTTGTAACGTTTCAAATCTTAACTTTTTTTCTTGTTTTTCTGACATGATTATCATCTCCTTTTTTTATTTATACTATTCCTATCAGATTAATATGATTTAAATTATTTCTATAATATATTTAAAGGTTAATGTTGTCAATAGTTTTTTTATTATTCTTTAAATTATTTATAAGATTTAAAAAGAGCACTCCGAATCATGCATTCCGGGGCGCTCCCTGTTTTCAGGTATCTCATTGCAAAACAACTGCATTGATTAGCAAATCAGATGATATAGATCGGCTCCGTCTTTTCCTGATAACGGGCTACCAGATCCGCCAAAGTTATGTTATCAACTACGTTCTCAACCGCTTCCTGTATCTTCAGCCAAACATCCTGTGTAACACAACGGGAAGCGCGGTCACAGGTCTCATCTCCATCCAGGCAGCTCACGGGAGCAAGGCTGCCTTCCATCAGGCGCAGTATCATCCCAACCGTGTATTCAGCAGGAGCCTTAGCCAGCATATAGCCGCCCTGTGCGCCGCGAACACTCCGAACAAAGCCGGCACGGTTCAACTGAGTGATAATCTGTTCCAGATATTTTTCCGAGATCTCCTGTCTTGCTGCGATACTCTTAATTGATATATATTCACCCGTATAATTGATTGCCAGATCAAGCATGAGGCGCAGAGCATAGCGACCTTTTGTAGAAATTTTCATTTTATCACCGCCGTTTAATAATTTAATAGAACTATTATACCCACATGATACAATAGGAAAACTAGGAATACAATAAAAATTATCTAATGTTCGGAAATCGTCCCTTTTGTATCGATTGCAATGGCATCCTTCATCGCTTGATAAATCTCAGGTTTTAATAGATCTTTCAGTTCCTCCGCGTCAATATCAAAGTACTGAATTCCACCCGCGTATGCGGTAATGTCATATAAAGAAAAGAACACCACTAATTGATCTCCATTAATGTAAAACTCGAATTCATTCCGGTAATTTTTAACGGTTTCCTCAGCGCTCTCAAAATACAGGTCGGGTTTTTCCTTGATTTTATTTATGATTTTGTCGGTGACCAGTGAAGCAGAAGCATTCCCCTCCTGGAACAGACCGCTGAAATTGTAGATTTCACCGGCAGCGGTGTTGAAGGTATACGGTTCGATCCAATAAAGACCGTGGGCACCGCCCGTATAATTGTCAAACATCATCCAAAGCGATACCAGGTCCCCGTTTTTTGAATAGAGGTAATTGGTATGTAAGCCGGCCTTCAGCTGAGATTGATCCGATTCCATCATGGAAGCGGCATCCTCCACCTCGGCCCTTGCTGCGGCAATGCTCTCGGCAATTTCTTTGTTTATAGTCTCAGCGGAATCAAAACCGGACAGAACAGGTATGCTCAGATCGATCTCGAGAAAATCCGTGCTCTCTTCCGTGGATTGGCCTTCGATTGCAAAGCTGCTGCTCACCGGCTTTCCGTTATCCCCACAGCCGGCAAGAGGAATAAGGAGCAGCAGGATCAGCAGGAAACCGAATAATCGTTTTTTCATAAAGATACCCCCTTTTGTCTATTGTTTCATTATATCGCATACGCAGAAAATTTTCGAGTGTAGAAAATTTTCTGAGATTTATGGTATAATCTTTGTACAAACAGGCAGAAGGAAGTGAATCCATGTCGACAAGAGGAAATGTATTAAAAGCATTGGAAGAAAATATAGGCGCAACCGTATCCGGCGAGGAGCTGGCAAGCCGTCTGAACATATCCAGAGCCGCCATATGGAAGGCGATCCAGGAGCTCCGCAAGGAGGGTTACTGCATTGATGCCATTACCAACAAGGGCTATTGTCTTGCACAGGACAGCGACATGCTTGCTGTGGAAGGGGTCCCACCTCCTGTAAAGGCACAATCCATGATGGGACGGATCCACCTGTTCAAGCCTTTGGAGTCTACCAACCTGACTGCAAAAAAAATAGCCCTGGACGGCGCACTGCCGGGAACTGTCGTCATAGCAGAAGAGCAGACGAAGGGCAGAGGCAGGATGGGACGCAGCTTCTACTCCCCTCCCGCAGGCGGAATCTATATGAGTTTCATTCTCGAGCCCCGCTTTGACGTCGCAAAATCCGTATTGATCACCACAGCGGCTTCCGTTGCGGTATGTAAAGCCATTGAGAAGGTGACAGGGATCTCGTGCCAAATCAAATGGGTCAACGATGTTTATATGGGGTCGAAAAAGATCTGTGGAATCTTAACAGAGGCCGTTACTGATTTTGAAAGCGGTCATATTGATTATATCGTTCTGGGGATCGGGATCAATTACAGTATATGCCGAACAGCTTTTCCAAAAGAGCTTTCCGATATCGCAGGGTCTCTCTTCGAAGACTCCGCCGACAATGGCCTTTCCCGTAATCGACTGATTGCTGAAGTGATCAACCAGGTTTTCGAAATCAACGAGAAGCTGGAGTCCAGAGAATTTATTGAAGATTATAAGAGAAGGTCCTTCGTTTTGGGAAAGGATATTCGGATCATTCCGACGGCAGGGTTGGATAAAGAGCGTAATCTGGCAGAGGGCATATCGGCCGCTGCCGTGGATATCGACGGAGACGGAGGTCTTGTGGTACGGTATCAGGACGGTTCCGTCGGAACGCTGAATTCAGGAGAGATCAGTATACGTACGGTAACGAAGTAGCAAATTGGACGAGCTAATAAGGGAGGTAACATGTATCGACTAATCGTAAGCGACCTGGATGGCACATTATTGCGAGATGATCACACGCTTTCAGAATATACAAAAGAGGTCATTCATAGAGTATCGGAACAAGGTGTTGATTTTATGCTGGCAACGGGAAGAATTTTCGGTGGTGCCAGACAATATGCCAGAGAGTTGAAATTAAATACGCCCATATTGGCGTGCAACGGCGCCCTTATAAAAGAGGCGGCGGGAAAACTGCTTTACGGAAAACCGATTCAGGAGGAAACTCTGGGTGAAATTTTCCGTTTACTTACGGACAGAAATTATTATTTCCATTGTTATGGGGAGGAAAGCTTTTATACCAAGCAACTTGGCAATTATTTAACCTCCTTCTATTCCTTTAACATCGATCAGCCGGAGGAAGAACGGTTTCCCATGGTGGAGATCGATCCCATGGAGCTTATCGGCAAAGATACCATATACAAGGTTCTGGCAAGATGCGAGGGTGATGAACAGAGAAAAGAGCTTTACGGCAGTCTTTCTGAAATAGCAGGAGCCTCCGTCACCGTATCCTGGCATAATACCTTTGATATCTGCGCAGATCAGGTCAGCAAGGCTTCCGCCATCGAACGTTACGCAAAGAAAAAGGGCATACGCCCTTCGGAAATCATCTGCTTCGGAGATAACTACAACGACATCGATATGCTTCAGTATGCAGGCCTCGGCGTCGCGGTGGAAAACGGAGTCAAGGAATTAAAAGAGGCGGCAGACTATGTGACCGGGAATAACAATGAAGACGGAGTGGCAAAAGCAATCGAGAAGTTTGTCCTGGAATGCTGATCGCGATCAGCTGCTGTGATTCGAATCGTGAAAGTTTTTCAAATTTCCGATCTTTTGACTTCGCTGTTTCAGGATCTCATTGATTTCATCCAGTTTGATTCCTTCGTTTACCATCAGTACCGTCAAATGATAGAGGAGATCGCAGATTTCGTTCTTCGTATCCGTCAAAGCCGCTTCTCTCATATCCTCTTCCGCAGCGGCAGAATTCTTTGCTGCGATGATGACCTCGCTGCATTCCTCCCCGCATTTTTTCAGGATCTTATCCAGTCCCTTTTCAAAGAGATAGCAGGTATAGGAGTTTTCCGCAAATGTCTTCTGCCGTTCAAGAACCACTTGATAAAGCTCCTTCAGGGCAAGATCAAGCTCCGCCGATTCTATGCGCTTTCGGCCTTCTTCCTTCTCTTCCTTCGTGCGGAATTCAGCGATACCGGATTCCTGGTAAAAACAGGTCTCATTTCCGGTATGGCAGGCAGGACCGGTCTGCTCCACTTCAATGAGGAGGGTGTCGTCATCACAGTCTCCTGTGATGCTGATGACTCTCTGCACATGACCGGAGGTTGCCCCCTTGTTCCAGAGCTCGCTTCTTGAGCGGCTGTAAAACCAGGTATAGCCGGTTTCAATGGTCTTTTTCAGGCTTTCTTCATTCATATAGGCCAGCATCAGCACATTTTTCGTATTCTTTTCCTGAATGATGACAGGAATCAAAGACGCCTTTACGAAATATTTTGTTAGATCCATGTTTCTCTCTCCAATCTTTTACAGCAACCGCACCAGCTGGTTGTTGTTCTTCAGCTCCATTTTGACTTGGTTTACTGTCAGTTCTCCGTAGTGGAAAATGGAAGCCGCCAGGGCCGCATCGGCAGTCGTCTTTTGAAACATCTCCGTAAAGTGTGACAACTGACCGCAGCCGCCCGAAGCGATCACAGGAATGTTCACGACACCGCAGACTGCATTGAGCATATCGATGTCAAAACCCTGTTTGGTGCCGTCCGCATCCATGGAGGTCAGCAGGATCTCTCCCGCCCCCAGTCTTTCCGCTTCGATCGCCCATTGCACCACATCGAGGCCGGTATCGATCCTGCCCCCGTTTACAAAGACATTGTATTTACCTTGAGCCGTTTTCTTTCCGTCGATGGCAACCACCACACACTGATTTCCAAACCTGGAAGCTGCCTCGGAGATGATGGCCGGATTCCGGATCGCCGCCGAATTCACCGAAACCTTATCCGCTCCGGCAAGAAGCAGCTCCCGGAAGTCATTCGCTGTTCGGATGCCTCCGCCCACAGTCAGCGGAACAAACACATTTCTTGCTGTTCTTCTGACCACGTCCAGCATGGTGCCCCTTCCTTCATGGGTAGCCGTAATATCCAGGAATACGATTTCATCCGCACCCTGTTTGTCATATTCGATGGCGCACTCCACCGGGTCTCCCACTTCTTTGATTCCTATGAAATTGATCCCTTTTACAACCTTTCCGTCCTGAACGTCAAGGCAGGGGATGATTCTTTTCGCCAGCATGATTATTCCCTCCCGCAATGTGCAATCGCTTCTTCCAGGGAAAGGGTTCCCTTATAGATGGACTTTCCGCAAATAGCACCGTAAAGCCCCATTTCATTCAACGCAATGATATCCTTCATGGTATGGATCCCGCCGCTTGCTATGATTTCACAGCTCACCGCTTCCTTGATCCGGTCAAGCTGCTCCAGATTCGGTCCCGACAAGGTTCCATCCCTGGAGATATCGGTAAAGATAATGCACGTTATCCCAATGGCTTCCATTTTCTTCGCAAGATCCAGGTAGGTGATCTCGCTGTCGGTAAGCCAACCGTCTGCCGAAACCATCTCGTTTCTTGCGTCGATCCCCACTGCGATCTTATCACCATACTTTGCAACAGCAGCTTTGACCAATTCCGGATTGGAAATGGCCGCGGAGCCGATGATGACACGGGAGATTCCCTGTTCCAGATAGTAATCGATGCTTTCCAAAGTACGGATCCCTCCGCCCAGCTCGACCTTCAGTCCGGTATTCTGCGCGACCTGAAGAAATACCTCACTGTTTTTCAGGCTTCCCTCCTTCGCTCCGTCCAGGTCCACCATATGGATCCATTCCGCGCCCGCTTCCTGAAAGGCGAGGGCGGTTTTAAGCGGATCCTCGGCAACCTTCTCCACGGTTGAGAAATCACCCTTGGTCAGTCTTACGCACTGTCCGTCTTTTATATCAATCGCCGGTAAAATTATCATTTCAGTCCTCCAAAATTACGCAATAGTTTCAAGCCGATCTCCCCGCTTTTTTCCGGATGAAACTGGGTTCCATAAACATTGTTCTTGTAAACCAAGCCCGGAATATATTCCCCGTACTCACTGTAAAGGGAAACATACTGTTTCTCCGTCACTGCCTTGTAGGAGTGGACATAGTAGAAAAGATCCCCTTCCTTGATTCCCTTGGACAGCTCACATTCATTTTCTATTTTCACATCGCTCCAGCCCATGTGCGGTATTTTCAG
>CAZTEH010000120.1:0-11283 GCA_964612345.1 uncultured Oscillospiraceae bacterium | reverse complement strand
GTCAACGTGCCCCGGAGTGTCGATGAGATTAAAAGTATATTCATGTCCATTCTTTGCTTTGTAAATAAGGCGGGTTGTCTGGAGCTTGATCGTAATGCCCCGCTCTCTTTCCAGGTCCATGTTGTCCAAATATTGTTCCTTCATTTCCCTATGGGAAACAAGACCTGTATTCTCGATAATACGGTCTGCCAGGGTGGATTTACCGTGATCTATATGTGCAATAATGCAAAAATTCCGAATGTATTGCTGGTATGAATTCATTTTTCCTCCAAAAAATCATATTTGAATAATAAGTATATCATACCAAGACAGCTTTTTACAATATCTCCGTTTTAAATACGCTATAATCCCGTTCCGGTTCTTCAATGCCAAGGACACCCTGAATCGTTACTACCGCATCGTCCAGACTTGCCGTAATCGTATTGCTGAAATCGCCCCAGTTATTTTTCAGTTCTTTTGTATTAACTGCAGCAGTTTGTCCAAACATGGAAAACGTCACGTAGTCGGAATTGACCCGTCTTACATGCAAAGCAATCTTTCCTTCCTGGTCCATCATGTCCGAATAGGCCTCATCTACGGCAGTGATGCCATACACTGCCGCAAAGACCAGAACAAATATCAGTAATTTTTTTAATCTCATCGCTTCACCTAAGTACTCTATAGAATCTTACGATCTATTCTTGACCTGTTTCGTATCTGTTTATTCGATATCCTTGATGGCTTTCACCAATATATCTGCAAAATATTTTCCTGTCAGTTTTGCCTGTTCGATTGTATTTTGATTGTTTCCTACTTCAAGGAGCAAATGGTAGTCCGAAACATATTGGTTAAATTTGTATTGTTTCTCAATGATTTTTACGCCAAAGCCCGGATACATTTCCTCCGCGGTTTCATTGACATGGTTTGCAAAGAGCCTTAATGCCTCCACATTTGGATTTCCGGTTCCTATTACCAGACTGTATTTTGCTGCGGTATCCTTGTTTATGGTAACCGTCTTTCCCACATTGCCGCTGTAGGCTGCCGCATCTCTATGTAAATCAATTATGATCCTGGCGGAATCATTGCTTCCCATAAGAGTTTGAACCGTTTCAAGAGAACGTGTATAGGACTGGTTATAGGATGGTGAATCATGAATGGTCTTGTCGTGGATCACCTGGATACCTTGTGCTTCCAGTTCCTTCGTTAAAACATCCCCGACTTCGCGAACAGTTCCATATTCATTCAGGGAATGAAAATTTCCTTCCGATACCGGCTGGTATGTCTCTGTTGCATGGGTATGGTAGATGATTACGACTGGTTTCGAATAATCAATATTTGCAGTGGCAGGTTCGGGAGAATCCGAATTCTGTGTATCGATCACTTCCTCTGAAGTACCATCCGGGTTTGTCGCTCCGGAGTCATTCGGATTTGTGTCAAATACGATGCCGGGATCCTCTTCTGCCAGATCATCATCCAGAACCTCTGCCGCAGGAAACATGGATCCCATCATGGATTCAAATATGCTTTCGGACTGCTTTGCATCAAAAATCCCCTCCGTCTTGTCAGACGCAGGATCCGGGGCGCTCCCCATCGCCGCTCTTGACTCATAATCCGCACTTCTGCTGACGGTAGGAAAGATGCTGCCGATATACATTTTGGCAACGTCCTCACTCTTTGCTTCAATCATCTGGGCAGGTCCGCCGTGAAGGAAGCTGACCATGATAATGCCGGAGATAGCCCAAAACAGAAAGGTCAAAATAGCAAGTTTACCGCCGCCGAGCCGTTTCCTACTGTTGAATCCTCCGTATCTTCTTCTCATTTATTCAACTCCTCATAAACACCAAACAATACTAAGAGTATATGCCCGGATGAAGAGTTATATTAATTCCATTTGAAATTATATCTGAAAAATCCTTGATAACCTGATCCACATCTGTCGAGGTCACGATCATCGGAACCCCGTTTTCGTCGATATATTGTTCGGCCCCTTCCGGGTCTTTTAAAAATCCGAACAGGTTATCCAGAATGAGTGTTTTCGAATCGATCACTGTCGGTACACCAATTGCAATCACCTTTGTTCCCAGGGTCTTTTCATTCAGCTGCTTTCTCATATTTCCTGTTCCGGCTCCCGGAGAAATTCCAGTATCGCTGATTTGTATCGTCGTGCTGATACGGTTGATATTTCTCGCGGCCAATGAATCCACCGCGATAATGACCTCCGGTTTCGCTATTTTCGCTGCGCTTTTGATCAGATCTGCAGTTTCCATTCCCGTTGATCCCATTACGCCCGGTATAAAACCGCTGACGCAGGACATTTCATCGTCGCTCTCAGCGTCATACATTAAAAAGTAATGCCGGGTAACTTTCACTTTGGAAACGGTGTAAGGTCCCAGAGAATCGGGAGTTACTTTATCGTTTCCCAATCCGATAATCAATACCTTCAGCTTGTTATGGAATTGGATCAGCCTTTTCAGTTCGTTGGACAATGCAATTGCTGCCTTTTCCTTTATCTCCTCGGGCCCGTCCACAACACCTTCGACCTCCAGTGTGATATAGTTCCCCAGCGGCTTTTGAAGCACCTTGCTTCCATGTTCATCCGTTATTTTGATTCTTGTGATCCCCACTACATCTTCAAATTTCTCGGTCTCAACTTCGACTCCAGATATTTCGACGCCTTCACCTTTGTTGTCCGAGTCATACATCTCTTTATTTTCGATTGCCAAATCTGTTCTGTAATTCAATTATTTCGTCCTCTCTTTCATAAACTATTCTTTTTTCATTTTCCCCTTGCATTTTTCTTTCTATTCATGTATATTTAATGTTGCGATATTTTGCGAAAGTGGGGTGAAATAATGGCAAATATTAAATCAGCAAAGAAAAGAATCAATGTTATCGCAAAAAAGACAGCTACCAACAGAAGAGTTAAATCTCATCTGAAAGCGATCGTCAAAAATTTTGAGAGCGCAATTGCAACCAATAATTTTGATACAGCAAAGGAAAAGCTGGCTTTAGCGGAAAAGAGACTTATGCAGGCTGCTTCCAAAGGAACCATTCATAAGAATGCAGCTTCCAGAAAAGTTTCCAGAATGACAAGCAGATTCAACAAAGCAAAAGCAGAATAATCTCACCCGTCCCCACAGTGCATAAGTTAAATGCACAAAATGAATACGAAAAACTGATCATGCCAAAGCCGGCGGTGTCTCCCGGTTTGTGGCATGGTTTATTTTTTGGCATATTTATTAATTCTTTTTTTATAGTTTATTCAAGCAGCTTCAATACAGACATCACTTCCAGCTGAATGCCTATTCTGATACATTTTTCATCTACTTCGAATCCATCCGAATGGATCCCTTCATTTTCTCTTCCTTTATAGCCGCTTCCCAGGAAAAAGAATGCGCCCGGAACCTTTTCCAGATAATATGAAAAATCCTCGACTCCCATAGTGGGCTCTTTCAGTTCAACGACCTTTTCAATGGCAGTTTCGCAGATCGCTGCATTTTTTACGATCTCCACAACCAGGTTATCATTCATAAGAACGGGATAACCATTTTTAAATTTTACTTCCGCTTTCGCGCCATAAGCCTTTGCTGTCCACTGTGCCATTTCCTTCAATCTGCACCTTAGAAGTTCCCTGCTGCTATGATCCAAGGCTCTAATGGTTCCCTCCAGAATAACAGTATCGGCAATCAGGTTGACTGCCGTTCCTCCGTGGATACTTCCAATGGTAATAACAGCAGAATTCAAAGGGCTGACATTTCTTGCAACGATGCTCTGCACTCCAGTCACAATTTGTGCCGCGGCAGCAACCGCATCGATCCCCAGTTCAGGATATGCTCCGTGACTGTTTTTCCCTTTTACGATGATTTGAACCATATCGGAGGATGCATGCACCTTGCCGTATTTGATTCCTATGGTGCCGGCTGGAAGATCCGGTTTGACATGAAGCCCCAGAATATAATCCGTTTTCGGATCGAGACACCCTCTTTTGATCATTCGCTTTGCACCGCCCATGGTTTCCTCAGCTGGTTGAAATATAAACTTAACATTACCATTAATGCCATCCTTAATTTTACTTAAAACCGCTGCAGTTCCAAGCATAACAGCCATATGCACATCATGTCCGCATGCATGCATGATTCCTTTTCTTTCCGATGTAAATGGTAGATTTACCGTCTCCTGAATTGGCAGCGCGTCCATATCCGCGCGCAGCGCTACCGTCTTCTTCCCTTGAATTTTCTTTAAACTCCCCACAATACCCGTCGAAAGCATTCGTTCCGTTTCAATACCAAGATGGCTCAGCTCTGACAGGATCCTTTCTGCGGTCCGATACTCCTCATTCCCGAGTTCAGGCCAACGGTGAAAGTCCTGTCTCAGATTGATTGCCCACTTCCCTGCTTCCTTAATTAAACCATCCAGTTCCAAGAGATTAATCAAGCCAAATTCCCTCCCTGCGGTGTTATTTGTAAAACTGTATTAATATAATATTAAGGATAGAACAGAATTAGCAGTAGAAATTTACAAGTATGAGGAGGTACTTACAAAATGACCCCGATGATAAAACCAAAACACCTAAAACCGGGCGATCGCATCGCGCTCATCGCGCCTTCCTCCCCTGTTGATGAAAATAAATTGATGCAGGCCATTGACTCTGTTAAATTTCTGGGATTAAAGCCCGTCTTATTTCCTTCTGCCACTATGACCCACGGTTATTTGTCCGGACCGGATGCGGTTCGTGCAGCCGATATCAACAACGCCTTTGCAAATCCTGATATTGACGGCATATTCTGCCTTCGCGGCGGTTATGGTGTTACCCGGATCCTAAACTTTATTGATTATAAAATGATTTCTAAAAACCCCAAATTGCTTCTGGGCTATAGTGATATAACCGGCTTGCATGTTGCATTGAATCAGCTGAGCAGTCTTTTCACCCTTCATTCCCCTATGCCCTCCCGTGGATGGAGCTCCTTAGATCCCATTACCCTTCAAAGCCTGACCGATAACCTTTTTTCAACACTTCCTTCCGGTTTTGCACCGAACATTGAAGGCGAACCGATGGAAACCATCAACCCGGGAACTGCGGTGGGACCGATTACCGGAGGCAATCTATCCCTGTTGTTTGCAACCTTGGGCTCTCCTTATGAAATTGACACGAAAAATAAAATTCTGTTTATTGAAGAGGTGGAGGAAAAAAATTACCGTGTAGACCGGGGGCTGACTTCTCTTGCTCTGGCAGGGAAATTCGACGATTGCAAAGGCATTATTCTGGGCACTTGGGCGGATTGCGGGGATCCGGATTTGGAGCAGGAGAAAAACCTGACGCTTCATCAGATATTTGAAGAAGTGGTAAAGCCTTTTGGAAAGCCTACCATCAATAATTTCAGGGCGGGACACATCTACCCGCAACTCACCATTCCATTGGGCGTCAGGACGAAACTGGACGCTACAAACGGTACCGTTTCCTTCCTGGAGTCGGCGACCATTTAGCCTAATATAAAAT
Source organism: uncultured Oscillospiraceae bacterium (assembly GCA_964612345.1). GTDB lineage: Bacteria > Bacillota > Clostridia > Peptostreptococcales > Anaerovoracaceae > Anoxybacterium. The sequence goes on along the minus strand of CAZTEH010000120.1, from coordinate 5,807 downwards.
AGGCATCCTAGCAGGATATTTTGAGGAAGTTATAGAGAGTATACCCTGGCAGGCGCAATGAAAAAAGGACTATCTCGATATTTTGAGACAGCCCCTTACGAAAACTAATTCTGCTGAAAATGCCTATTTTATATATTCTTGAATCTCTGTATCTTCTTCGTTGTCGTCTTGATAAACTCATCCTTTCGGACCGCTATATTTCTCACTCTTTTATAGATCGGAAGCTTTTCGTTGATCTCAGAAATTACTCTCTTGATCAATGACTGGACTTCCTCTTCTCCAAAGCTATCGCCGAATTCTTCATAGATCACGTCATAATTTGGGCGAATCTGTGCTCCGACCTGGGTGTCGTCGCTATTCTCATCAAAAAATTCATGTACAAGACTTTCCTGGATATATTTATTGCGGTTGATATAGTACTCGACTTCTTCCGGATAAATATTTTTACCTGTTTTCGTTACAATTACATTCTTCTTTCTTCCCGTAATATAGAGCCAGCCTTCGTCATCAAGAAAACCGAGGTCTCCCGTATAGAACCAACCGTCTTTAATGACCTCATCTGTTTTATCCTGCATGTTGTAATAACCAAGCATTACATTCGGACCTTTGTATATAATTTCTCCGATGCCATCCTCGTCCTTATCGATGATTTGAATTTCGCCGCTTGCTACGGCAGGTCCTGACGATCCGGCCTTTTTATATCGATTGCAGAAATCCGGCGGTCCTGATACAAGAGGAGCGCATTCTGTCAGTCCATAACCCTGCATCATTGTAAATCCTAAATCTTCGAAGCCTCTTAAAACATTGGGATCAATTGCGGCCGCTCCGGTGATCATTAATCTTAATTTCCCACCGAACTTGTCATGTACACTCTTGAAAAGCTTTCTGCTGACATCGATTCCCATGGCTTTCATTGTTCTATTTAACTTGATCGCTTTCTTCAGCGTACCGGCTTTCCCTTGCTTTTCTGCCTGTTTCCAGATCTTGTCAAAAATTGATTCAAAGATAAGAGGTACACCGATCAATACAGTTGCCTTAGCTTCGGCAAGATTTTTGTTAATATATTTCAGTCCCTCGAAAAACGCAATGGACGCACCCCTGTAAAGAATAAGGGACATTCCCATGGTAGATTCAAAGGTATGATGGATCGGAAGAATGGACAACGTTCTGTCCTCGGGAGTGATGTTCGCGATTTTACAGGTGTCCATGATGCAGGAAGCGATATTATAATGGCTTAACATAACGCCTTTCGCAGCATCGGTGGTTCCTGAAGTAAATAAAATGATCTTCATCACATTCGGATCGATTTCCGCGTCGATAAAGTCCCGATTCCCTTCAGCAGCCAGTTTTTCGCCTTCATAGACCAAAGTCTCCCATTCAAGAATCTGACCCTTCTCCGTGTTATTTTCTGCGGGCTCTTTTAAAGGTTCCGAAAGATCGGTCCTGTCTCCGTAGACCTTCATCCGGATTTTGAATTCTATATCGTAGTCCTTAAAATAATCTTCGAAGGTCTGGGTGAAAAATACGGCTCTGCAGTCGGCTTGTTTCAGCAGATTATAGATCTCATCCCTACTGAGTTCCTTATCCAATGGCACCACAATGCCTGTTCCGTTTACGGCAGCAAAATAGGAAGCGATCCATTCATAGCAGTTTTCCCCGATGATCGCAATTTTTGCATCCTTCAGTCCCATGGATATCAATTTTGTACCTAATGCATCGACATCGTTCTTAACCTGAGCATAGGTTATTTGGAAGTAATCGCCGCCCTTTTCTTTTTTTACCAGAAAAGCGGGTCTTTCCGAATAAAGCCGGACGCTGGAATTCAGCATGTCCTTTAATGACTCGATCTCTCTGATTTCATGATACTTTGCTTTTAATTTGTTTTCCATTTCATGCTCCTCTGAAAGAATTGTGTTACTAGGTAACACAGTATGAATTATCATGTTATATATTATACGATATAATGTCTTTTTCTATCATCATACATGAATTGTCTCGGTAAGTAAACAAGAATTAAGTATTTTATACTCCCTTCAGGTATGATATACTAATAGAAAAAATAGGAGGTCGTGTTACTATGACTGCACATATTTATGCTGCGCAAAAGGGCGAAATCGCAGAATCCATCCTGCTTCCGGGGGATCCTCTCAGAGCAAAATTTATTGCGGAAAACTTTTTGGACAGCCCGAAATGCTACAATGAAATCAGAGGAATGCTGGGATACACCGGTATCTATAAGGGAGTGCCCGTTTCCGTGCAAGGCACCGGAATGGGAATGCCTTCCATGGGAATCTACAGCTGGGAGCTTATTAAAGATTACGGTGTGCAGAATCTTATCCGAATTGGCTCAGCCGGTTCATTTTCAGAAAAAATCAAGATCAGAGATATCGTTTTCGGTATAGCTGCTTCAACCGACTCAAATTATGTCCACACATTCGGAATCAACGGGACCTATGCCCCATGCGCAGATTTCGATTTGCTGTTAAAGGCAAAATCTGCTGCCGACAAGCTTGGAATTCCTGTACATGCCGGAAACATCGTATCCTGCGACGTCTTTTACGAACAACAAGCAGACTGGTGGCAGAAATGGGCGCAAATGGGAGTTATGGCCGTTGAAATGGAAGCCGCCGCATTGTATATGAATGCCGCCTATCTGGGTGCCAAAGCTTTATGTATCGTAACCATCAGTGATCATTTTATCACTTCAGAACAGTCGACTTCGGAAGAGCGTGAAAAAACCTTTACCGATATGATGAAGGTCGCTCTCGAGGCTGCAATTTCATAATTAAGAAACAGATTAAAAACCCCCTGGACATATGTGCTGCATTCTTCAGACATTTGCTCAGGGGGTTTTCTTATCATCATTTTGTTTTTTTCTAAAGCGGGAAAAGCACTTTATGTTCACAGTCATCGATTGCATAGTAATCATCGTTGAACAAACTGATGCAGGCATATACAACCTCTGCATTATAGCACGTTCCTGAATTCTTCCGTATTTCTTCAAGCGCCATTTCCAAACCGAGTGCCGGACGATATGGTCGATGAGACATCATTGCTTCGACGACATCACCAACCATCAGGATCTGTGCTTCTATAGAAATTTCTTTTCCATTCAACCCTCTTGGGTATCCGCTCCCGTCACAGCGCTCATGATGCTGATAGATCGTTTCCCCCACCATTTTGGACAAATCCACCTTCATCAGCATTTCATATCCATTCAAAGGATGGTTTCTGATCATTTGAGCTTCAAGATCATTGAGACAACCCGGCTTTGAGAGTATTTCTGTAGGGATTGCAATTTTTCCAATATCATGAATATACCCGATCATCCGTATATACTCCACTGTTTTTTCATCAAGATTCATTTTTTCCCCAATGGCAGCTGAAAGGTTTCCGACTCTCCTCTGATGTCCGGCAGTATACGGATCGCGAGCTTCTACGACAGAGGACAGCAGTGAAATAATGCCTTGCATTGCACCCTGAAGAGCAGTGGTTCGTTTCACAATAATTTCTTCCAAACCTTTTTGGTATTGCATATTCAGCTTTTCAAGCTTGGATTTTTCATCGACCAGTTCTTTTAATTGGTCTGCGTGGCGAACCGTTCTAAGAAATGCATCTTTATTAATTGGCTTTGTAAGATAATCATTAGCACCGCTTTGTACCGCTTTAACGGCAGTTTCTACCGTAGGTTCCCCGGTCATTATGATGATTTGTATGGTTTCTGATTTTTCCCTGATTTTCTCCAGTAGTTCAATACCGGAAATCCGGGGCATTATGATATCAGTTATAATGATATCATATTGAGACATTGACATCATTTGAAGCGCCGTAAATGCATCGGGGGCAGAATCAACCTCATAGTCCTCTTTCTTTAAGAATTCGGATAAGGTGATTCGCATACTTTTCTCGTCATCAACAATTAAAACTTTGCTCATATTCTTCTACCTCATAAACTCCAACCATTATCGACCGGTAAAACCAACATGAATTTTGTGTAACATCCTTCTTTGGAATCTATTTCGATCGTTCCATGATGATCTTTTACTATCCCAAAGCTGATGGATAATCCCAGCCCAGTACCTATATCCTTCGGTTTTGTTGAAAAGAATGGTTCAAAAATCTTATCACGGATTTCCTTTGGAATCCCTTTCCCGTGATCCTCCACTGTGATCCGGATCCAACGTCGATCCTTTTCGTTGAATTGGATGCATTTCAAGCGAATTACCTTATCCTCATGATAATCCGGGTATTTTTCGTTCAGCGCATCCCTGGCATTTGTCATCAGATTCATTAGAACCTGTTGTATCTGCTGGCTCCTGCATTTGATTTCCGGCAGATCATTCTCCAGGTCAAGATTCAGTGTAATCTGATCGCGCTTCACAACGGTATTTATTAAGGAGATCGTTTGATTAATAATATCATAAATATTTGCATAGCTATGCGACTGCTTTTCCTGTCTGGAAAACTGCAAGAGATTTTTAACGATCATAGCCACACGTTCTGTCTCATGTATGATTTCACCGGCGTATTTTGCCGATTCCCCATCTTTCCTTTCTTCAATATCTAAAATTAACTGTGCATAATTCATAATTCCATTGATTGGATTATTGATCTCATGAGCAACACCGCCGGCAAGGGTTCCGATCGCCTCAAGCTTCTGCTGTTGCCGCAGTTGAGCTTCTACCTCATTTTTTGCATCTTCAAGTTTTTTTCGTTCAGTAATGTCTCTTGCGAATACAAGGGCGCCGTCAAGATCCTTATAATGAAGCGGTACTGCAGTAACGTCAACATCAACAGGTGTACCGTCTAGTTTTAAAAAGACTTCTTCGTTGGCTGGAACAGACTTTTTACCCTCATTCAATAGGCTGATACGTTCTAGGATGACATCATGATAATCGGGATGAAAACGATCCATGACCGGAGTGCCAAGCAGCTCCTCCTCAGAATCTGCGCCGAAAAGCGAGACTGCAAAATGATTTAAAAAAGTGAATTTTTCTGCCGTTTGAATAAAGATCGCCTCCGGTGCGCTCTCGATCAACAATCGAAAACGCTCTTCACTGTCTTTCAGTTCCTTTATTGCTGCGGCTCTTTCCGATATATCATGAATTATGGAATAAACCAATTGCTTGCCTTTGTTCATGATCGGCCCGCTGTAAACTTCAACATCAAGAACTCTTCCTGATGCGATTTTATGCTGGAAAAAGAAATGATTCTGTTTAAAATCAATCGCATTTTCCATATTCATTTTTACTGCTTCGGTACTCAAAACATTAATTTGATCAATTTTCATTAATTTTAATTCATCAACAGACCATCCGTAAAATTCTGCTGCTGCCGGATTTGCATCGACGATATTCGCATTTTCCGGATCAATCAGAAGCATGCTTGCATAGTTGTTATTATAGATGCTTGTATATCTGGCTTCGGCCTCTGCGATCTGAAGCAAGGCTTCTTTTCTTTCCTTTTGCTGAAGCAGTAATATACTTAATAAAACAGTTCCGGCTGGATAGATCATCATTACAGGCAGGCTGATTGCCTGGAAAACCTCAATGGATTGGGGCCAAGGTATTAGGGAAGTACATGCGAGCATAATGAGATGAACGACGATACCAAAGAGATAAATATTCAGCCAACGATTTTTTAAATTTCTGTTCAATAGATATCGCCGCCAGAGAATTCCGATTACAGCAGACTCAGTTAAAACAGCCAATCCCATCCATACTCCGGCACCACCCAGAAATATCCGGTATGCTGCGAGAATAACAGAGGCTACAATGGCTGGGATCGGGCCAAAAGTCAGTGCGCTG
>CAZTEH010000119.1:0-11524 GCA_964612345.1 uncultured Oscillospiraceae bacterium | reverse complement strand
AATCTGGTTGTGAATATAAACGAGTCGGCCGGGGAGCAGGCATCCAGTATCGTAATCATTAATCAGGGAATCGAACAGGTCTCGCAAATCATACAAAAGAATACAGCAATGGCAGAGCAAAGCGCGGCTATGAGTGAAAAATTATACGGCCAAGCCGAACGGTTGACTGCTATGGTTGCGAATTACAAATACAGAGAGAGGCTGGAATTATTGGGTGCGCCGGCACAGATCAAACTGCTGCAAAGTGTCGACTCATACGATATGCTCTGCTCCTAGATAATTTAACAGAATATTAACATGAGCTTTATTGGTATTTAACAAAGGCTGTGTAAGATAGGAAATGTAGAAAGAACAAACATAAAAATATTTTAAAAATAAGAAAGGGAAAAACAATGAAAAAGATATTATCAATTACATTAGTAATCATATTGGCTCTTGGAGCACTGGCAGGCTGCGGCGCCCAGGAAAGCGAACCAGATACCGGAGAGGAAGCAGTAGAAGTTACCGGCACTGTTATAACAGCTGGATCAACTTCAGTACAGCCTTTATCGGAAGAATTAGCGGCAGCATTTATGGATGCCAATACCGGAATCACTGTAGAAGTGCAGGGAGGCGGATCCGGCCAGGGAATCAAAGCCATTCAGGAAAAGATCGCAGACTTTGGCGCATTATCCAGAAATGTGAAAGATGAGGAAAAAGCATCTGTAACAGAAGAGTTCGTCATTGCGAAAGACGGTGTTGCAGTTGTTGTAAATCCTGCATCCACAGTTGAAAATCTTACAATTGAACAGATCAAGCAGATCTATACCGGTGAAATCACCAACTGGAAAGAGGTCGGAGGAGAAGATGCTCCTATCGTAGTAGTCAGCAGAGAAGAAGGTTCCGGCACAAGAGGTGCTTTCACTGAAATCACAAAAGTAATGAGTAAAAATGAAGCAGGCGAAGAAATCGACAGCACAACAAAAGATGCCCTGGTACAGGGTTCAACCGGAGCAGTTATGCAGACCGTTGCGACTACTCCAAACACCATCGGATATGTATCTCTTGGCTCCTTGAGCGATACGGTTAAGGCGGTAAAAGTAGAAGAAGTTGCTCCGTCAAATGAAACCGTTCTATCCGGTGAGTACAAAATTTCAAGACCGTTCCTCTACGTGATCGGCGGTGAATTGACCGAAGCAGCACAGCTCTTCATCGACTTCATCATGAGCGAAGAAGGCCAGGCCATCGTGGAAGAAAGTGGATTCATTAAGGTAAATTAAGCTTCTCCTCAATTTTTTAAAATAGATTTCAGCAAAAGATCTTTCATTTAAATATGAAGGGTCTTTTCAATTTGCCTGACAAACGGCATTTCTCTCTTCTTGTGACAATAATATAAATTCAACATATTATGAAATAGGTTCGATTACGACAGAACGAACCACTGGAGGGAGTAATAATGCAACAATATATAGTTAAACCAAACGATACACTATTTTTAATTGCAAAAGAATTTGATGTGCCTCTGGCACAATTGATCAATGCCAATCCGCAGATTGCCAATCCAAATTTGATACATGAAGGACAAACCATAATCATTCCGGACTTACCCCCGATACCGGATCAGATCGGTATCATCGAGACCACTGCGCTTAATATCATAGAAGACATTATAATGGGAGACTGGCAAGGCGCAAGCGGCAGGGTGAATACAATCAGAACCACAATGAATGGGCTGGTGCCTATCTTACAAGCGGCGAAAGTCCCCAATGATGTTATTTTCGGATTGAATGCTGCAATCAGAACTCTGGAACAGAATCTATTGCAGAGAAGGACTTTTTCGGCGATTTCCCAGGCGAACCGCATCACCCAGCTCATCGCAGATACCCTTGACTTTTTTAATGTGATCATTCCCACTGACGTAATGAGGCTGGCCTTTTTTGCCCGGCAGATCATCGTGAATGTTGAACAGAATGATTGGGCAGAAGCGTACCAGAATTACCGAAGGGCACTGACCGTTTGGCAAAGAATAAGACCGGAGCTGGAAGCTGCATACGTCGGTGATGTATCCGATTTTGATCAAGCATTCAATGCTTTGAACGAGTCAACGGATCGGAGAAATTACCAGGCGGCGATCGATAATGCCAATAGAATGCTGGAGCTCATTAATGCAATAACAGCCGATTTTGAACAATTATACACATAAAATCAAGATGATAAGGCAATGATGAACCTGCGGAACGATTTCTGTTCCGCAGGTGTTTTTCAGTTGCAGAGGCAGGGACAAATTAAAAATCACTCGCTAAGAACGAAAAAAGATGGTAAAATCAAATATAACGAGGCGAAGATGTCCCCCGCCTCGTTGAAACGCACAGATGTAAGAAAATTTTCTACAGTCGAAAATTTTCCACGGATGCGTTATAAACCAGAACCAATAATTTTCAGTTGCGCACCTAACGTTTCACTCCTCCGCAAGCGAAGCTTGCTACGCTGTCCTTTTTTCCAATGCAGCTAAAGCTGCGGAAAAAAGGCAACCACATTTGCTTTGCAAATGTTAGGTAGGTGCCATACAGAAATTCCATCAATCTCTGATTGATAGGAATTTTTCAGTTAAGATAAAATGGAGTTACAGCATGCTGTATATAATTTTAGGAATCATCATGGTATTCTGGGCCTGGATGCAGGCCGCTATGGGAAATTTGCAAAAGCACAAGAAAGACGCGAGAGCCCAATGGGTCCGCGTGGATGCCCTCCTTCAAACGCGTTCCCAGTATATACTGGAGCTTCTGGAGATGGCCAATGAAAAAGGCCTGGAAGCAACCGATCTGCTGGCGGAGATCTATGAACTGGGCGGTGGCTACTGCAAATCGGATGACAGGGAAATCATAAGTGCCTATGCCGAAAATGTAACGCCGTTGGTTGATCAGCTTCTTGCACTTGCGCATACAAAACTGAACGAGGACGAAGCGTTTCGGGAGCTGGAAAACAACCTGACGGAATTGGAAGAGGAAATCGAGATACAAAGCAATCGCTATAACCATTTCATCGATCGGTACAATGAACATCGCGAACGGCCAAGCCTTCGCCTTCAGATTGCAATTCTTGGGGCAATCCCTTTGAAGGGCATTCATATCCGGTCGAATAAATTGACCCTTTCCGGGAGTAAGGAGGAACAAAAATGAAGATTGGACTGCCTCATATCATTGGAATTATCTCTTTGCTGGTTCTTCTCGGCCTTGGGATAAAAGGATTTTTTGGAATATAAAGGGGGAATGTAAAATGAAGCAGAAAAGGGTTTTGTTAATTATGCTTTGTGCCGTACTGGCATTGAGCATGTTTGGATTTACAGGCTGCAGCAAAGGTTCCGATACGGAAGAACCGGGCGGATCCGGTGAGGTGGCGGAACAGGATTACCGGGTCACACTGTTCTTTGCCAATGAGGAGTATTTGGCCATAGGCGATGAATCTTTAGAAAAATTCATGGTTTATGAAAGCGAAATCACCTCAAAACCGGGAGACGCATATATGGACGCTCTGGAGCTTTTGAAAACCTCTCCGGAAGAAGGCTACAGCACGGTGATCTCCGACCAGATCAAGTTCAATGACGTTTATTTGGAAGGAGATACGGTTTTTGTAGATTTTGACAGCAACGGACTCAATGGAGGCTCTTTGGAGGAGACATTCCTGATCAGCCAGATTGTAAACACCCTGATCAACTCCTTTGATGAAGTGAAGCAGGTGCAGTTCCTGGTAGACGGCGAAGCGGCAGAATCCCTGATGGGTCATGTGGATACGGCGGCGGCCTTTACAAAAGATTTATTTACCGAGTAATCATTTATGTTGGAATATGAATTAGTACGTTCAAAAAGAAAAACTCTGGCACTCTATGTGAGACGGGACGGAAGGGTCGAGGTGAGGGCGCCTCTCAGGACAAGCAAAGTCTATATCGACCGTTTTGTTTTACAAAAACGGGACTGGATCGAAAGCACCCAAAGCAAGCTGTCTGCGAGGCAGACAACAAAAAGGACCATACGGTTGACTGCCGGGGAAGAAGCTCAATATAAAAAGCAGGCAAAAACATATCTGCAGCAGAAATGCGAATATTTTTCCCAAATCATGGGGCTTCGGCACGGTGAAGTAAGAGTCAACAGTGCAAAAACAAGATGGGGTTCCTGCAATCGAAAGGGAAATATCAATTTTACATACCGATTGCTGTTTGTTCCCGAGGATGTCATCGATTATGTGGTCGTCCATGAGCTTGCCCACCGGAAAGAAATGAATCACTCAGCCGGATTTTGGTCCATCGTGGAGCAGGCTATGCCGGACTATAAGGCGAGAAGGAAAAAGCTGAGAGAGTTTGAGCACCAGGTCGAGTTGATAATTATTTAAAACGAGGAAACAATACCTTCTATCAGAAAGATAGGAGGTATTTTTATGAGATTTACAATTCCAAGAGATATTTATTTTGGTCGAGGCTCCCTCGAAAAGCTTAAGGATACAAAAGGGAAGAGGGCAGTCATCATTACCGGTGGAACTTCCATGCAGAAAACAGGCTTTCTTGACAAGACGAGAAAATATTTGCAGGAGGCCGGCCTTGAAATCTTTACCTATGAGGGAGTGGAGCCAGATCCCAGCATTGAAACGGTAATGAAGGGCGCCCAGTTTATGAAGGAGCACTCGCCGGATGTCATCGTTTCCATTGGCGGCGGCTCTCCCATCGATGCAGCCAAAGCCATGTGGATTTTTTATGAGCATCCTGACACCAAGTTTGAGGATATAAAGGATCCCTTTACCGTGCCCGAACTGCGAAAAAAGGCTATTTTCATAGCGGTGCCTTCCACCTCCGGTACTGCCACGGAGGTCACTGCATTTTCAGTTATTACCGATTACTCAACAAAAATCAAATATCCCCTTGCAGACTATAATTTGACGCCGGATATTGCCATCGTGGATCCCGATCTGGCGGATACCATGCCGAAGGAATTGATCGCCCATACCGGAATGGATGCCCTGACCCATGCGATAGAGGCCTATGTCGCTACTGCGGCTTCGGAATTTACCGACCCGCTTGCCCTTCATTCCATTAAGCTGATCATCACCAACCTCGTGATGTCCTATGAGGGGAAAAAAGAGGCGGCGGAAAAGATGCATTATGCTCAGTGCATGGCAGGAATGGCCTTCTCCAATGCGCTGCTGGGAATCACCCACAGCCTTGCCCATAAGACCGGAGCTGCTTTGGGTATCCCTCACGGACTAGCAAATGCGATTTATATGCCGTATATTATAAGATATAATGCAAATAAAGAGGCAGAAGGATATATTCAGAACGGGATCTACTCCCCCAGAAGCAAGTATGCGGAAATCGCAAAGCATATCGGAGTTCTGGAAGATAAGGAAACCATTTTGGTCGAAAAGCTCATCGGATTTGTGGAATCCATTAATAACGCACTGCATATCCCTGCATCGCTGAGAGAGGCGGGTGTCGAGGAGATGGAATTCCGGAAAATGGCTGACGGGATAGCAGAGAATGCGGCAAAGGATCCGTGTACCGGCTCCAATCCGAGAAAGGCGGACAAAGATGATCTGAAAAAGCTTCTTCACTGTATTTATGAAGGGAAGAAGGTAGACTTCTAATTTCCTTTGTCTCCGTACCGCCGCCTTTACTTTACGCCGGAATTATGGTATAAATATAATGAATGTTCCTAAATAATAACCTTTTTTCAAACAATTTTAAAAAGGATAAAAGGATAAGCGGAGGATAGAAATGAAACAAAATGAAATCAGAGATATCGGCCTTGCACCTTCGGGTCGGCAGAAGATAGAATGGGTCAAAAACAATATGCCGATTTTAAGCGGTTTGGAAGCACAGCTTTCCATGCATAAGCCATTCCAGGGAGTCAGGATTTCCCTATCGGTTCACCTGGAAGCCAAGACGGCATATCTTTGCGAGGTTTTGGCGGCAGGCGGTGCGGATATGGCAGTTACCGGAAGCAATATCTTATCTACACAGGATGACGTTGCGGCAGCTTTGGCTGCAACGGGGATGAAGGTTTATGCATACCACGGCGCCACTGCGGAGGAATACAACAGACATATCGAAATGACCTTGTCCCACAAGCCGAATATCATCATCGATGACGGCGGCGATCTGGTGGGTTTGATTCATAATACAAGGCCCGATCTCGGCGAAGAGACGTGGGGCGGCTGTGAAGAAACAACAACAGGCGTCATCCGATTGAAGGCAATGGAGAGGGAAGGAATTCTGAAGTTCCCTATGGTAGCAGTCAACGATGCACAGTGCAAGCATCTGTTCGACAATCGCTACGGTACCGGACAGTCTGTTTGGGACAGCATCATGAGAAATACCAATCTGGTCATAGCGGGAAAGACCGTCGTGGTAGCCGGTTATGGCTGGTGCAGCAAGGGAATTGCCATGAGAGCCGCTGCATTGGGCGCCAAGGTTATCATAACAGAAATCAATCCGGTCAAGGCCATTGAAGCCAAAATGGACGGTTTCGATGTCATGACCATGAAGGAAGCCGCACCCCACGGAGATATCTTTGTGTCAGCGACAGGCTGCGAGTATGTCATTACCGTGGAACATATGCTGACGATGAAGGACAGAGCGATCCTGACCAACGCCGGCCACTTTAACGTGGAAGTGGACATGGCAGGACTGGAAAAGGCAGCGGTGGAAAAGAAGGAAACACGAAAGAACGTGATGGGCTATAAGCTGACAAACGGAAAATGGGTCAATGTCATCGGAGACGGACGACTTGTCAATATTGCAGTAGCAGACGGCCATCCTGCGGAGATCATGGATATGAGCTTTGCGGTACAGTGCCTGTCGGCCCTTTATATCTTAAATAACCGCGGAAAGCTGGAAAACAAAGTGATCGACGTTTCCGATGAAATCGATGATGTGGTTGCAAGAAGAAAGCTGGAAGCCTGGGGCATCGAAATCGACAAGCTCACGGCCGAACAAGAGAAATATTTAAACAGCTGGAACGTGTAGAAACATTTATCGTTTCTTTTTAGAAAGGTGAACAGAATGAAATTTGCAAGCAGAATGGAATGTCTGCAGGACAAAGCACTTTTAAACGCGATGGAATTGACGGAAACAGAGGATATGATTTCCTTTTCAGCCGGTTTTCCGTCGCCGGAAACCTATCCTGTTGAGGAGATCAAGGAATCCTTTATCCAGGTTCTTGACCGGGAGGGGAAAGAAGCCTTGAGCTACTGCTCAACCAGCGGATACGGAAAGCTTCGGGAAATCATAGCGAATCGGATGCACGATAAATTCGAAGTGAACTACCGGCCGAATGAAGTGATCATAACCAGCGGTTCCCAGCAGGCATTGGATATGAGCAGCATGCTTTTTATCAACAAGGGCGATGTTGTATTGTTTTAAACTCCGTCTTATCTGGGTGCGGTCAATGCCCTGAAAGCCTACGAGGCCGAACTGGTTGCTTTGCCGACAGATCGTGAAGGACTCATCATGGATTCCCTGAAGATAGCGCTGGACCATTATGGCGAACGCGTCAAATTGATCTACGTCATCCCGGATTTTCAAAATCCGACAGGAAGAAGCTGGTCGGCTGAGAGAAGGAAAGAGTTCGTAGAATTTATTGCCTCCTATGACGTACCGGTCATCGAGGATGCTGCATATTCCGAGCTTTCGTTTGAAGATAAGCTGGAAAAACCGCTCTGCTATTATGATAAAAAAGGACAGGTCGTCTATGTGGGGACCTTTTCCAAGACCTTCTGCCCTGGACTTCGGGTAGCCTGGCTTTGTGCCAGAGAGAGCCTGATGGAGAAGTACCTGATTTTAAAAAATGCTGCGGACCTCTCCTCATCGGCGATTGCCCAGAGACAGATGGCCAATTATCTGCAGCACAATGATCTGGATGGTCACATCAAATGGATCACAGGATTGTATAAGAAGCGCAGAGACCGCATGATGGAAATCATAGACAGAGAGTTTCCAAAGGAAGCACATTATGTTGTTCCCCGGGGTGGGCTCTTCATCTGGCTTGAGCTTCCTGAAAACAAGGATTCCCGGGAGCTTCTCCGCAGAGCATTATTGGAGAAAGTCGCTTTCATACCCGGCGGTTCCTTCTATCCCAGCAGCGTAAAGAACAACGAATTGCGACTGAACTTTTCCAATATGTCCGACGAGGATATCGTAAAAGGTATGACGATCTTAGGCCGCCTGACAAGAGAGTATCTGGCGGAATAAGTGAAAAATTAAATAAAAAACCCGACTTGCGTCGGGTTAGTCAGCGGTCTGAAAAGTTTGCCTATGGCAAACTTTTTATCTTATGTTACAATTGCAGAATATGATTACCAGTAATAAGAAGAAAAACAGTAAGCTGGTATCAATTCCTTCATGCTCTCCACCAAGGAGTCCACAATCTGACATTCTTTAATCACCTGCTTCTATAATATAATTGATTGTATTATAATTTATGAAGAGGCGGTGAAATGTGTTACAAAACTTTTTAGCAAATAAGAAATATCATTTCTTATTTGCTAAAAGGGGAGTGCAGAGGGGAAGCCCCCTTTGCCCGCAAAGGAGGGTGCTCAGCTCGCGTAGCGAGCGCCGAAGGGAACCAAGGGGTTCCCTAGCGGAAGTGTCGTCAGACACTTTTTTTAATTCTTTCTTTTGTCTTATCTTCCCCCAGAATCTGCTGGATCTCCCAAATATCAGGGGACATGGCTCGTCCCATTAAAGCGATTCGGATCACAGTGCTTACATCTCCCACATGACCTTTATACAGCTCGGGATTCTTCTTATAATCCTTTGGCTTTGCAGCATACCCTTTGGCCGTTGCGATCTCACGGATTTTATCGAACCACTGTGCCTGATCATCCTTATGGTCATAGCCTTCCAGATAAGCGGACAAAATGGCTTTTGCATCTTCGTTGTCTACATTTTCAGGGTAAGCATCTTCTATTTTGAAATAATCATCATAGAAATAACTGATAAACTCAAACATTTGGCTTGCATAGATGAAATCCTTTCTCGGTTTATCGCCTTCCCTTCCCAGGTCGAGTATCTTCATAAGATAAGTCTCGTGCCCCGCAAAGAGATCTACCAGCTCAGGCCGGTATGTCTTCGCCCAGATCATCAGGAAATTACACAGCGCGGAAGCAGGCAGCTTGACCAAGACGTCCTTGCTGATATCGTTGAGCTTATCCAGATCGAAAAGGGTACCGGAATTGCTCATCTTTTCAACGGTAAAATCAAATGCTTCCTGAGGAGCGTCGGGATTTTCCAGACGCCATTCCTCATAATTGGAGTTCAATATGGTCAGGAGATATTCCCTCACTGCTTTTGGATGATAACCCTCGCTGCGGTAGTAATCCAGGGAAAGCTCCGGGTCTTTTCTCTTGGAAAGCTTCCTCTTATTGCCGTCCTCCATTTTCATGAGCTGTGCCGTATGGCAGTAAATGGGCAGCGGCCAGCCCAAGGTCTGAAAAAGCTCCACATGAATCGGCAGAGATGGCAGCCATTCCGCGCCCCTGACTACATGGGTGGTTCTCATCAGATGATCGTCAACTACGTGGGCAAAGTGATAGGTGGGGATCCCGTTTGCCTTCAGCAGTACTACATCCTGATCGTTTTCCGGCATGGTCAGAGTCCCCCGGATGCCGTCCTCAACGGAAATCATTCTTATATCTGTAATTTCGTTTATGCGATCATCGTGGAAACCCCGGGATCTCAGTCTTACTACGAAGGAAAGACCTTGTTCGATGCGGCTTTGAATTTCTTCTAGGGATAGATTTCTATGTTTGGCCCATTTACCGTAATAGCCGGGATTCTCTTTTAAGCGCTCCTGTTCTTCCCGTATGGCTGTCAACTCATCCTCTGTACAAAAGCAGGGATAAGCTTGTCCGCGCTGGATCAGCTGTTTTACATAAGTCTGATAGATCTCCGCTCTCTGGCTTTGGGAATAAGGACCGTAATCGCCCTTGTCTCCATCCATGGAAGCGCCTTCGTCAAAGGTCACCCCAAAGAACTCCAAAGAGGAAATGATGGCTTCTACCGCACCTTCCACCTGCCGTTTGTCGTCGGTGTCCTCTATTCTAAGATAGAAAATTCCATCACTTTGATGAGCAAGCCGCTCGTCCACAAAGGCACCGTAGAGATTGCCAAGATGAATAAAGCCCGTTGGGCTTGGCCCGAGCCGGGTTACCTTAGCGCCGGCAGATAGCTCTCTTTCCGGATAGATCGCTTCATAATCCGCGGGATCCTTCGAGATATGCGGAAAGAGCAGTTCCGCCAATTTGTTGTAATCCATAATATTTTATCCTCCATGGTTTCATACTTTATATATATTCTTGAGAACACACACCATCCGGAATCGATCCTCAAGAGTTGATACCTTTATCATTATATACTGTGTCCAAATTTGATTCAATATAAAAAGCAACGCCGGAATTCTTCCAACTCCCCCTTCTCTCAAAAACGAAAAATGCCGAAGTATAAATACATTCTGGGTAGAAAAAATACCCGTTCTATTTAATAGAACGGGCTTGGGAAAACCTTGTTAAGGTCGCTACCTAATTAATAGGCTTGATATACTTGATATATTTATATTATATATATGCCCATTTTTATAAAAAATACACAAAAAATATCAAAAGAGTACAAGTTATGTACTCTTTTGACTTGAAAAGCTTTATAAGCCGCTGCTTAATAAATTAAGCTTGATAAACAATATTTGATATTATCTATTTGACACTATCTTATAATCAATTTTTATTAAAGTCAATAGCTTATTTCAACAGTCTAATTGCCTTTTTAACTTTGTATTAATTTCTATCATTTTTTCTTTTTTTATTTTGCCTATTTTAAGTTGCAATCTAGCTTTGTCTATAGTTAATATTTCAGGAATTATTATTCGCGAAGGATTTTTATCAAGAAACCCAAATTCTAAATCGATGTTTTCTAGCTTTGCTAAGTACGGTGGAACATTTTGTCCGTCCCCTTCAATTGGTAAAACATTAATCTTTTCTGCGTATATATTAGTCCGTTCGTTTGAGATTATGACTACTAGGTGGTTATCGCTAATTTCACTTCCGACATTTTCAGTGATTAGCGCATTGTAAATTTCTCCACGCTTTGGCTTTACTGGATGATGATTATTTGGATCAGACTTTCTCAATCTTCTGAATTCTCGAGATATATAATGCATTCTACACATAGCTGGAATATTTTTTATTAATCTTAGAACTTTTGAGTAGGAAATTTTTTTAATACTTGCAATTGTCAGTTCATCTTTTAAGCTGTTACTTTGATCGTCATCCAGTCCTTCTAATTGACTATATGATTCATATAATGAGTCATTAGCGCTATTTGTTTCACTCAAACTTTAGCCACTCCCTTTATTGATATTAGTTTGTTATTTTATAACCCATAGTTTGCGATAACAAATTATACCATTTTTATTATTAATCTACAACATGAAGCTAAAATTCGCTATTACTCCTTAGTTGAAAAAGTAAATTCCGGTTTTTGAATGTAAACGGAATTTAGTCCTGC
>CAZTEH010000118.1:0-11548 GCA_964612345.1 uncultured Oscillospiraceae bacterium | reverse complement strand
CCCGCGCTGTGGCGTAGAGCTCATTCTCAGCAGCCAGCGTGATCTGTTCCTGCAGGGTTGCTATTTTGTTTCATTTCTTATGTTTCTTGTGATGTTTATCAACCGGCCGAGAAACCGCTCCTGGATCTATTTTGCATTACTTTGTGTCATTACTGCATCAAGGATCCTGATTTACGGAGCGCACCTCATCATCCAATATACGGAGAACTTCAGGCTGATCACCTTCCTTGAATATGGTACGCGGTATTGGTTTCCGCTCCTTCTCCTGCTCCTGCTCAACGATGAGCTCTCCGGAAAGATCCCAAAGAAGCTTTTGACAGGGCTGAAGCTGTTTATCTCGACGATTACCGTAGCCACAGCTGTTCTGCCGATTCATATATACACGGCCTTTGCGAAGGCTGTGATAACTTACGATTTCCTCCTTGGACTAGGGATATTTGTCCTGCTGCTCTGGCCGGGTGAACGTTTCTTCCCAAAGAATGAAAATAAGATCTTCTTTATCTATGGCATTACGGCGATCTGTATTTGCGCAGTTTACGATATGTATTTTGCATCAACCGCATATTTTGAAATGATGCCCATCGGATTTTTCGTTGCGCTGCTGGCCTTTGCGTTTATTCTGGCGATCACCTACTCGGATGCCCTTACCAATTGTGAAAACGCGCTTCGTGAACTGGAGAACGAAGGCGAACGAAAGCTGCAGACCGAATTGAAGCTGCTTCAGTCCCAAATCAGACCGCATTTTCTTTACAATGCACTTTCCGCAATCGCCAATGTATGCGGGAGAGACGGAAAAAAAGCAGAACAGCTGATCCTCGACCTTGCCTATTTTATGCAGGCCAGCTTTGACTTCAGCTCCAATGAGAAGATGACTGCGCTGGAAAATGAGCTGGAATATATCCGCAAATATGTCAATATTGAAAAGGCGCGGTTTGGAGACAAAATCAGATACACGGAACAGATTGATGTGCCGCTTTCCACCCAGCTGCCGCGGCTTATCATTGAACCGCTGGTGGAAAATGCCATCCGCCATGGAATTTCAAAGAAAAAAGGCGGCGGAGAAGTGACCCTGAGCGTATGTGAAGTGCCGGAGGGACTATTCATTGAAGTATATGATGATGGAATAGGAATAACCAGAGAAAAGCTGTCCGATGTGCTTGGCGAAGAGAGCAAAGGCGTCGGATTGAAAAATATTCAGGACCGACTGGTCCGTTCGGGCGGGACGGGACTGAAGATAGAAAGCGTACAGAATGATTATACAAAAGTGAACTTTATCATAAAGGGGGAGAACTGATCATGCTGAGAATTGCCGTTTTGGATGATGAAAACCATGCATTGGAACGTTTTGAATCCGTTGCGAGGGACTTCGCAGACGTTGAGCTTTGCATGCCTTTCGATGATGTTGATGACCTGCTTGCCTACATCAGCGACAATTTTCTTGATGTTGTATTTCTGGACATCGAGATGCCGGGGAAATCGGGGATGCAGCTTGCTGAGGAGCTTCATATAATAAATCCGCGAATTTCAGTTGTCTTTGTAACGGCATACAGCCAATATGCAGTAGAAGCGTTCGAACTGAGCGTATTGGATTACATCATAAAGCCGGTTTCCAAAGAGCGGCTGAGAAAAACCCTGGACCGCATCAGCGATAACAAGCAGCTTTTGGAACGGGCCGCAAAGAGGGTAACGATCCAATGCTTCCAGAGGTTTGAATTCAAAATCGATGAGAAAGTGTTTCCGCTGAACCACCTGCTGAAGGCAAAGGAGCTGCTGGCCTTTCTGGTGAGCAGGAAGGGGGCGGAGACCTCCTGGGAACAGATCACGGAAGCGCTATGGCCCGATGCTGACTATGAAAAAGCACATAACAACCTTTATATAACCACATTCCGGCTGCGCAAGTGGCTGTCGGAAAACAACATCGCCCAGATCTTTGAATCCAGAAGAAATAGCTACCGCATCGTTCCGTCGGAATTCAACTGCGATTATTTTGATCTGGAAAAGGCGCTGAAGGACGGGGATGTGAAAAGGATTCCCTATCTTTATAAAGGCGAGTTTCTGGAAGAGGAAGGGTATGAATGGGCATATCCCATTCAGGCCGAATGGGCAAGCAAGCCCCAAGTAAGGCTTTTGTAAGGGTTGCCCTGATATACTAAAAATGCAGAACAAAAAAACGGGGATGCATTTTTAGGAGGTTGATTCTTACGGATTACATGATAGCAGACTGTGACAAAAAACGTTGCAGCTTTCTTCGAAAAAGAATAGATATATACAGAAGTGTCAATTGCGTGGGCAGCTTTGGCAAGGAAGTGGATCTTCTTGAAAAGACCTGGATCGAACATCCCGAGGTTGTGCTTGTTTATGCCGGCGACCATCAGCTCAATGCCTATTCTGTTCTTAAGCGGATCAAGGAAGTAACGCCTGATGTTAAGGTGGTATTTTACTCGGAGCAGAGCGACTATGCAATGGATGCTTATGAAAAGGGCGCTGACTATTTTCTGCCGCTGCCTGTGGATGACATCCAGATCGGGAAGCTGGTCTTCCGTTATATTGGAAATTAGTTAAAACACCATAAAACGTAAAAAACGGACACTTGCGCGTCCGTTTTTGCGTTATTTGGGCGAGCTATTTCGCAGTCGAAATCTACAAAGCTTACCTGTATGGAATGACCTCGAGCCAGTATCCATCGGGATCGGAAATGAAATAGATCCCCATGCCCGGGTTTTCATAGCAAATGCAGCCCATTTCCTTATGCTTTGCATAGGCCGCGTCATAGTCATCCACCTTGAATCCGATATGGATTTCATTATCGCCGAGATTGTAAGGCTCCTTTTTGTCTCGCAGCCAGGTAAGCTCGATCTGGTGCGGGCCATTTTCATTGGCAATAAACACGATGATAAACGAGCCGTCAGATGCGGTATTTCTTTTCACTTCCTTTAACCCCAGTGCTTCTTCATAAAATTTCAATGATTTTTCCAAATTAAATACATTGATATTGTTGTGCACGACTTTAAAATTCATTTTACATCCCCACCATTTCCTATTATTCTTTCCTCTATTATACCAATTTTTCGACCGATAAAAAAGCCCGATTGTTGACAGAACTTGTCTAGGGAAAGCGCTAAAAACATTGGACATTCCAACGTATAATTGAGACAAGGGGGTGTAACCATGAAAAAAGAAAATTGGAAAAAGATGTTTACCTGGGTCGTAGTGTTTGCCTTTGTTCTAAGCACGTTTCCGGTACCTTCATCCGCAGCAGCCGAGATCGCGGATAGTGTCTACATAAACGGAAATATCTACACAATGGAGGAAGACCAGCCGAGCGTGTCCGCACTTGCGGTAAAAGGGCAGAAGCTGATCTACGCCGGAAATGACGCAACTGCAAAGAATTACATAGGTGATAACACGAAGGTTGTTGATTTAAAGGGGAAAACCGTGATCCCGGGCTTGCTGGAAGGACACATGCATCTGCCGATGCTCGGCGAGAATCTGCTGAAGGTCGATGCATTCTGGAAACCAAAGGCGGAGATCATTGCAGCGGTAAAAGCTGAAGTGGCCAAGGTACAGCCGGGCGAGTGGATCACCGGTTTTGGCTGGAATAATACAGTCTGGGAAGATAAAGCATATCCGACCAAAGGAGACCTGGATGCCGTTGCACCAAACAATCCGGTTGTCATGGAACGAACCGACGGACATATGATCTGGGTCAATTCAAAAGCGCTTGAACTCGCCGGGATCACAAAGGATTCAAAGAATCCGCAGGGCGGCGAGATCCTGAAGGATGCCAGTGGAAATCCTACCGGCTGTCTCACCGATACGGCAGGGGAACCGGTGCAGAAGATCATCCCTACTCTGAGTGAAGACAGGGAGAAGGAAGCGATCCTGAAGGCACAATCCCAGCTCCTTTCCTATGGGTTTACCAGCATCATGGATGCAGGCTCCAATATGAAAATGATCAATATGTACCATGATTTATACAAAGATGGAGCAATGAAAATCAGATTATATTCACTCATTGGCGGTGACTGGGGCGGAACCATCGGAGAGGCTGAGAAGAATTATATCACAAACAATGCACCACAGAAGGAGCTTTACGATTATCGTCTCAGCATCAATGCAGTAAAATTCTTTGCAGATGGTTCGTTAGGGTCCAGAAGTGCTGCTCTTCTTGAGGATTACAGTGACAGAGCGGGCCATAAGGGAAATTATAAATTCACCGATGATCAGATTGATACGGAGATGAAGGATGCTTACAACAAAGGCTATCAGATCGCTACTCACGCCATCGGCGACGGTGCCATCAATCAGGTCATCAACACCTATGAAAAGCTCATGAAGGCCAATCCGAGAGCGGATGCCAGACTGCGCATCGAGCATTTCCAGGTTGCGCAAGTGTCGGATATCAAAAGGATCGCGGATCTTAAAATCCTTCCGGCCATGCAGCCGACCCATGCTACATCCGATAAAACCATGGCGGAAGACCGAATCGGATCCGAAAGAATGAAAGGCGCCTACGCCTGGAGAAAGGTAATCGAATCCGGTAATATCATCGTCGGAGGCTCCGACGCGCCTGTTGAACTGGTGAATCCGTATCATGGATTCTACGCTGCGGTGACAAGGCAGAGCAGAGATGGCCTTCCGGAAGGCGGCTGGTATGCCGGCGAAGCCATGACCAGGGAAGAAGCGCTGAAAACATTCACGATTTGGACTGCCTACGGACAGTTTGAGGAAAATCTGAAGGGTTCCCTCGCGATCGGTAAGCTTGCAGACTTTGTGGTGATCGACCGGGATTATATGAAGTGTCCAGCCAATGAGATCAAGGATATTCAGGCATTGACCACCGTACTCGGCGGCGAAGTCGTCTATCAGAAGGACGCATCAAAGGCCTCTGTGATCTGGCAGGGTGTTCCCATCAGCTTTTCTGTTACGCCGGTGATCCGGGACGGTAAGCTCTATGTGGAAGCCGCAGCATTGGCTGATAAGCTGGGAGTAACGCTTGCACAGGTCGGCAATCAGGAATTGGTTCCGATCCGTGATGTTCTGGAAGGATTTGAATACAGCTTGACCTGGAACAACCTGAGCAAGTCCGTTTCCATTGATTAAATGCATTGTCAAAATAATCAAAAAACAGTGAAAAATAAAGCTTGCTTTTTCATCAACGGTATAATATACTAAACACGTTGCAGCACTGCAATGGATTAATATTTTTAGACATACCTCTCTCTTTAATTTATTGGAGAAGATCTGTGTAAAATAGCAAGTCCAATTTTATTAAGGAGGTAATCAATATGGAAGATAAAAAAGTAATATGCAAGGATTGTGGAGCTGAATTCACTTTCACTGTAGGCGAACAGGAATTTTATAAAGAAAAGGGTTTCGAAAACGAACCTCAGAGATGCCCTGAATGCAGACAGGCAAGAAAAAGACAGAGAACTAACAAATATTAATCTTTGTTAGAAAATGAGTCAAATTATAAAGCAGGTTTTTAAACCTGCTTTTTTTTCATACCCAATGGAATCATGCATTTGGGAATAAGGAGATTTATGTGTAGGAAGATCATGAAACGATTAGCAATTTACATACTGATCCTGAGCTTAATCCTAACCGGCTGTTCAGGCCGTTCGGTGAAGACCCAGAGCCCGGAGCAGGATATCGAAACAGTCGATTCTGTTATCAAAGCAAGGGAAGAATTAGAGAAAAAAAGAAAAGCCGAGTCGGGGGAATTCTATGTCCCGCTCCCTGCATTGGGGAAGGAGCCGGAATTCAATACGGTAAAGGCAAAGGCACTATACTTAACGGCCAATGTGGCGGGTTTTGACTTTAATGAAGTAGACGTCAATTATTATGCGGATTATATAAAGGCAATCAGCGGAGAATCCGGCAAAGCGATCGACACGAGCCGGATGCCTGAAATCAATAAGCTGGAAAAAGCGCTGGGAATCTGTGAGGCTACAGAAATCAACGCTCTGGTTATTGATATAAAAAATGACGATGGGGTTGTTCCCTGGAAAAGCGATATTGATATCGTCAATCAGATCAAATCCAATTCGTCGACGCCCTTTGAAAACTATGAAAAATTGATGAATTATCTCACGGAAAAGAAGATTTATAGCATTGCGAGAATCGTGGCGTTTAAAGATCCTTATTTAGCAGAAGTAAAGAGCGAGCATGCAATTCAGTTATTATCCGGCGGAGTTTACAAGGATTATTCGGGAAAAATGTGGGTCAATCCCTTTGACGATTATGTCTGGAAATACGTTCTGGCAATTTCGAAGGAAGCGGCCCTCCGGGGATTTCAGGAAATACAGTACGATTATGTGCGCTTCCCTGATGATGCTAAAACTTACAATCCAATCACAGAATTTCCGGACCGAAACGGCAGGGACAAAGATGAAGGGATTGAGGATTTCTTAAAGTTTGCGAAATCCGAATTGGAATCCTATAACGTACATATATCCGCTGATGTTTTCGGCATTATCACACATTCCTGGGACGACAAGCCGGAAGATATCGGCCAGACCTGGCGAAAAATTGCCAATCAGGCGGACTATATCTGTCCAATGATTTATCCAAGTCATTACGGTCCGGGACTGTACGGTTTTAATGTGCCGGATCAGAATCCCTATGAGATCGTCCGGCTTGCACTCCTGGAAGCGATCGAAAAAAATGCGGCTGAGAAGAATCCCGGGATCATCAGGCCATGGATCCAAGGCTTCACTGCGCCTTGGGTCAAGGGTCATATCGATTATGACGCGAAAGCAATCTCTGCGCAATTGGCGGCCGGCATGGAGCTGGGAATCGACGAGTATATCATTTGGAATGCTTCAAATAATTACGACCCGATGTCGTTTTTCTATAGTGACCGGATGAATGCCGGTATCCGGCAAAGTGGGCAAGACATCCTGTCGCGGACACCGGAAGAGGCTTTAATGAGATATTTGGACGCGGAAAAGAATAAGCGTTACAGCGTGCTCTATCTCTTGACGCCGATTTCAGAAAGGCCAGAGGACTATGATGCATTTGTATCAGAAATAGAAAAAAATCCGTCCGATCTTAAGAGTTATGACCTTCTCCGTGTCAACAAAAACGAAGACGGCACTTATACTGCAGCGGTCAATGCAGCATACAGTTCAGATACTGGGACTACAGAGAAAAACGAAGTGGCGTATAACATCATTTTAGAAAAGGATGTATATAAGGTGATGAAATTCCGATAGAGATTATAGCGATAATCTCATCGGCACATATCGGATCCCGTTGGTCAATTGTTCGGTATCGGTATCCGCAAAGCCCAGTTTGCGATAGATATTGGCGGCATAAGGAGAGGAATTGACCGTAATGCAGCTGCTTTTGCAGAGAGGGACGATGTGCTCGAACAGCATTCTGCCAATACCCTGACCGTGATTTTCTTTCTTTACAAAGAATAAAGAGATGTGGCTGCCTTCATTTCTTGTGGCGATCACACCGAAAAGGTTGTCTTTTTCAAAGGCACCATACATCGCAAAAGTCATATTTTCGGCCTGCTGATCAATCGTCCTTTTGAATTCATCGACTCCTTCCTGCGAATACTCCGGCGCCTCAAATTCAAGAAATATATCCCAGACCACCGCCATTGCCTCATGCAATTCAGCTTTTATTAATTTCCTGATTTCCATGGACCGATCCTCCTAAACTGATAATAATACCACTTTTTCATAGGATACCATGTTTCGGATAAAATGTATCAAACGATCAGAAGATTTCATGAAAAGCCATTGACAAAACGGCCAAAATCCCAGATAATAATAATTGCCGATAACGCATGCAGCTCAAATATATGTGTAGCAGGAAAATAACTGAATATGGGCTTATAGCGCAGCTGGGAGCGCGCCTGATTCAGAAACACAGCCCAATATTTTTTTGCCATAATACGGGGAATTGGCGAAGCTGGGATCGCGCTTGACTGGCAGTCAAGAGATCAGGAGTTCGAACCTCCTATTCTCCACCACAATTTGTCTGAAAACGTTGAAATTTCAGGCATGAAAAGCATCGGAACACCGATGCTTTTCATATTTTTTGATCGATTTTAATAAGAAAAAGAGGTTATCCGGCCAGGATACCCTCGATTAGTGCTTTCGTTCCTATCATATTGATTGCTCTTTTCAGATTGTAAGCAACGCAGACAAGGTCTGCTCCTCCGCTCCGCTACGCTGTCCGTTTGTCCAGCATACTCAGATATTCCGCGAGATGGCCCGAGCCCTAGTATTCCTGAATGAGATCCATCGCCTGTCCGGTGTATGATATTCGAAAGAGGTAACTCAAAGTAACTAGTCCAGATTGCACAGGCATGGTATAATTATTTTATGAAAACTTCTATAAATATTTCACCATAAAATTTTATACATAAAATTTTTACTTTGAGAGGTGCATGTGTGATCCGGTTTCTTCGCTTTATTCGTGATAAATTTTTAGACAAACGGTTGGATTTCCGAGTGCGGCTGTTCAACGTACTGGCAATGGCGGGCATGACGATTGGTATGATAATGGCGGTTTTGGGTGTTTTTACAAACGCAGGATTCTGGAATATACTGGTCAACCTGATCTCCGCGGTGTTTGCGTTCTGCCTGCTGTACTACTCCTACAAGAGCGGCAAATATCAGCAGTGCTACATGTTCACCACGATTATCATCTTTCTGATCTTTTTCCCTGCCATGTTTTTTAGCGCCGGAGGCTATCATAGCGGAATGCCTTCGTTCTTTGTGTTTGCCATTTTGTTTACGGTCTTTATGCTGGAAGGCAAGAAAATAATTGTGATGACGGTCATAGAAATGCTTGTCTACATAGGAATCTGCCTGACTGCGTATGCGTATCCCCAAAGCGTCCACTTTTTTGAAACGGAACAGGAACTTTTAACAGACATCATCATCGGATTTCCCTGCGTCAGCATTGCGCTGGGTATTACCCTGTTCATTCATTTCAGAATGTACAACGCGCAGCAGCGGGAGCTTGAAACTGCCAGAGAAGAAGCGCTCCGGCTCAGCAAAGAAAAGAGTAATTTTCTCGCCAATATGAGCCACGAAATCCGAACCCCCATCAATGTCATGCTGGGCATGAACGATATGGTTATCCGGGAAAGGAGCTTGGAGCAGGTCAGGGACTACAGCCTGAATATCCAAAACGCGGGCAAAACCCTCCTGACTCTCATCGACAATATTCTGGATATGTCAAAAATTGAATCGGGCAAGCTGGAGATCGTATCGGAAAACTACCAGACGGCGGATTTGATTGATGATCTTGTCATGATCGGAATGGAACGGGTGAGCCGGAACAGTCTCGAGTTTGAGGTTCAAGCTGACGAAAGCCTGCCCTGCGGACTGACCGGTGATTTCATACATATCAAGCAAGTGGCTGCCAACTTTTTAAGCAATGCGGCAAAGTATACGAAGCAGGGCGGCGTTACACTCTCCTTTGCCCAAAAGCCGGGAAAGGTGCCGGATGAAATACTGCTCTGCGTATCGGTTTCCGATACAGGGATCGGTATCAAAGAGGAAAACATCGCCTTGATTTTTGACGCGTTCACCCGGGGGGATCTCCAAACCCACCGGAACATTGAAGGAACCGGCCTGGGCCTTGCTATAGCAAAAAATTTCACCGATCTGATGCAGGGACGTATTGATGTAAAAAGCCGCTTGGGTCATGGCAGCGTCTTTTCCGTGGAAATTCCGCAAAAGGTTCATAATAAAACGCCGCTCCACAAGCGGACGATAACGGAAAAAGAGGAAGCGGCAGGGGAAGGCAGCTTTATTGCTCCCGGAGGCAATGTCCTTGTGGTGGACGACAGCACGGAAAACCTGCTGGTTGTAAAATCTCTGCTTTCCCGGACACTGCTGCGGGTGGATACGGTCATAAGCGGAAAAGAATGTATCAAGGCGGTTGCGAAAAAACACTATCATGTTATTCTAATGGATTATATGATGCCTGATATGGACGGTATCGACACTCTGCGCGCTTTGAAGGAAATCCCCGGCTTTGATACGCCGGTGGTGGCTCTGACCGCCAATGTTATGGCCGGGGTAAAGCAAACCTTGCTGAATGCCGGGTTTATCGAATACTTATCCAAACCCATCATGTGGAAGGACTTGGAGGAAATGCTTATGGGGCTTCTTCCCGTGGACCTGATAACGGTCAATAACCGGTGCGCACAGAATCTGATTCCCTCTGAGATCAAGAATAAGCTTGCGCGGGATGCGGCTGTTTACTGCATAATTCTGGCGGAGGGTTTGAGCTATTTGAGCGGCGATATGCTCCAGTACAGAAATCTGGCGGTGTTTTTTGTGGAAAATTACGACAAGAGCAGACAGGAAGCGGCGAAAGCTGAGGCACAAAAAGACTGGCAGAGCCTTAAATTTACGGTTCATTCCCTCAAAAGCAAAGCAAGAGCCGTGGGAGCTGTCAATCTTTCCGATACTGCCGCCAAGGTGGAAAAACAGTGTATGGAGGAAAACGATACGTATATAGAAATTACTATGCCCATCCTGTACTATGAATGGAGCCGGGCGCAGGAAGTCTTAAAACAACTTGTTGCAGCACTTGACGAGCTGACCGCCGGGCAGATTGAAACAGAAAATACCAGCATCAGTATGGACGAGCTGCTGATACTGCTTAAACACAACCGGCAGCCGGACGCTCTTGCGGCGCTTGAGCACATGATTGCTTCCTCCAACAGGACAGATACCATAGAACGTCTGCGGGAAATCCGGCAAAAGGTTGACGAGATAGAATTTAGGGAAGCGGAGCGCCTCCTGATTGGCATGGGAGGTGACGCAGTTGGAAGATAAAAACGCGGTTTTGATTGTAGACGACGATCCGGCGCTTATTAAAATGGCGGGAGAAATCCTGCGGGGTAATTATGCGGTAAGTTGTGTGAAATCAGGGTATGAAGCGGTTGCCCTGCTGCAGACGGACTATATGCCCGACATCATCCTGCTGGACATCGATATGCCGGGACTGAGCGGTTTTGACACGCTGATTGCGCTGCGGGAAATAGAGGATGCGCAGGAGATTCCCATTGTGTTTCTCACTGGGGTGACCAAAACACAAGCGGAACTGAAGGGGCTGTCCTACGGTGCGGTGGACTACATTACCAAGCCGTTTATCAAGGAAATCCTGCTAGCGCGGCTGAAGGTGCATCTGGAAAACGGCAAGCGGCTCCGTCAGCTTAGTATGATGGAGAAAAACGGACAGGAAATTCGGATCGATGAGGAAAAATTTGAACAGATATCAGCCGGGTTAAGCGACACCGAGAAGAAAATATTGCGGCTGATCGCGCTGGGATACACCAATCAGGAAATAGGCGAAGCGCTCCATTATTCCTATAACTATGTAAAAAAAGTCGTCGGTACAATTTATGAGAAAACGTACGTCAGCAAAAGAAGTGAATTGAAAAAACTATTATTATAACGAGGCGGAGATGTTCCCCGCCTCGTTGCCATTTTGCCCCAAGCTTGCTTGGCTGGCAAAATGGACAGCAGTGAGCGAAGCGAGTCGGAGTCCCTGAAAGGGACGTTGA
>CAZTEH010000117.1:0-11745 GCA_964612345.1 uncultured Oscillospiraceae bacterium | reverse complement strand
AGCTTTACGGAAGACATGAAATCCATTGATGCCAAGCCCAGTTCAAAAGTCATAAGGGCTGAGGTCCTGGATCGATGTCCGGATGATATTGCAGACATTTTAAAGCTTCCGACTGCGCAAACACCCGTGTTTTATCTGGAACGTCTGCGCCTTGCCAATCAAGAACCTATCCTATGGGAGCGTACTTATATTCCCTACTACCTCTGTAATAAAATCGAAACCTTTGATTTCAACAGGAACTCCCTCTATCAGGTCCTGAATGAAACGTACCAGTTAGATATGTATCACGCAAAGGAATCCCTGGATGCAATTCTTTTATCCAAAAGCGAGGCCGCTCTGCTGGAATGTCCTTCCAAAAGTGTAGGGTATCAAATCACACGAATTTCCTACTTAGACTCCGGTTTTGTATTTGAGTACACAACCTCTGTGACTCGTGCAGATAAATGCACGTATCAATTTGACCTGTATAAGAATACCGCTTCGAAAAAGACACCTTTGGAAATCAAACGCAATATCAGCGTGTAGTCCTTATTGGTTTTTCGTCAGATAGTTATAGCATTTCACAACATTAGTCCTCTGAATGTACTCCATCATTTCATCCTGCCCGATGTCCACCTGAAAGCGGTCTTCAAAGCTGATATTCTTGATGCAGTCATCGAGAGACCATCCTTTTTGGATTCCCTTTGCAACCTCTGCGATCCATTCATAAATGAAGGCGCGCTGCTCGCGGATAAATTCTTTCCCGACGACCGGGCCGTGACCCGGAACAAACCACTCCACATCCAGTGTTTCCAGAAAATCCAGAGTCTCAAACAACAGATCGATATCTGCCGAATGAAGCCATGTCTGGCAGTCCGAGAAAAGAGTATCTCCAACGAAGGCTACCCTTTCCTCAGGAACATACACACAGATCTGTGAAGGGGAATGACCCGGGGTATGATACAGCTCGAAGGTGTGATCTCCAAGTTTCAGGGTCATACGCTCGCTGAATGTGATCTGCGGACGGTTGACAATATATTCTTCACGGGAAGGCATTAAATGCAGGCATTCTTTGTCCTGACGCTCAATAACATCCACACTGTAATCATAGCAATCCAAATCTCCGGCTACCGTCCAAAACAATTCGTTCAGCTTCTCATGTCCGATTACTGTGGTTTCGCCTGCAAACCAATGATTCCCAAAGATGTGGTCAATATGTCCCTCTGTATTGATCAGGTATTTGATTGGCCCTTTCTCTTTTGCAAATTTACGCATTTCCAGCAATGTTGAGATCCATTGGGCGGTATCGATGAAGACGGAGCCCTCCCTTGTAAATACAATGCCGGGATTGCAGCCTCTGATTTTGGTTTCTATATACACATTTGGTGTTAACATTTCCATATTGACTTTCTCCTCTGCTCTGCTAAATTTTTAATTGCCGCTCAGCTTGCTTTTTGCTCTTTCTGCCGCTTCCTCCACCGCATGACGCGTCCATACACCTACCATTTGTTTTCGGTATTCCGCCGTAGCACGCTGGTCGCTGATCGGAGTACAGCTGTTTGCAGCGGCTTCCCCAACCTGTTCGATCAATTCGGCAGTCAGTTTCTTTCCGATCAGCAGTTTTTCCGCATCGGTTGCGCGAATCGGTTTCGGGGCGACTGCCGCCAGCGAAATACGTGCATCCTCAATGGTTCCGTCCTTTTGCAGGATCAATCGGCAAGCGACTCCCACGATGGAAATATCGGTATCGCCTCGAATGGCAAATTTCTTGTATACCGCTCCTGTTCCGGCTTTCGGTGCAGGAATTTTAAATTTCAGCAGGAATTCCCCCTCTTTCAGAACGGTGGTTCCGGGGCCGGTAAAGAAATCTTCTATGGCGACTTCACGGACTCCTTCCGAATCGGTAATCACTGCCTTTGCATCCATCGCCATCAGTCCCTGGATCGCATCCGCGCTTGGAGATGCATTGCAGGCATTCCCGCCGATGGTTGCGATATTTCTAATCTGCATGGAGGATACATTTCCTGCAGCTTCCATAATGACTTTGTAGTCCTTTTCCAGTGATTGATCCAGAGAAATTCTTCTCAGCTGCGCCCCGGCTCCCAATTCCAGACCATCCTTCTGGACTGAAATGGCATCGATATCCGGAAGCTTGCCGATGCTTACGATTGCTTTTGGTCTCCAGATTTTATTCTTTAATCGGGGTACCACATCGGTACCGCCGGCAAGAATCTTCGCATCGGAACCATATTCTTTCAGAATATTACAGCACTCCAAGACCGTAGCCGGTTCAAAATATTTATCAAAACGCATATTCTACACCTCCCCGCAGCTTTCTTTATATTCACCGTTACGAACAGCTTCAATGGATTCCACGATTTTCTTGTAACCGATACATCGACAGATGTTTCCATGAAGTCCTTCCCGGATCTCATCTTCTGTGGCATTTGGATTTTCATCCAAAATCGCCTTCGCCGTCAGAATCATGCCGGGTGTACAGAAGCCGCACTGGACTGCAAAATGATCAATAAACGACTGCTGCAATGGATGCAGACCGTTCTCTCGTTCCAGTCCTTCGATGGTCGTGATGGAATGTCCGTTTGCCCGAGGTATCAGAATCGTGCAGCTTTTCACCGCCAGGCCATCCATTAAAACAGTACAGACTCCGCAATTGGAATCGTCACAGCCTTTTTTCGTACCGATCAGATTCAGTTCTTCTCTAAGAATCTCAAGCAGTGTCCGATCGGGGCTTACATATAAAGTGTGCTTTCTGCCATTTACCGTGATTTTAATTTCCATTCTTTCCATGTTATTTCGCCGCCTCCTTTGCCTTTTTTTCATTGATGAGCGCCAAAACGCGCTCCGCGGTCATCGGATAGCCCGTTACTCTTACTCCGACTGCTTTATATATCGCATGCGCAATTGCCGGTCCGACAGGAATCGTGATGGATTCTGCCATACCCTTCGCACCGTAAGGCCCGTCAGGCAGCGGATCCGGATTGATAAAGGCATGCACATTTTCATTGGTCGGCATATCCAAAATAGTCGGCAGACGGTAGTCGCTGAGATTTGCATTGGAAATTTTACCGTTTGCATCGAATAAATGTTCCTCATTCAAAGAGAAACCAATTGCCATGTGGACGCCGCCTTCGATTTGACCTTCAACCAATTTAGGATTGATCGGATTTCCGGTATCAGCGGATGAAGCAATTTTAAGTACTTTAACCTGCCCGGTTTCTTCGTTGACTGCAACCTCAACCGCAGCTGCGGAATATTGGAACCAATTCCATACACGGTCGGACAAACCCTTATCATCCCACTGATGGATCGGAGCAGGACAGAATAAACCATGCCCTACCACCGGCGTACCTTTCTGCAGTCCCCAGTTGCCCTGGGTAAACATGGAGGTTGGCTTGAATAAAGACGGAATATCCGCTTCTTGTATGTACGATCCGGCAAGGATTGCCTTTCTTCCTTCAATCTCAACTTTAGAAGGATGTAATCCATAGGCCCTGGCTACTTCTTCTTTTAATTTGGAGATGGCATCTTCACAGGCCAGCTTCACCGCATTTCCGGTGTTATAGGTCGTACGGCTGGATGCAGAATAATTGTCATATGGTGTAATAGCAGTGTCGCCTTTGGTAACTTTTACTTCAGAAAGCGGCACTTTAAATTCATGAGCAGCAATCTGAGCTAAAGCGGTAGTCGCTCCCATTCCGTTTTCATCACAGCTGATAAACAACTGGATGCTCCCGTCGCTGTTATACCAGACTTCTGCTTCCGAACGTCCCAGCGGTGTATTCTGCTTGCCGCCTACTGCACAGCCGCGTCCTTTTTTCCATACGCCCATATCCTGTTCCGGCACTTCTTCGACTTGTATGGCATCTGCAACACTTTGCAGACATTTCTTTAAACCGATGCTCGTGATCAGCTCGCCGAAAGCATCCCGTTCGCCTTTATCGATGATATTCTTCATTCGGATCTCCACCGGACTCATACCCAACTCGTCGGCCAGCTGGTTCACCAGACATTCAATGCCGAATTCTCCCTCCGGGCAGCCAAGTCCGCGGTATTCCGCAGCCGGAACCGTATTGGTGGCAACCGCACAGGTATCCATTCTCAGGTTCGGGAACCGGTAAACCGGAACAGCTCCGGAGGAGGAAAGGCGTCCACTGAAGAACGTATTATTTACACAGGCTCCGATTTCTTCCGCCAGATAATAATCGTTGACAATTATGGTTCCGTCCTGCTTCGCGCCAAGCTTAACCTTTGTGATGCACGGCCAGTTGGAAGGCGCGCCGATAAAGACCTCTTCTCTGTTAAACTGGAAAGAAACCGTTTTTTTCGTTCTTAAGCACATTAATGCTGTGATCACTTCTACATACGGATTCAATCGGGAGCCGAAGCTTCCGCCCATATACGGCTGAATGATCCGCACCATGCTTTCTTTTATTTTGAGGATCCTGCAGATCCCCTGCTTTATGACGCCGTGCACGCCGGCGCCGTTGGACCACATGGTGATCCCGCCGTCGGAATCATAGCGGCAGATCGCATTTGCACACTCCAAAGGGCTTGCCGTCTTCTTGCCGGTCCAAAATTCTCCTTCGACGATAACTTCCGCTTCCTTCATCGCAGCCGGCACATCACCCGCATGCATCTTAAATTCACCCACTACATTGGGGGATACGCGGTTGGAAGCTCTGTCTCCCGGCCGGTCGGAGAATCCAAGCGGACGTGTTTCGTATTCCGGGTCGATCACCGATGCCGCATTCGGATTGATCGCTGCATAGTAATCCAGAACAGCCGGCAATTTTTCGAATTCAACCTCGATTAATTCCACTGCCCTTTCTGCGATCTCAAGTGTTTCCGCACATACCAGCGCAACGATCTGCCCGGCCCAAAGCGTTTCATCCTTGGCAATGATGGAAGCCTTGGGGAATTGATCCCAATCCAAGCCGGGTTCATGCCCTGTCATTATGTAAATTACACCGTCCAACGCTTTTGCTTTACTGAGGTCCAGTTTTTTTATCAATGCATGCGCGTATGGGCTGCGCAACGCTTTGATATGTGCCAAATTTGGGAATTGATTGCCGTAATCGCTGGCATACAAGCCTTTTCCGGTTACTTTGTCATATGCATCAATTCTTATTTCGCCCTTGCCAATTAATCCTTCCACAATTTACCTCCTAAATATTTATTCTTCTTCTTTTATATCCAGTTCATCGATAAGCTGTTCAAAATGCCGGCTTATCTCCGCTGCGGCACGATCTGCATCCCTCGCCTCAATTGCCTCATACAGTCCCTCGTGACGAACCGACAGCTGTTCTAATGTTCGATGGGAAACCCAAGTCCCGATATACGTCAAATCATGTATATTACATTGATCCCATGAGCGAAGCAAGATATCATTTTTCGAAATCGCTACGATTTTCTTATGAAATAATACGTCTTTCTGAATATAGAGGTCGAAGTTATTCGCCTCGGCGGCGATCTCCATTTCTTTTAAAATGGAATGGATCTCTTTTATCTGATTTGCGTCCACATTTTTCACAGCGTCCTGGATTCCCAGCAATTCCAAATACATTCGAACCTTATAGGAATCCTTCATGTCTTTTTTCGTAACTTTTCGAACAAAACACCCTTGATATGGAATATTTTCCACCAGCCCGATCATTTCCAGCTCCCGGATCGCTTCTCTCACCGGCGATTGCGATACTCCCAAATCTTTTGCCCAGCGGGTTTCGATAATACGGTCTCCCGGCTTCAATTCACCCGACATGATTGCTTTTTTAATCGAATTTCTTATCTCTTCCCGATATAAAGGACGTTTTTCAATCGGCTTCCTTTTTAATGTATCCATCCTTCACCTCCTTCATAACATTCTGTCCGGTTCTTTACGGTTCCGGTTATTTTACGGTTATCATGTAGTTCCTGATGATTGAGACCAACTCATCATAGCCTTTTAAAAATTGAAGCAGCGTCTTGCTGACCGGTCCGAACGTATCGAACTGGTCGATGGTCATTCCCTCTGCATCATATGCTTTGTTAAAGTCAGGGAAGCTCCTCATCAGCTGATCCAGATACTTTTGATCCACAGGAGTATCGATATTGTTCTGCACCGGTACCTCACAACTGTTAAATCGTTTGATCCATTTATGAGGAATCGTCAGGGACATATCTGCACCCATGAACTGCGTCCACTGATGATGATTCCTGTATGCAGCAGCCAAAAGCTGTGTCCGGTATCCTCGTTCCTTATAGATCTTATAGGCGTTTTTCATGACGGCCACCCCTGCCCAATCCAGACATTCCGGATCCACAAGGATATTGTCTCTTTCGGCAACTTCTTTCAGCCAGTCGTCCAGCCTTCCCACCATGATGGTGCATACGGGATGCATCATAGAGGTGTCTTTTCCTTCCGCTTCTCTCCGCGCGAGTCCGCGTTCCACCGCTTCGGCAACGGCTAATGCCTGTGGTACGCTGAAGCTAACGGTCGCGTTGATGCTGACTCCCTGATAGGTTACTTCTTCATAGGCCTTTATACCTGCTTTTGTTGCCGGCATTTTTATCTGAATATTAGGCGCAAGTGTTCCGAAATGTGTTGCCTGGGCAATCATAAGTTCTGTGCTCCGATAATATTTCGTGTTGGTCTGAATCGAAATTCTGCCTTTCTGGCCCTTTGACTCAAGGAAAGCGGGTTCTAAAAGCTTTGCTCCGGCTAGAGCCATCTCTTCATTCAGCCTCCATGCAATATCATCTTCCGTTGCATCGCCCATTTCTCTGATGAGTTCTTTGATTCTGTCAGCATAATCATTCATATTCTTTTTCAATACTTCTCCGACAATGACGGGATTGGTGGTTGCTCCCACCGCTCCATGCTCCAATGCATAGGTCAATTCCGGGATGGAACAGGAATCGTTCCAAAAGTCTGTCGGCGTCGTACACGCCATTTGATGTAAAGGGCTTTTATATTGTTCTGCCATTGTAATAATCCTTTCTGTCGGGATATCAGATTCGGTATCCCTCTTTTATCATGTCGAGCACGCATTTTGCGCAGTCCTCAATAAAATGAATCCTGCCAAGATTCAGCACCATGATCTTATCTGCGATCTCCAGTGCCTTCGCGGCATTCTGTTCGGAAATGATAATGCTGACATCTTTCTTTTCATGGATTTCCTTCACCTTATGGAAGAACATATCGACATATTTGGGTGATAAGCCTGATGTAGGTTCGTCAAGCAATATCAGCTCGGGATCCTGCATCAGTGCTCTTCCGACGGCGACCATCTGTGCTTCGCCACCGCTAAGACTTCCTGCTTTCTGATTAATTCTTTCATAGATATCCGGGAAGACATCAAAAACCTCTTCCAGCTTTTCTTTCTTCGGTTTTTTCCCAAGCAGCACACTGCCGATGGAAAGATTCTCCATTACCGTCATGGTGGGGAATATATTTCCCTCCTGGGGTACAAAGGCCAGACCCTTTGCCGCAACCTGATAAGAGGTAAGCCCGGAGATATTTTCATCCTTGAAGTGAATTTCTCCATTATTCAGATGCAGCACTTTGGCGATGGTCTTCATGAGGGTGGTTTTCCCGGCACCGTTTGCACCAAGGATCGCATAAATCTCATGTTTGACTTCAAAGCTGAGATCATGAAGCACTTCTACATCTCCGTATCCACTTCTAATATTGTTTACTTTAAGCATTGCTTCCTTCCCCCATATACTTTTTAATTACTGTCTCGTTCTTTCTGATTTCTTCGGGAACACCCTGGATCAGGATTTCTCCCTCAGCCATGAAGTAGACATTCTCGGAAACCTTCCAGATTAGATCCAGGTCATGCTCCACAATCAAGATTGACATGCCTTCTTCTGTGGTCTTCTGTCTCATCAATTCAACGACTTTATCTGTCTGATCCTGAGGCAGCCCTGCCGTCGGCTCATCCATAAGAAGGAAGTTGGGCTTCAGCAGCATACACCTTATGATATCGAGAAGCTTTTTCTCACCGGCCGACAATGCATTTCCGTCGGGGTTATCAAAGTGGAAATAATCCAGATATTTTTCGATTTCCTGTTCTGCGGATTTCCTTAATTGCTTATCGCAGAAAATATTATAAAACTTTTCATGCTTCGGAGATGCAAGGGAGAGCAGCAAGGAATCTCTTATGCTTAAGCTTTCAAAATCCTGTATGATCTGATTGGATCTCACCAGGCCGAACCTTGAAATCTCATCGAAACATTTATTGGATATATCAATTTCTTTCTCATTCTTGTAATACAGAATCTGTCCCTGTGTCATTCCAACCTTATGGCTAATCAGATTGATCAAGGTTGTTTTTCCTGCTCCGTTCGGACCGATGAGGCCCTCTATTCCATGAGTACCAAACGTGATATCCGGAACATTTACTACCGTTCTTCCACCGTATTTTTTCACAACATTTTTTAAGTGAAGCGATTTCTGTCTCATCTTGCACCCTCCTTTTTCTTATCTCCCAGTATGCCTAAAGGTCTAAACATGAGAATAAGGATCAGCATAAGCCCATAGAAGGCAAATTTGAAGTTTGGAACCATCTCTGCATATTCCGTCGGAATCGGCACGACCGTTTCTATAAAATAGTCGAATAATCCAACGGTTGCCGCTATTCCAACCATTCCGCCCAGAAGTCTTGTTCTGCCGCCCAGCATTAATGCGATCCATATTGTAAAGGTGATGCCGGGGCCGATCATTCTTGGGAAGATATAATTATATAAAGGAGCAGATAGGGCTCCAAAAAATCCAATTAGCATACAGGTAAATGTAAAGAAGATGATTTTATGACGGAAGGTAGGTTTTCCAAGGCTTTGAGCAAGAACTTCATTGTCCTTGATGCTTAAAAGCAGCCTTCCGTAAGGAGACGTCTTCAACTTTGCCGCATAAAGTATCAGCAGAATCAGACATACCAATATGATTAGGAAGAATACCAGATCGGTAGACGGGCCAAAATCGAACGGCATCTTGATTGTCCCGAGTCCCATTACCCCGTTGGTTGCCCATTTTTCCGTTGTTGTCAGGTATTCTATGACGGTTGCAAATGCTAGCGTACCAACCAGAATTGCCTGACCGTCGAGATTCAGGATAATGCGTCCTAGAATTAAAGAGATAATTCCGGTTATTGCACAGGCCAATATGAGCGCCGGTATAAAAGGCATCGCAAGCTTCATCTGCAGCAATGCAAATGCATACATGCCAAGACCCCAGAATCCGACAATTCCGAAGTTGACGATTCCTGTTATACTGAACTGCAGGTGCAGGATTGTCGCCAAAGCGATGTAAATCAAAAGAAAAGAGAGTGAATATATCACATATCCCGATAACAGTCCCATACTTACACCCTCACCTTTCTTATTTTTAGAATCCCAATAAAGATTATCAGTAATACAATTTCGCCGTATAGAGAGTTTGATGTCAGAAGATTTACCGCCGAGGTGACGATACCGACAAACGCACTTGCAATCAAAGCACCGCGGATACTCCCGATTCCGCCTACGACGGATACCATGATTACAATCAAAATCATGTTCCATCCCAATGACGAACTAACAAAGGCGAAGGTGCCGTAGAATAATCCTGCAAGTCCTGCGGAGCTTCCGGCGATAAACCAAATCAGCACAGATACCTTTGTCGGATTGATTCCGCTGATCATTGCCAGTTCCTCATTATCAGCAAGCGCCCTCATCTTTTCACCGTAATTTGTTTTATAAATAAATAAATAAATACCGATCGATATTACAGCTACCAGACCGATGCAGGTCAGCTGAATATCCGTTACACCAATGCCGAAAACCGACAGATAGGATGTACTGCTGAAACTAAAATTGAACAGATCGTTTCCAAATATTATTCTCGCTGTATATCGGATAAAATAGGATACGCCGACGGATAGTATGATCAGTTCGGTCTTACCGACTCCCCTACGGAAAGCAGGTCTGAAAATGATAAGATAGGTAGCAACGCTTAACAAGCCGGACAGAAGCGTAGCCGGGACGATGGAAACATAAAAGTTCAAACCTAAAAGTGAGTTGAATATCACTGCGAAATAGGCACCAAGAGTTATATTTTCAGCATAGGCCACATTAGTAAATCCATTAAGACGGTAAATTAATGTAAACCCTATTGCTGCAAGAACCAGAGGTGCCGCCTCAAGCAGTCCTAATACCAAAGTACTAGATAAGAATGTTGATAAGGTCATAGTAACTCCTTTACACTAAATTTCTCAGTTCTGCTTTGATTAAAGTCCAATATCTGTTTTAATTAGCACCCGCTTCCGCGAGGAGAAGAAATACACTCTTCGGAAGCAGGTGCTTTTTCACTTTTTCATTAGCACGCTCACTTTTTACATTAGCGCGCCGTAATCCATGACGTTTGAATTGTTATTCAATTTTACTTGATACGTCCAATATGGCTTGACCTTCAATAACACTTGCTCTTTCAAAAGTCTCGGTATCTTTCCACTGGAATACTCCATAAAGTCCGCCAACTACTCCGGTATCGGTGTAGTTGAATGTTCCGGTTACTCCATCATAGTCGATGTCTTCCCCGTTTCTCAGAGCTTTGATTCCTTCTGCATATGTATATACCTTCGTACCGGGTTCCATTGATACATCATGCATCGCTTCAACCCATTTATTGACGTCTGTTCCACCGGCTTTTTCGATCGCCAGCATTGCAACGTTCAGAAGATCATAATACTGTAAGGTATAGGAATTGGATGGATCATTCAGGCTTGCATATTCGGAAGCCTCCCATGCAGCTTTATAGAAATCCCATGCAGGTCCTTCCTGATACGTGAATCCAACTGCTCCAACATACTTATGCTTGTTCAAAGCATCCATTGTTGCGGTCTGTGGGAATTCAACGAATAACCAGTCGGTTGCTCCTACGATAATGGATGACATGCCCATTTCAGCTGCATT
The DNA here is from genome assembly GCA_964612345.1 of uncultured Oscillospiraceae bacterium. Taxonomy (GTDB): domain Bacteria; phylum Bacillota; class Clostridia; order Peptostreptococcales; family Anaerovoracaceae; genus Anoxybacterium. The sequence goes on along the minus strand of CAZTEH010000117.1, from coordinate 816 downwards.
CTTAACGATGGTACCGCCGTCTTCCGCCGCGCAGAAGATCAATAAAGCATCCGGTTTAAGAGCCTGCGCCTGGCTGACTACACTTCTGTAAGAGGTCTGTTCAGGCTGGAAATCAAGTTCTCCCAATACTTCCATTCCTAAAGCTTTACTTGCTTTTACAGCGGAGTCCTGCTGCATCTGCATGCCGTCGTTTTCAACAGCCATAACTACAACCGTCTTCGCTCCCTGATTTTGTGCCTGGATAGCGGTTGCTACGCCCTGGTCGGTATCCATAGGAGCTCCTCTGAAGATCGGTTCTTCTACGGTTCCGCCAAATGCTGAATTAATAGAACCTGCGTGAACAGAAGGAAGCAGCGGTCCACCCTTTTCCGTTTCAACTTCCAGCAGCCAATCACGATAAGACATATACTCTCCGGCAACATTAAGTAGAACATCTACTTTCTCATTGTCAACCAGCTTTCTTGCTGCCTGACCTTCTCCCATGGTTCCAAGATCCTGATGAATAATGCTTACCTCTCTTCCAAGAGGCGGGTCTTCATTGATGATGTCCAACGCAAAGTTTGCCGCGCCATCGAACATAGGTCCTACATGGCCGAACGGACCGGTATGATAAGTCAAATGACCTATCTTGAGCGGTTCTGATGATGTTTCATCGGATCCTGTCTCTGTTGACGGCTCCGTGCTTTGGCAGCCGGTAAAAACAGAAAATACAAGAACCATTGCCAATAAAAGAATTAGTGTTTTTTTCATGGTAACCTCCTCAAAATACATTTTTTTGTTTGGAAAGCATTAAAATCAGGTCCCATCAACATCGTT
>CAZTEH010000116.1:0-12162 GCA_964612345.1 uncultured Oscillospiraceae bacterium | reverse complement strand
TTTATCAAATGTTCGTAAGCGGCAGCGGCTTTGGGCTTTTCATTTTTAACATCCTGTTCATCGTACAGGGTCTGCCGCTGCAGGTTGCTTAGCTCCACATAATCCCTGTCGATCAGCTTGATTTTACCGACGCCGGCACGAGCCAGATTATTGGCGCTTACCGTGCCGAGAGCACCAAGGCCGACAATGGCAACGGTAGAGTCGATAAGCTTCTGCTGGCCGTCTTCACCAATATTTTCGAAAATGATCTGTCTTGAATATCTCGATCCTTCCATGATATTACACCCCTTGACTGATGAGTTGGATTGCTTCGATACATTTTTCTATGTCTTGTTTTGTATTGAAATAATTTGGACTGATTCTCAAAACTCCGCCTTGATCAATGGTGCCGAGCGTATCGTGCGCATCCCTGGCACAATGCAGCCCTGCACGAACGGCGATTTGAAAAGCACTGTCCAGCATAATGGAGGCTTCCGTTGGGCTGATTTGCTCCAGCGTTATGGAAACAATACTTCCTCTTGGTTTACCGGCTGCCGGACCATAAATTTTGATACCGTCGATCAGACATAATCCGTTCAGCAATTGATTTGTCAGTTCCGCTTCTTTTCTTTCGATATTTCCGAAACCTTCCTTGATAATATATTTTAATCCCGCGGCTAAGCCTGCCAATCCGGGAAGGTTCAGGGTCCCGCTCTCGTATCGTTCCGGCTTCTGCTCCGGCTGATCATACCGCTCGGATTGGGTTCCGGTACCGCCTTCCTTTAAAGTATCAAGAACCAAGCCGTCTCTTATATATAAACCGCCTGTCCCCTGAGGCCCCAGAAGACCTTTGTGTCCCGGAAAGGCCATCAGGTCGATCTTGTCTTCTTTGACGTCGATTTCTGCCAAGCCTGCAGACTGTGCTGCATCCAGCAAAAAGAGAACATCATGTTTCCTGCATAGCTGACTGATTTCTTTCATCGGGTTGATCGTTCCCGTTACATTTGAGATGTGATTGCAAACCACCAGCTTTGTGTTTTTACGAAAGGCCTTTTCCAAAGCGTTCAAATCCATGCCCGTCGCAGGAGAAGTAAAAACCTTTGTGGTCTCAACATTTCGATTCTCCAATTTTTTTAAAGGTCTCGAGACCGAATTGTGTTCCATACTGCTTGTGATCACATGGTCTCCGGGCTTAAGAATCCCTTTGATGGCAAGGTTTAATGCGTCCGTAGTATTTGAAGTAAAGCAGATGCATTCCGGCCTTGCTGCATGAAATAGTTTTGCGCATAGCATACGTGCTTCATAGATCAATTCTCCGGCAGCAAGAGACATACTATGGCTTCCTCTCCCGGAGTTGCCGCCATATTGTCTTAAAGCCTGATCGACTGCCGCATAAACCGTTTCCGGTTTTGGCCAGGATGTGGCCGCATTGTCCAGGTAAATCATTTGTCACCTCGTTAATCATACAATTCATATGGAATTTATATGATAAGATTTTATCCTTATTCACTGAGTTTGTCAACAAAGCGATACGCTGTGAATTTTAGCTGCTTTTGTTTCAATGTGACATAATCACGGTATATAAAACAAAATAGGATATACTAGAACTAATAAAACAAAAAAAGGAGGGATTACCTTGTTTAAAATAAGTAAACTGATTGCTATGCTGATCGTGACCATGCTCGTTTCCGGCGGCTGCGGCAATGTCCCGGAGAAGACGGACTCGGATTATAAAAAAATCTCAGCAGAAGATGCAAAAAATAGGATGGATGAGAGCAAGGATGCAATCGTCGTAGATGTTCGTACTTTGGACGAATATAACGAAGGACATATTGAAGGAGCGATACTCATCCCCAATGAAACAATTACAGATACCCCTCCGGAACTGCTGCCTGATTTGGATGCTGAAATCCTTATTTACTGCAGATCGGGCAACCGCAGCCAGCAAGCCGCCGAAAAACTCATCGAACTGGGATATACAAATGTGTATGATTTCGGAGGAATTATAGACTGGCCTTATGATACAGTCACCGAATAAGAGATGAATGAAAAAATAATCAACATTTAACAAAACCATAATAGGCGCTTAATATAGAGCGGGTATAATGAAATAGATGAAAAGAAAGAAAGAAAGGAGTGATAAACAGTGGAAGAAAATTATTATTTTGAAGGCAGTGAAACATATTTTGCAGATTGTTCTGATGGCACAGAAGAAGATGCGGTATGGATTTCACAGCGATAGGGGGACCTATCTATTTTAAGAATCAGATCAGTTATAAATGACTGTTTACATAGATTAGCCTCCTCAATGGCAACCGGCAATGATTCAATTGCTATCTGGTTGCTTTTTTATTTGCAGGAAATATCGCGAAAGCGATATTGACGAAATAACTAAATCCCTAAAATAACAGACATTTAATCTCTATTTAACTTCGCTTTAACATTGACCGTGTATGATAATATTGAAAAATCATCGATAAAGAAAGAAGGAAAAGAGATGCACAAAATTTTGCTGATAGAGGATGAGGCCAATATTCGTGAGCTGATATCCTATAACCTGATAAACAATAACTACAAGGTACTGGAAGCGGAGGACGGGTTGCAGGGGCTTGAGACGGCCATCAAAGAAAAACCGGACTTGATTTTACTGGACCTAATGCTGCCTGGCATGAATGGACTGGACATTTGCAAAGAGCTAAGGAGTCGAGGCTCGAAAATACCGATCATCATACTGACGGCAAAAAAAGAGGATATCGATAAAGTGATGGGCTTAGAATTCGGCGCGGATGATTACATGACAAAGCCATTCAGCGTTCATGAACTGATGGCAAGAATCAAAGCTGTTTTAAGAAGGGCTGAGCAAAGAAGTGATGTGAACTATATTACAAGGGGCGCGCTAACCATTAACATAGAAAGGCACGAGGTTTTGGTCGATGGGAAAGCGGTGGAGCTGTCCCTGAAAGAATTTGATCTGCTGAAAACACTTGCAGAAAACAAAGGGATGGTCATGACCCGTGACCAGCTCCTCGATAAGGTATGGGGGATCGATTATGACGGCGAAAACAGGACGGTAGATGTGCATATCAGGTATCTGCGGAAAAAGCTTGGAGATGAGGAGGGCGAGAGTAAATACATTCAGACGATACGCGGTATGGGCTATAAGATGCCTTAAGAGAATCGATCAATTCACAAGCGAAAAGCGCAGTCTGTAAAGCATATTCGATATCTCTGTACAGTGTTTTTTGCTTTGACGTGTACTCTTTCCGCATTTTCATGACCATTGAGGCAATGTTTTCATCCGGATTCTTCCCCACGGGTTCTAAGTTGATTTTGTTTCTCAGCACCATGGAACAAAATACGAAATGAAGCCGGATTTCATAGAATAAATGATAGAACAGCTTATGATAAATGGTATGATTCAGATGGCAATAACAGAAAAAATCACAGATATGATGGCAGATCACTCCCAGCTCGACAGAAAACTCCTTTACAGGAGGATTCTGACGGATGAGCCGGTTGGAATCATAATAGACGGGAAACAGATAGTTCTCTAATATGTGCGGATTGCGAAAGCATTGAGGAGAAAGGTCGGGTTTAATATTACCATAGAAAAAGGCTTTTCGATCTAAATCCATCTCTTTGGAAAGGTGCCGATACAGTGTCCTGGAAAACATAATATGTGTCAGGAAGTTCATTAAGATGCCTCCTTTCTTGCGTGCTCTGTTATGATTTTTTTGATTTCACTCCAGCTGCGAACACGGGTTACGTTCGGCAGAACCGACCCCTGATTATAGTTACAGTCAATCAGCAATACATCAAAACCGGCTCGGGCTAACTGTAAGGCATTGTTATAGTTGTCTTCAATGAAAAAGTCGGATTCCAGTTCTCCCGCCCTTTTTACCTTGTCATGGCTGCCCAGCAGTGAAATGCTGTCAAACGGGATCTGGTGCTCATACAGCCAGTCCAGACTGACTGATTCCATTTTTTCTTCTCTGGCGGTAACAAAATGGACATAATGGGTTTTATAAAACTCATTGATCACTTCATGGACGCCGCTTCTGACTGCAGCTTCTTTGTGGAGCGTAGTGCCGAAGACGGAATAAAATTCTTCATACTCTTTTTCTTCTACACCCAGCACCTCGTGCATTTCATAGCAGGTCACGTCCTCCGGCTTAATATTTCTTTTGAAAAACTTATTTGCTCTTGGGATCCAATAATAGGGGTCCGTTACCGTTCCATCGATATCGATACATAAGCTTAATCTTTGCATCGTTCATACCTCCTTTCAAAATTTAAATTAATTTATGATTCATTCAGGTTCACTGAGATGATATCTTTAAGAGACAGATTCCTTACATGGGAAATCTGCTTCCATTCGTTTGTCCTGCTAAAGAGTGAGATTAGATTGATCGGTATCCAGCTGATCAGGAAAAACCAGGTAAACAATATGCCATTCATCATTTTCAACGGATTCTTTTTTTCCAGAATAAGAGCGGTCATCGTGACCAATACGGTCGACAGATAAGAAGTATCCAGAGAAATAAACAGTTTAAAGGTCAGATCCGTCTGTGGGAAAAGATCATAGTGAATATGAAAGACCGTTAGCGTAACGGTCAGGAGAAAGGAGAGAAATCCAAGCACCTGCATATGCGTTGCCAGAAACATGATCAGAATATCCATGCTGACAACATTTTTCTTTTCGATAAAATCGGTCAGCAGGGGCTTCCAATATTTTGACAGACATTGCTGCATCCCGAAGGACCAGCGCTTTCGCTGATTCCAGGACTGCAGAAAGGTCAGCGGCTGTTCGTCATAGATGATCGCCTTTGGGGCCCAATGAATTTTAATACCATTCAAGGCACAGATTGCAGTAAACTCGAGATCTTCTGTCTTCGTTACCGTATTCCAGCCGCCCAATTGCTTTAAAGCATCCGTACTCACCATAAATCCTGTTCCATTCACCACTGCGGAAAGTCCGATGACACTTCTGGCATGGTTGTAGAGCCGATTCAGATTGTAGTAATAAATGGAATAGCACGAAGAGATAACGGTATCGGTAGGATTTTTGCTTTCCCGGTAACCTTGAGCGACGTGAGATCCTGAACAAAGCAAATTGTTCATCTCTTTCAAAAAACCGGGACCAACCAGATTATCTGCGTCGAAGATGCAAAAAGCGTCGAAGCCATGCTTTGTTTTCAGAAAATGCTCAAAGGCATAGGAAAGAACCTGTCCCTTGGAGCTGACATCGATGGAACAGTCAAGTACAGATGCACCGGATTCCAATGCAATTGCTCTTGTATGATCAACGCAATTATTCGGGATAACAAAGATCTCATACAATTCAGAAGGATAGTCCTGATTTTTCAAACTACTGATCAGATTGCCGATTACCGCCGATTCGTTTCTGGCTGCGATCAGGACGGCAAATTTATTCTGAGGCGGAAACGATAGCGGCTGCTTTAAAGATTTGAAGGCAAAGAGGGATATGATCAAATAATATCCGGTGTAGAGGATCAGAAAAAAACTGAATATCCATAAGATAAGTGTTACAGCGGGGATAACGGAAGAAATAAATAAAGCCATAGGATGCCCTCCCATTTCAAGCTGATTCTCTAATAATAGAGAAATTCCGGAGATTCACGAAAGTAGATAACCCAACCAATGATCATTAGAATGGTTATCAGCGAAGCCACTGCAAAAAGCATTTCAGATGTAAATCGATGTCCCATATCCTAACACCTCCTTATAATAATACTGTAATGCAGGCGCTTGATCGCTTCTATCATTGTTCGGTTAAAAGACGGTTAAATGTCTGTTAATGACAGCGTCGTACTGTGGGGGTTCTCATAGAAAACCGTGAAACCTATTACCGACTTTGATGCGAAGCATCTTAAAGGAGGCGGTTTTCGAGAGAACACCCATGGCAGACGCGTAATATTACAGGCATTCCTCAGCAATTTTTGCCAATGGACTTCTCTCCACCTCCTCCAATGAGATGTGCCCGGTAATGTCATAGGATTTCATCTTTTCAATGACATACACGAGACCATTGGATTTGGAATCAACCAAGGTGTTGTCGATTTGATTATCCGAAGGATCTCCGATCATGACGAATTTAGCACCCTGGCCTGCTCTGGTCAGCATAAGCTTTGCAAGATGGGGCGTCATCTCCTGTGCTTCATCGATGATCACCATAGCATTTGATAACGTCCGGCCTCGCATAAAGGCAAAGGTCTTCATTTCGATAACGCCGGCCTCCCGGTATTGATCAAGAAAGGACTCTGCGTTAAAGGCAGGTTTCTCCTGATACTCATTTTTCTTGGAATTCTTTTTGAACTTACCGCTTTTGTCGAAAGGCAGCTTTCTGTTGCGTTCCGACATGAGGCTTTCAATGGAATCGCCGAAGGAATCCATGAAGGGCTTCAATTTTTCATTTTCTGTGCCGGGTAAAAAGCCGATGGGATCTCCTGCCGTGACGACGGGCTTGACAAGAATCAGCTTATCGTAAACATTACTTTCAATAACCTTTTGAAGGGCCACCGCTACGGATAGAATGGATTTTCCGGTTCCCGCTCCGCCGCTCAATGTAACCAGCTGGATGCTCTCATCCATAAGCAATTCAAATGCCATCTTCTGCGCTCTGTTCTTCGGAGTGAGGCCCCAGGCTTTGTCATTTGCATAACGAAGAGGAACGATTTTATTTCCGTCGTATCTGGCTAGCGTTTCGTGAGATTTCTGATCCGAGCTTTTTATATAGAAGAACTCATTGGGTAAGGCGTCGAGACCGGTCTTTTTATTCAGCTTTAAGCCGCCGTTGTAGATCTTGTCGATTTGAGGGGAAGGAAGGGAAACTTCTTTATAGCCCTTGTAAATATGGTCCACGTCAACTTTATCATTCATATAGTCTTGAACTTCTAAGTTTAATGATTCTGCTTTGATGGCAACGCAGAGATCTTTCGTCACTAATATCGTATTAATATTTTTTGATTCCTTTTTTATATTCAAAGCGATGGTTATTATCTTGTTGTCATTTTTATTTAAATCTACACCATCTGGAATATCAACAGGGTTCATATGGTTTAACTCAACTCTCAAGGTGCCGCCTCCGGGAAGCTTGACGCCGTTATGGATATTTCCATATTTTCGAATACCATTGATCTCCCGAATCGCCTCTCTGGCTTGATAACCCAATATGCCTTCTCTTTTCTTTAAGTTGTCAAGCTCCTCCAGACAGATGATCGGGATGATAATATTGTTGTCCTCAAACGTATGGATGCATCCCGGATAATGGATGAAAACATTGGTGTCCAATATATAATTTTTAATCATGAAAAAACCTCCTGCCATATGCTATACGACTACTTTTAATTGCGATTTTTTTAACTTTTTCAAACCGGCGAGGGTCTCGGTAAGCTCGAACATATCTTTATAGGAATGGTCTTTATTGTTCACCGAAACCAAGGTCAAAGTGATCAGTGGGAACTTTTCTACTACATTTCGCCGGTTTGTAGCTATGATATAGCCCTTTTCAACGTCGTCCCGATTGTAAAATTTCAATACCTCCGTTTCAAACTCCGTGACAATTCGCTGGAAAGAATCCGATTCGACATGGTCATTAACGATTACAACAAAATCATCTCCGCCGATATGTCCGACAAATTCACCTTTGCGCATATTTTTGACTATAATGCCGGACAGAAGCTTTAAGATCAAATCTCCATTTTCAAAGCCGTAAACATCATTGTATGCCTTGAAATTATCGATATCCAAATAAGCTACGCTGTATTTTCCGTTATTAAAAATACACTGTTGGAGCTTTTGCTCAATGATGAGGTTCCCCGGCAATCCGGTCAGCGGGTTCTGATGTTTGGCTGCAGCAATTTCAATTTCTGTCGTTTTTTTCAGCAGATCACGTATCGTTACTGTTCCTAGATATTTTCCATGCTTCTTAACTACAATAAAATCATAAAGTTTATCATTGTCCCGTGCCATTGCCATGGAAGAAACGGTATTGATCGGCGTTTTGCAATCGACAGACATAAAGTTTCTATCCATAACATGGGAAATGGGTTTGTTCTGATAGAGTGCAAATCCGTATTGCCCGCTGAGTTTTAAGGCCAGACTTTCCTTAGTAACGATTCCTATTGGAAGTTTATCTTCTATGACGCACAAGCCAAAACAGTCTGAATTATGCTTAAAGATATCGTAAACATCCGGTACAAGCTCCGTAGGAGAGATTGTACTCGACTTTGTGCAGAGATTTTCAATGGGCATATTAAACACTCCATTTACCATATCATCGTTTTTTTTAAGGTTTAATTCCTTAATTCGATTTACGATATACGGGTCGAGATCTTTCACCTCAGCTTCAGGATATTGAATGAAATATCCCTGACCATACTGAACGCCGAGATTGATAAGGGTTTCAAGCTCCTTTTCCGTTTCAATACCTTCGGCTACGATGGAGATATTAGAGATCTTCGAAAGCTCCACCATGCCTCTCACCAACGCCGCTTTCAAGCTGTCCATATGAATATCCCTGGTCAGTTTCATATCCAGTTTTATGTAATTCGGGTTGATATCACTGATCAGATTAAGCCCTGAATAACCGGCTCCTGCATCATCAATGGCAATTTTATAGTCCTGACTTTTATAATGATCAATTGTAGCAATGAAGCCGTCGATATCATTAATTATGTTTCTTTCCGTGATCTCAAAAATGATATTGCCTGCAGAAATCTTATATTGGTTCAGATATTCTCTTGTCAAACCTTTTTGAAAGGATTCATCGTGCAAAACATTTGGATTTACATTAATGAACAGTTTTTTACTGTATGGAGGAATCATGAATCGGAAGGCGGCCTCGAAGGCCTTGGTTCTGCAGAGCTGTTCCAGATCCCATAGACAATAATGCTGACTCGCCAGGGCGAAGAGTGTCTCCACATCTCTGATTCCGCTTTCACAGGTAATTCTGCTGAGCGCTTCATGACCGAGCACTTCTCCGTCCTTCAGAGAAATAATGGGTTGAAAAACCGTTCGTATCGCTCTTTTGTCAATAATGCTTTTTAAATCGTGAATATCATTCTCTGTCATAGATATATTCTCCTTTGCTAGCTCGCCCAATTTGCTGTGCAAATTGTCGGCGAACTCATGCGAGGAAATCACAACGTTCCGTTCCGGAACTCCAGCCCAAGCTTCGCTTGCGCTGCTGTCCGTTTTGCCTAGCCAAGCAAGCTTGGGGCAAAAAGGCAAATCTTAACGTTGTAGATTTCTACCGCTGCTTCTCTGATGTCATTTTATCATGACGAATACGCACAATCATTTGACACTCGTTAAAATGTTGTTAAGTTCATGTAAAATCCAAATCTGCGTTCACCGGCTTTCGACGGATTGAATTTTACAGCTATTTAACATCAGGTTAATTCGCCTTTTACATGGATTGTTTAAAATCAATTTGTAGTAAGGTTTTAAGATAGACTCCAAAGGACGGAGCCAATAAAGGAGAATGATATGTGGAATTGTATGAGTATTAAAAGAAAGTTGATTCTGGCGTTTATAATGATTGGCTTATTTTCAACAATTGTAGGTGCATTTGGCACGGGAGCCATCTACAATACCAACAAAAATACAAATGATATCTATGCCGGACATTTTATTCCGGCAACCTACCTTTACGATATTCAGAAGAATCTATTGAAGATGAATGATTCTTTTAATTTGATGCTTTATGAAAGAGACATCCTGCAGAATGAAAAACGGTTGAAAATGATCGGTGATTTGCAGAAAGATAATCAAGAATTATTCAATCAGTTTGAAGAAACAGGGGTATCGGTTGAACTGAGCAAAACCTTAAAGAAAGATATGATCTCTGCCAATGATGAAATGAATCAACTGGCGGCCCTTCTGCAATCCGCTGATTATACCGGGGCCATGAACCTCGCTCCAACCTTCCATTCAAAAACAAACATCGTTGACAAGGATATCCAAAACCTGATCGATGCAGGGATTGAAATTGCAAATAATGATCTCAGGGATTCCCAAAGGACATTTCTTTTCGCCTTTCTGGCCATGATCGGCATATCCGTCTTGTGCATGATTTCAGCTGTTGCTGCAGGCAGTTTCTTGTCAAGAAAAATAGGAGCGCCAATTATTCATTTGGCTGAAGCTGCTGATCAACTTGCATTGGGAAATGTTAATGTATTGGTAGAAACAGATCTCAAGGATGAAATCGGACATTTGGTGAAAGCCTTCGGCACGATGACAGATAATATAAAAGCACATGCCGACGCAGCTCAAAAGATAGCAGACGGCAATCTAAGTCTCGAGATCATCCCCAAATCAGAGGAAGATGTGCTGGGAAACAGCATGAAATCGGTAGTTTCAACGCTGGAATCATTGGTCGATGAATCAAGGAAAATGACAACGGCAGCACGTGACGGCGACCTGGGATATCGGGGAAATGAGGAGCTTTTCTATGGCGGGTACCGGGACATTATCCAGGGTTTCAATCAAACTCTGGAGGCGCTGATCGTTCCGCTGAATACCTCTGCCGGCTGTCTGGAGAGAATCAGCAGGGGAGACATCCCGGATATCATCGCCGAGGACTATCCCGGTGATTTCAATAATATTAAGGAAAACTTGAATACCTGCATCAATGCGGTTAAGGAAATGATCGAAGATGTGAATATGCTTTCAAAAGCAACAATCGACGGGGAATTACATAGTAGGGCAGATATCGGGAAACATAAAGGAGATTTTAAAAAGATCGTAGCCGGCTTCAATCAGACTTTAGATGCGGTAGTGAATCCTCTTTATGTCGCGGCCGCTTATATCAAAAAAATAGGAAAAGGTGAAATACCGCCGCGATTGACGCAAACCTATTATGGAGAATTTAATGAAATCAAAAGCAGTATCAACGCATGCATCGATGGCCTCGGCTCTTTGGAAGAAGGGAACCAAATGCTTGGAAGGATGCGGGACAATGATTTTACAGGTCAGGTAACCCAAACCGGACAGGGAATATTCCAGGAGATATCAGAATCGATTCATGAAGTGTCAGACAACATTAACGAAATCATCGGCTATGTAAACCATGTGGCAATCGGTGACCTTGATGATCTGGAAACCTTAAAGACCATTGGCAGAAAAAGTGAAAATGATATTCTGATCCCTTCTATTACTCTGATGATAGAAAATCTTAAAAATATTGCGGCGGAAACATACGAATTATCCGAATCTGCAATCGAGGGACAGTTAGAGAAAAGGGGAGTCCCCGAAAACTTCCAGGGAGAATACCGGAAAATTATTGAGGGAATCAATCGGACGCTGGATGCGGTCATTGAGCCTATTGAAGAAGCCTCATATGTGTTAAGAGAAATGTCATCAGGTAATCTGAATGTACTTATGAATGGTAATTATAAAGGGGATCATGCTGAAATAAAGAACGCGGTGAATTTAAGCATCAGAAGCCTGCTGAATTATATCAGCGAAATAGCAAGTGTTTTATCAGAAATCAGTCAAGGCAATTTAGACGTTGCAATTACAGAGGATTATAAGGGGAATTTCATTGAAATCAAAGACTCTCTGAATCATATCATTTTAGCCTTGACTCATGTTATGGGGGATATCAGTGAAGCGTCAGACCATGTGGCATCGGGGTCAAGCCAAATGTTGGATGGCAGCCAGGCGCTGGCTCAGGGTTCAATGGAACAGGCCTGCTCCGTTGAAGAATTATCTGCATCAATTGCGGAAACAGCGGAACATTTGAAATTGAGCTCATTAAAGGCGACGGATGCATCCGGTATTGCGATTTCCGCACAGGATAATGCCCGCAAAGGCAATGCTCAGATGGAAAGCATGCTGGATTCCATGGCGAAAATCAACGACTCCTCGTTAAGTATTTCAAAGATAATAAAAGTAATTGACGGGATCGCATTTCAGACGAATATTCTGGCGCTGAACGCCGCCGTTGAGGCTGCAAGGGCCGGGCAGCACGGGAAGGGCTTCGCTGTGGTCGCAGATGAAGTAAGGAGTCTTGCGGCAAGAAGTGCCGATGCAGCAAAGCGGACGACCGAGATCATAGACGAATCGATCCACTCTGTTCAAATGGGAGCCAAAATTGCACAGGATACGGCGGCCGTCTTCCATGAGATACTGGAGGCGGTTGATCAAGTGACGAATCTG
>CAZTEH010000115.1:0-12270 GCA_964612345.1 uncultured Oscillospiraceae bacterium | reverse complement strand
AAAAGGAGGACCTTATAAGGTCCTCCTTGGTAAAACATTCTTATAGAAATTTCGTGATTGGGTCCTGGTTTTGATAGCCCTCCAGCAGCCTGGCAGATTTCGAAACATCTCCCATGAGAATGCCGCCGCAGAATCTGTTGTTCACGAAGTATAGCTTCTCGTAGATATTCTTTGCTCCGTCATAGACTTCAAAGGTTTTGTAAACCTTCTCCGGATCCTTCCCGTTATCGCCTACCGCGAACAGGGAAGTGCCCATTCCGTTGAATGCATTGGACGGAATAAATGCTTCATACTTATATTCGTCGCCGACAGCATTGATCCCGGCTGCTTTTCCCATTTCCACGGCCTGACCCCAGATGGCGTAATTGACTCCGTCGTATTCCGCACAGTCTCCGCAGGCATAGATGTCTTTTACGCTGGTTTCCATTTTTTCATTGACCTTGATGGAACGTCCCGTTTCGATGCCGATATCCTTAGCCAATCCTATGTTCTGTCTTACGCCAGTCGACAGGACAACCAGTTCGCCATCCGCAAAGGTTCCGTCCACAAGCTTGACGCCTGTCGCTTTCCCGTCACCGGAAATTTCTTCGATTCCAGTATTTGTAATGACACGGATTCCCGATTTCTCTGTTGCAGCTTTCAGCAGTTCCGAACCTTTTTCATCCAGTTGTTTGTTAATGATACTTGGAGATAGTTCGATGACGGTTACGTCCTTACCGGCTTTTTTCAGTTCCCAGGCCGCTTCCAGTCCCAAAATACCGCCGCCGATAACAACCGCTTTTTTTACCTGTTTCAGGAATTGCTGCAGTTTATTCACGCCTTCCAAGGAACGTATGGCGTATACGCCTTCCTGCTCCGAACCTTTGATTGGAGGGATAAAGGAGTCCGCACCGGTGGCCAGAATCAGCTTATCAAACTTTCTGGTTCCCCCATTCTCAAGAACAAGTTCCTTGGAATCCTTTTTGATCTCTTTGACAGTAACGCCCAGCGTCAGCTTGATCTTGTTTTCCTGATACCATTCAGCAGGTTTGATAAAGAAGTTGATCGGATCCACTTCGGACAGGATGCCCTTCGTCAGCATCGGACGATTATAACCGATAACCGTTTCCGTCGAAATGATTTCGATGGTACACGCCTTGTTTCTCTTTCTGATCTCTTCGCAGGCGATGGTTCCCGCGGCTCCGTTTCCGATGATGATAAAGCGTTCCGCTTTTTCAGAAACAAATCCCGTGTCGGAAACTGTGATCTCTACAAACTGATCCGGTCCAACACCGCAGACAGGGCAGGATTCAGGCGGTTCATCTCCTTCGGCAATATGACCGCAGACGAGACACTTCCACTTTTTCACTGTTTTGGCTACGGACGGTTTAACATTTTCCATGATCTTGCCTGCATCAACGGAAGCGCCGAAGCCATAACCGAATTCAAAGGCTTCCTGAAGCTGTGCATCGTTGGGCTTAAAACGGATTCTGAGTCCTGTGCCGTAAAGCTTCATGCCGAGCTGCTTCAGCCGTTCCATAATATTGGGAACACCTTCTCCGCTCCACCCATAAGCCCCGAACGCGGACGCGATTTTCTTGCCGTGCGTCTTGGCTACGATGGATGTGGTCAAGTCCCAGATGGGTTTCAAGGCATCACCTACAAAGGTCGGTGTACCGAATAGAATGCCGTCGGCCCAATACATTTCATCGATAACATTCTTCTGATCAGTGTAAACCATGTCGTACAGTCTGACATCGATATCCGCAAAAGCCTTAATCCCTTCCGTGATCTTATTTGCCAGCATTTCCGTATAGCCATAGGCGGAAACATACGGGATGATTACTGTCTTCTTCGTATTTGGATTCTTTTCCGTGGACCATTCCCGGTACTGTTCCACGATCTCCATTGGATTATCCGTCAAAACCGGACCATGCCCGGTCAGTATCATGTTAATTTCCAGCCCTTCAACTTTTTTGAGTGCATCCAGAACAAAAGATTTAAACGGTGCAACAATTCCGTCAAAATAATATTTCAGCGTACCTAGGTAGTCATCCTGATTTGGAATCGTATCATTGGTTATACCCTCCAGAGAATAATGGGAACCGAAGGCATCACAAGTAACCAGTATACCGTCTTCTTCCACATAGGTGAACATGGTATCAGGCCAATGCAGATTCGGCGCCATGATAAATTTCAGTGTCTTGTTTCCCAAAGACAGTAGGTCTCCCTCTTTTACAATAATGCTGGTGAAATCCTTGTTGCAGATTTCCTTCATGAAATTCATGGCGGCTGATGATCCGACCAGTTTGAGCTTTGGATTCAACTCGAGCAGCTTTTCTATGGTTCCGCTGTGGTCCGGTTCGGTATGGCTTAGAATGATATAGTCAATCTGATCCAAAGGTATGATTTCGGAAAGCTTTTCCAAATATTCGTCCGTGAACTTTGCCTTGGAGGTTTCAAAAACCACTTTCTTTTCGGAGCCCTTCAATACGTAGGAATTGTATGATGTGCCGAACTGGGTTTCCAATAAAATGTCAAATATCTTCAAATCAGGGTCTTGATTACCCACCCAGTATAAGTCGTTTGTTAATTGCTTCGTTTTCATAATTCATCCTCCCTATCCACCATAATTTTACCCCGGCTTTCTAATTGCTAAACAACGCCGCTTTGACAAATTCCCTAAATAATGGATGTGCTTGATTCGGTCTGCTTTTGAATTCCGGATGGTACTGTACTCCGACATAGAAGGTATTCGCAGGGATTTCAACCGCTTCCACCAGTCTTCCATCAGGAGAGGTCCCGGTGATGAACATACCATTTGCTTCTATTTCCTCCCGGTATTGATTGTTAAACTCATACCGGTGACGATGACGCTCCTGGATCAAATCCTTACCGTAAGCCATCTCCATCATGGTACCGGATTTGATTTTGCAGGGATAGGCGCCCAAACGCATGGTGCCTCCCTTTGGAATATCTCCATATTGATCCGGCATGAAATCTATTACCGAGTGACAACAGTTTGCATTGAATTCACTGGAATTGGCATCTTCCAAGCTCAGCTTTTTCTGTGCAAACTCGATCACTGCAATTTGCATTCCCAAACATATTCCCAGATAAGGAATATCCTTTTCCCGCGCATATCGGGCGGCGGCAATCTTGCCTTGAATTCCTCTGTCTCCGAATCCACCGGGGACAAGGATCCCCTTGCAGTCTCCCAGAAGAGCTTCTACCGTATTCTCGTTCACCTCTTCCGCGTCGACCCATTTGATCTCAACGATGCATCCGTTTTCAAATCCTGCGTGATTTAAAGCTTCTGCAACCGATAAATAAGCATCGTGCAGCTTCACATATTTCCCAACGATAGCGATCTTAACCGACTTGTCTCTTTTCTTGATGCGGTCCAGCATGTCGGTCCAATCCTGCATATCACAATGGTGACATGGAAGGGACAGCTCCCGGCATACGATCTCCGAAAAATTGCTTTCCTCCAGCATCATTGGAGCTTCATATAAAATAGGAACGGTCCTGTTTTCAATAACACAGTCCGGCTTTACATTACAGAACAAGGATATTTTCTGTTTGATGTCATCTTCAATGAGCTCGTCTGATCTTGTTACGATGATATCCGGTGATATTCCCATGGATCTCAGCTCCTTTACGGAATGCTGGGTAGGTTTTGACTTATGCTCACCGGAGCTTTTGATATACGGAACCAGAGTTACATGGATGAACAGACAGTTCTCTTTTCCGACTTCAAGAGAGACCTGCCGGATCGCTTCCAGAAACGGTTGGCTTTCGATGTCGCCTGTAGTTCCACCGATTTCGGTAATTACAACGTCAGCTTTGATTTTTTCACCAACAGAATAGACAAATTTTTTGATTTCGTTCGTCACATGGGGAATCACCTGAACCGTGCTTCCGAGATATTCTCCCGCCCGTTCTTTGGCCAGGACATTCCAGTAAACCTTTCCCGTTGTAAGGTTGGAATACTTGTTCAAATCCTCATCGATAAAACGCTCATAATGACCCAGATCCAAATCGGTTTCCGCACCGTCTTCCGTTACATAGACTTCTCCGTGCTGATACGGACTCATGGTCCCCGGGTCAACATTGATATACGGATCCAGCTTCTGTGCCGCAACCTTATAACCTCTGGCCTTCAGCAATCTGCCCAGAGAAGCAGCGGTTATGCCTTTCCCAAGTCCGGATACAACGCCTCCCGTAACAAAGATAAATTTCGTCATAATCTTTTTCACCTCCTTTAGTAGCTCGCCCAATTTACGAAGTAAATTGTTGGCGAACTCATGCAAGGAAATCACAAATCTTCGATTTGTAGATTTCTACTGCTAAAAACAAAAAAATAAGAATAGTCTTTTGGGGTGTAGGATACCAATACCCCACCAAATGACCGTCCCTATTCATTCACGATAGTTTCCTATATTTAATTCTTTACAATATTATCATATACCCTAAAAAATATCCAGCACTTTCCCGAAAAGTATGCAACATTTTTTGATACCGTTGCAACGATTCACATTCTCGGAGCCTTCTCATATAATAGAATAAGCAGTCAGATCAGATTGCTTTAAGATATATGTCAGGAAGAGAGTCATGCGTGCGCAGGACTAAAACAACAAGAATTGAGCAACCGGTTATGCGGTTGAAAATTCTAAAGGAGAATAGAAACCTATTCTCCTTTATGTTATTATATAGGAAATATCGATTCGATCGATATTTCCTATATTTCAAATATTTTGGAGGCAGTACATGTACAGTTTTTTATGTGATTACAGCGAAGGGGCGCACCCCCGGATTTTAGACGCATTGATTCGGACAAATCTGGAGCAGTCCGATGGCTACGGCCTGGACGACCATTGCAGGAATGCGGCTTATTCCATTAAGCAGAAAATAGGCAGGGAAGATGTGGATGTACATTTTCTCGTCGGTGGCACCCAAACAAACTTTACCGCCATTTCGGCCTTTTTAAGAGCCCACGAAGCAGTCATTTCGGCCAAAACCGGCCACATCTATGTCCATGAAGCAGGAGCAGTGGAAGCAACAGGGCATAAAGTCCTTATTGGAGAAACGACCGACGGCAAGCTTTCTCCCTTTGAGATTCAGGCTGTCCTGGACTACCATGAAGATGAGCATATGGTGAAGCCAAAGCTCGTTTATATCTCAAATTCCACGGAAATCGGCTCCATTTATAAGAAATCCGAACTGACTCAATTGAGTGAAATCTGCAGGAAAAACAGTCTGACCCTTTTTATGGATGGCGCGAGGCTGGGTTCCGCCTTGGCATCGGAAGAGAACGACCTTACCCTCTCCGAGATTGCGGAGCTTGTTGACGCCTTCTATATTGGCGGAACGAAGAATGGCGCACTGATGGGAGAAGCCCTTATCATCTGTAAAGAGGAGCTGAAGGAAGACTTTCGATATCATATCAAACAGAAAGGCGGTCTGCTTGCAAAGGGAAGGCTGCTTGGGATCCAGTTTGAGGAGTTGTTTCGGGACAACCTTTATTTTGAGCTTGCAAGTCACGCCAATCAAATGGCCTCCATACTTGTCAAAAACTTCCTTGATCTGGGGTATCCCTTCCTGACCCATTCTCCTTCCAATCAGATATTCCCGATCCTTCCCAACACGCTCATCAGAAAGCTGGAGGAGGACTTCTCCTTTTATCCCTGGAAAAAGATGGACGAGGATCACACCGCAATCCGTCTGGTAACCTCCTGGGCTACAGGGGAATCCGATATCAATCAATTTATTGACAAGCTAAAGCATTATCATCATATTTTGAAGTGATTCGTGCATACTATTTAATAACATTTCTTTATTTCGTTGCATATGCAACGAAATGTGGTTTTCTATTATGATATGATTCCATCAGAAACCAAAGTAAATGTATGGTAAGAGAAAGTAGGGATGAAAATGAGCAATAAAATTATGAAGAATATCGAAACGGCAAAAGCGCTGATGTTGGCAGACTTGGTCACCTATCAGGATGGGCAGGTTGTCAGCAAGACCCTTGTTCAGAATCCCAATGTAAGTCTGACCCTTTTTTCCTTCGACAAAGGGGAAGAGATCAGTTCCCATGCTTCCCATGGTGATGCAATGGTCTATGTGATGGACGGTCAGGCGGAAGTCACTATCGGCGAAGAGAAATTCAGCGTGAAAGCAGGAGAAACCATTGTGATGCCGGCTGAAGTACCACATGCGGTCTTTGCACCGGAGCGGATGAAATTCATGCTGACTGTGGTCTTTTAGAAAATACTCAAAATAGCGCGCAATCAGGTGAGTGGCAAGGTGAATGATTATGCCGAAAAGCAGGCATAATAATTAATAAATATGATTTTTTAGGAGGGATATATAATGAAAGCAACAATTGATCGTTCCGGTTGTATCGGGTGCGGGCTTTGTCCGTCAATCTGTCCGGAGGTATTTCGAATGGCGGATGACGGCCTGGCAGAGACCATTGTGGAGGAGGTTCCATCCGGCGTCGAGGGAACTGCAAAGGAAGCAGCGGAAAACTGCCCGGTTACAGTAATCTTTGTAGAATAACAGCAAGCGTATAGATAAAAACGGCTCAAACCCCAAATTTGGTTTGAGCCGTTTTTTTAGACTTTTATGTAAAAATTACTGTTTTACTGTAGCATTATGTAAACTAGTGTCCGTAAAGCTTCGCCTGTTTTTCAACAGCTTTAATCAGCAGTTTTTTAAGGTTTCCACTGATTTTCCACAAGTTTTTTTTAATTGTATACAATGATATGCACACCTCCCTGTGGAAAACTATTTATGGTTCAAACCCTTTCAATCTAAGCTTCTTAGTTTTTTATCAACAATTTTCCGCAAAACTTATCCACAGTTTTGACGCAATTATAGTTGAGCACTTATTAGCTGTTTTTTTGGTACTAATATGCTATTTGGACAGAAATTTCTGCCATCTCGGCAAATCCCGTCGACCTTGTTCATAACCTAACCGGTAACTTTCAGACAACTTATGGTAATTGACCTCTCGATTGGATACGGGCATTGTTTCCGGGTAAACAAGAAAGGCTTTGCCCTCGTTCTCCAGCTCCTCCAGCTCCTCCAGAATTTGATTATATATTGCATGACGATTCAGCATGGCTTCTGTTATAACAGGATATTTGCGGTAGTACGCCTTGATCGCCCCTTTATATTTAACGGGCTTTTTCCGATATCCTTTTTCGCGGCTGAGTATAATGAAAAATTTCTTCATCCCGTCCTTTTTCGCAATATCAAGAGCAATTCCTCCGCCCAGACCGCCGTCAACGTAATAATGATCATCATAGTAGGTCGGCGGCATGAAGATGGGCATGGAAGACGAAGAGCGAACAATCTTCATCAAGTCCTGAATTTCATGGATATCATCCTTGGAATAATAGATGATTTCACCGCTGTCGCGATCAAAGGCACCGATACGGAGCCGGGCCGGATTTGCCATAAACGTATTGAGATCAAAAGGAAGTGAAGCATCGGGATATGGTGTTTCTTCATAAATATATTGTGCCCGGAAATATCCTTCCCCTTTAAAAAACGACTTCCAGCCGCCGAAGCCGGGATCCAGAACCAGATCCACAAAGGAACGCTTTGAGCGTTCCATATCCCTGGAAAGATAGTTGACACTATGGCTGGAACCTGCGGAAATGCCCGCGACATAGTCAAAATAAATATCGTTTTCCAGCAGATTGTTTAAAAAGCCTGCCGTATAACTTGCCCGCATTCCTCCGCCTTCAAAAATCAAAGCGGTATCATGGATGTTGTTCGTGATAGACATGAGTTTTATCTCCTGTTTTGAATTTTGTGATTTTATCGTTTCCTGTTCTGGCTATTTTCAGACCTATCATCTATCATACTACGCCATAATAATAAAATCATCAGCAAACGGAAACATTTTTCGACTTCATCTTATATCTCGTACAATGCCTGCTGCCATATAACGACCGATCTCCATGGCATTCTTTATTTCTCCTTTAAAAATATCTGCTTCTTTTTCAAAATCACCTGCCAATAATGTCCTGCTTTCTTCAAAAAAAAGATTGATATCATTATACAAGTATGTTTTCCATTGTTTCTCATCCCAAAAAGCAAATTTTCCTAAAAATTCAGCGATCGTATCCGCATTTCTAATATATTCTCTACTGTAAATGTCAACCGCATTTTGGTCGTTTGACATCATCGCATTAATTATGTTCTCTTCCAGGCCGATACGATTTCTTAAATAGTTTTGAAATTGTTGAGACAATTCATCTCCATAAAATCTTCTTAAAACATTATAAAAATCCGTAGGAATATTTTTAAGTTGATTTTGGGCCGGTATCATTGTAGGAACTTGAAACAGCCTACCAAGAAAAGCTGTTCTTGCCCAAGTATAATAAAGCATCCATAAAATCTGCAAATCATTAATTATTGTTAAAGCTTCCTTGGGATTATATTCTTGTTGGTATCTGGGTTTTTCAAAGTGCAACATGGTCTGTCTCCTTACATATTAAAAATTCTTATTTATATAATATGATTTTGTCTACCTAATGTTCTGTTGTGATCGTGGTATAATATTGACTTATTTTCGATTGAAATTACTTGCATTTTCATTGGTTTTGGTTTAAGATATTGGTTGCAGGCTGGTGTCCCGGACACACAGTTTTGGCAGGAAATGTATGCACGCGGGTGTAGTTCAATGGCAGAACACCAGCTTCCCAAGCTGGATACAGGGGTTCGATTCCCCCCACCCGCTCCAGAAAAAAAGAAATGTCCCACAGAGGGGCATTTCTTTTTTTCTTGTGTAGAATATGGGAATCGAACCCGAACGGGCATCGAGCGTTAAGAAAACCATCGCGGATGGTTTTTAGCGAGATGGTCCAAGCCTGTCGCACAGGCGCAGGACGGCAGATGCGACCATTGGGAGCAGATGCGAATTCCCTTCACCCGCTCCAAAACCAAGGGCCGCTTAACCACTTGATTTTCAATGTGTTTAGCGGTTTTTCTATTTGAATTTTAAGCTGGGTTTTTTGTGTTATATGCAACATTATACACCACTTTGCGCCCTTGTTTTACGTATGAGAAAAAAGGTATGTGCCTTCTATTATCTCTAAAAAAGAACCAAAGCTATACAGCGATGGTTCCTTTTTTATTAAGCAATGATTTTATTTTATACATTCTGATATTTTTGCACATTCTGAGACACCTTTTTCCATAGTCTGTGCACACTGGGCGACTGCTTGTCCGCCTTCTGTAACTGCCATTTGTGATACATTATTAGCTGCAAATGCCTGAGATGTTGATACTAATAATACCAACGAAAATACTGCTACCATAATTAATTTTTTCATTATAATCCTCCTACTAATATAGAGTTATTGTGTTTGTAAGACCATTATTACAAAAAAATATGTGGAAATTATGTAGATAATTAAAATTGTTAATCCAGGACATTTATTTTTTTCTTGCATTGAATGGGGAATCGAACCCAAACACCCGCTCCAACAAACTTCCAAAAGTTGGTGACAATGCAAAAATATTATTATACAATAATTTCATGTGATTTACGGAGGAATAAGAATATGTTTCAATTATATAAGGACAAGGCAGTTCTGCATTCTCTCGTTTGGTTGATGATATACCTCTTACTTAATACCATTACAGGTAACTTCGCAGGAAGCTTAGGTCTTGAACCATATCTCGTAAGTTCTTTGCCGAATTTATTGCTTTCCGTTGTTTGCCTTTATTACTTAAGGAGATCGAATATAGCAGCTGAGATCGGATTGTTAACGAAATCAACCGAAAAGTCAAAAACTATGCTGTTCTACTTTCCACTGCTCATTATTCCATTTCTTAATCTCTTTTATGGGATCAACACAGAATTGTCTTCAATGCAAATTTTAGCTATATTGTCAATGTATATCGGTGTGGGATTTATGGAAGAAATAATCTTCCGAGGATTGATGTTTAAGGCGCTATCACAGAAGTGGAACCACTATGCAGTGGTCCTATTAATTGGCCTTACATTTGCATTCGGTCATGCGGTCAGTATCGTTGCAATCGATCAATCCGTCGGGGATACAGTACTTCAGATTATCAACGCTTTTGTAGTCGGCTTTCTATTCACGATCGTTGTTATTGCAAGCGGGAATCTTACGATTTGTGTTATCACTCATGTTTTATATAATTTTATGGCAGAAATATCTTTGGTTGGCAGCACCGATATAGAGATTATTATCATCAGCTTTATTATAACTTTGCTCTATTTTGTTTATCTTTTATTGTTTGGCAAAAATATGAAAGCATATTTCAAAAGGTCTGAAGAGAGGAACGTATGAAACAACGATTAGAAAATATTGACGTATTAACGATGACATCGATAACTCTTCTTATTTTAATTTCAATTGCAGGTATCTTATCACTGGATTTTACTAAGAGCTATGAGATCATTAATCAATATGGAGATGCCGTTGAGATTTATGGGAATGGTTTATATGCACATGACTCCTATTTCAAAGCGCCAATCTTGATAGGGACTGATTTTACTATCCTTTTCATTGTCGTCCCCTTGTTTGTTTTAACCTTTGTACAAAACAGAAAATATCGTACGGGCAAAACAGAATTAAACTTATTATCGGTATTCTCTGCTGCATTATACTATGCTGCAAGCCTTGCATTCGGTGTGACGTACAATGAGTTTCAGCTGTTATATATCGCATTGTTTTCCTGTACTTTGTTTGGTGTATTTT
The DNA here is from genome assembly GCA_964612345.1 of uncultured Oscillospiraceae bacterium. Taxonomy (GTDB): domain Bacteria; phylum Bacillota; class Clostridia; order Peptostreptococcales; family Anaerovoracaceae; genus Anoxybacterium. The sequence goes on along the minus strand of CAZTEH010000115.1, from coordinate 1,540 downwards.
CTCTAGTGCGAAAAATAGATACGAAGAAAATAAATTATAAGGCAACAAAGGGGATAAGCATCTTTTTGATTATGACGGGAATTGCATTGATCGCTGCATGGCTGCCGGATATCCTTCCAACCATTTTTGCGGGGAAATCGTTAGCCATGATTGAAGTGTATACAACAGAAATTACATACGTACTGGATATGGGAATCATTGGGCCGCTTTGTTTGGTCTGCTTATATCTTTTGAAGAAAAGAGATGAGCTCGGAATAGTATTGCTGGCGGTATTGCTGAAATGCTGTATCGTCGTAGGAATTATGATGATTCCGCAGACGATCTGTCAGGTGGCATCGGGATATGAAACAGCATTACCGGTCCTTCTTACTAAGTCCGGTTCCTTTGTTTTATTAGGTGGTTTTGCATTATATTTCAATTATAATTTATATCATGCATAGGCTCCAACAAAATAGCCGACACTCCCATCGGAAGTGTCGGCTATTTTATTTTCCTTCTGATTTCATAATATGCAAAACTGATAACTCCTATTATGAAAACTATGTATAATCCTGAAATAAACCAGTCAGCTATGCTACTCATTTTTTTACTCATAGCCCCCTTATTTTTTTACTTCAATACCATATTATGAACTTCCGCAGATTAACGTTACAATCCTCGGCTCCATAATAAAAAAACAACGTCCTCTCATTCGAACGTTGCTTGAAACAACAAAAAGCCACAGATTCCCTTCACGGACAATCTGTGGCTCTCAATTTTTATTGATTGATTCTCACTATTTTATATAATCGCTTGGATCAATTGCAACTCCGTCTTTTAATACTTCAAAATGTAAATGCGGAGACTCTAAGCTTTCAAACAAGGATGAGCTTCCAACTCCACTGATGGGCTGCCCCTTTTTCACGACAACACCTTCTCCAACCATCTTCGTAGTGCTTAAATTTGAATATTTCGTTACGATTCCATTTCCATGTGATATTTCAATGGTAATTCCAAGTTTATCATCGTTGTAAACCTTCGTGATGGTTCCTTCGCCTGCCGCCAAAACCTGTGTGTCGGCAGGAGCCTGGATATCAATGCCGTTATGAACGATGTACTCGTCTAAGGTCTGAGAATAAATTGGTACTTCATTCGAAAATTGCTTTAGGATTCTTCCCTCTAAAGGTACTGTAAAAGAAGCTGCACCTTTTCTGTCATTCTTCACCTGATCTTCCGTAACATTTTGCTTCGGAGTCGTACTGTCAACGGTAGGAACCGGTTTTACGACATCCTGCTCTTCTTCCTTTTGCTGATCATCATCTTGCGCAATATTAATGTTATCGTCGTTATCGAGGTCAAGCTGGTTAAAATTCGACCTCATTGTAAAAATAGAAGCAATCGCAACCACGCAGAAACATAATACAAGTGCAACAGCTACTCGATCATTTGGTTTTTTATTATTCAATCGCATATAAAACACCTCCAAAAGTATTATTTCCTTCTTTCTGAGAATTCATACTTTCAGAGGTTTTTGAAATCACTATTTTTTTTATGATAATAT
>CAZTEH010000114.1:0-12367 GCA_964612345.1 uncultured Oscillospiraceae bacterium | reverse complement strand
ATACTAATATTGTTCGCTTTAGAAAACTGTTCTTCAGAGGAAAATGCCGGTGCCGATGTTTCGGTATTGGTCCCATCATCATCGGTACTGTTACCAGAGCTGTCACCGCCTGCTCCCCCGATCATGGATCCTGCAACTAAAACGACTATGACCCAGAACCACCATTTTTTGTATAATGGCTTCTTGGCTTTCTTTGGTACAACATCTGCGGCTTGACCGCCATATTGCTGATGATAATTCTCGATAAGGTCAGATGAACTGTTTTTAAATTTCTTCATAATAACACCTCCGATTAAGTCCATACTACCACTTAACCTATAAAATTACAATAATTTACCATAGTACATTTCGATCTATTAATTTCAACAACAATATGATGGGTTTAATGAAATGTGAAGGGACATAAATATAAGTAGGAACACGTAAAAATTGCCAAAAATTGGTTGAGCGTGTAATATAGAATATATAGAATAATTTGGTAGAATGTACTTGAAGTGTGTTTATTGTGTAAACTGAGGGAGATATGGGGGTAGATAAATTAATCAGTCAGTCAGTCTTCTAAGCCAATAATATCATTCGGTGTGCACTGCAGGGCCTTGCAAATTCTCATAAGCACATCAAAACTGATAGAGGATGTTTTACCATTACATAATTTAGCAAGATTGCAATACTTTATGCCGGTCTCCTCTGACAACCAGTATCTCGTCCTGCCTCTTTTATTTAAAACGTCATCTATGGTAATTTGCATAACCCACCTCTTTCAAGGAAGATTATAACAAAAAAATTTTAACCTGCTATACCCCATGTATGGGGCATGGTACATGAGACCAAATATTAAATATTAAAATTTAGGGAGTTTTCTGCGCTGAATTATAATCAAACAGAAATCTATAAGATATAATTACAGGTAGAGAGCATTTTGCGTATAAGTTTAAATTGGAGGATAAACCATGAAATTTGTAAGTGACATCAACGATGAAATATATGGAACTATTCAGTTATGGGAAATGGAGGACTCCGATGAAGGTGGCAACATTAATAATGGCGAAGAAGAATAGATCGAGATACGAAGGCAGCCGGAATATATATGTCCGGCTGCTTTTCTATTTATCACAGATTATAAAATCATTATCATAGAATTATCACAAAAGTGTTATACACCTTAGTAATTTTATATACATGTTTAGACAATTGGAATCTTGAAATAGTGCCATTGTTAAATATATCTATACAAGGTTGAACAATTACAAACAGTGGGTTATTGGGATGGTACAGGTCGCGATCCTGGTGGCAATTGCAATCGGACTGGGGCTGCTCTTTAAAGATCAGATCGGCGATTTTATCACCAAGACATTTGAAAATCTGAATGACAGCAATTTCAGCAATATCTGATTGAAAAGAATGAATATTAAAAGTAAAAAAGGGACCACAATGGTTGAGGCTGCAATGATCTTCCCTCTGGTCATTGCATGTGTTATCGCGGTGATCTATATCATTATCAATTTATATCTGGCGTTAACTCTTCAGACTTCCCTCCATTTGGCATTACGAAAAGAATGCGGTGAATTTTCACAGACCGTTCTCCGTCAGGAAGAAATGCAAGAATATCAATGGGAAAAAGACCTGGTGGGGATAAGACCTGTCATCCGGATGGAGGAAGCGGGAGAGTATCGAATCAACACACTCTTCAAAAGCCGTATTAAACGGATCGAAAAAGGAAGAGCCTATTTAATCGATGAGGCAGAGCTAATCAGGATCCTATCAATAAAAGGGGAGGAATCGTGAATGTTTTTTATTCATTATTCCAAAAGGGGAACAACTTCGGTATTTTTGATGATGATACTTGCAAGCATTCTTGCGATTACCGGTTTGTTCATACATGCCTCTTCTGAAGCAGCGGGCAGAAGCTATGCCGATGCGGTACTTGATTTGGCCGGGCGCTCTGTTTTGTCCGAATATGATCTTCCGCTTCAAAAAAGATATGGAATATTTGCTGTTCATACCGATGAGAGCCAGGCGGAGGGAAAAATAAAATATTACGCTGATTACAGCTTCCACGATAATTTTTTGAAGGAAGTTTTAAGAGGACAAGATTATATGGATACATTAAACCTGGATTTGGAATCGATCCATGTGAATCTGAAAGGGTATTCCATGACCGATTCGGTGCTCTTTGAGCAGCAGATTTTAGATTATATGAAATACGGCATCGTGTTTGACAATCTGATAAAGGAAAAAGCATATCCTCCTATAAAACAGGAGATCGAATTGAGAAATGATCAGGTTATCAACGGTCTGCCTTCAAATGGATATTCAGACAGTCTGTTCAATGATCTAAAAAGAATCGTAGAAAACGGAATTCCAAGTTTATCGGAAATCAAGAACAAAACAAAGGATACTTTCCTGGTCGACGAATATATAATGAGACATTTTTTAAATCACCAACGGGGGCATGAAATCAGGGATACATTTTTTCTGAATGAAATTGAATATGTATTGAAGGGAAATTTTAACGATAAGAGAAATTATAATGCGGTCAAGACCGATCTTTTTATCATGAGGAATGTTTTAAATTTGATTCATATTAATAATGATCCGGAAAAACGAAAAACGGTTGAAGCGGTCGCCGTCATCTTAACCTTAGTAAAAGGAGAGGAAATCGGAGCCGTTGTAGTTGCAGAGGCCTGGGCCGCCGCTGAAACGGAAAATGATTTAAGGCTGCTGGAAGACGGGAAAGAGGTTGCGCTAATTAAGAGCAAAGACGATTGGGCTGTGCCTATATCCCTGACTTTAGAATATTTATGGAAAGATGATTACATAATGCCGAAGCAAATGAACGGTTATGATTATGAGGATTATTTGAGAATCCTTTTATTTTTAGAAAACCGGGAGAAAAAACTGTTGCGATGCATGGATCTGATCCAGTTAAACATGAAGGGCAGCTATAATCGGGATTTTGATTTAAAGGAATATTATGGAGGATTTCAATTTGAAGCCATTGCCCGGGATTGGAAGTATACATACGTTCAAAAATTCTAAACAAGGCTTTCTGACTGTGGAAGCGGCTATTTTTCTGCCAATTTTTATCATCGGTATTTTGACCTTTGCTTACTTGATCAAATTTATGTCGGTTCAAGAAGCGGTTTTTCACTCTTTTACCGATGAAGCCAAATTATTGAGCTCGGAAGCAAGCATCAATCCCATTGCTGCTCCATTATTTGAATTGAATCTGAAAGACAGAGTTTATGATGAAAATGGGGACAACATCTCATCCGTTGATATTGATCAATTATTCTATTTATATCATACCCACGGGATGTCCGACATGATCTCCATGGATCTGAATTACACTGTAAATATTAAACTTCCGATTCCATTCTATCGAGATCTGCCTGTTTCAGAATCCCTGCTGTTCAGAGGCTTTGTAGGGAAGGATGAAAAAGCTGACCCATTGCCTTACGAGGAGATGGAGACAGATAAAAAATCTGATCTCGTATGGATATTTCCAAGGGCAGGAGGAAGATATCACAGTGAAAACTGCACTTATATTACATCAGAACCAAGACAAATAGTCATGTCCCAAAAGATCAGACGAAAATATGAACCTTGCAGCATCTGTGCTTCTTACGATTTATCGAATGGAAGTCTGGCTTATTGTTTTAAAACAGGACAATCCTATCATACGGGAAGCTGCCCGATCGTCGATAAATATGTGATATCGATTGAAAAGGAGGCAGCGATTAAAAGAGGATATACAGCCTGCATGAAATGCGGTGGTGAATAGGAGAAGGTATGATAAAATTTTTATCTAAGGAAGTATTTCTGGAGGAATCGGCCGGAAAAAGAAAAATCTTTCTGATCATGGAAGAAAAGATCATGGGGTTTGAAAAAAGAATGCTTTGCGACAGTGGTTGCCCATTCACACTACCGATGCATTTTATTTCCGAAGGTGAAACAGAGAAGGTGTATTACGATTTTACCGGATTTATTCAATTGGAAGAATATATCAAAAGAATAACCACCACTGATCGTTCGGATAGGGAGTCTCAAAAAACGATCTTTGATGCGCTGGACGTAATGACTAAAATATTGGAATGTTTGAAAGGTATGGAAAGTTATCTGCTCTTTCCCGAAAGGATTTCAATCCATCCTGATTTAATCTTTATCAATTTAAACGATGGGCGGATCGCTTTTGCCTTTTATCCAAACGAAAAGATGGATATGCCTCTTCAAAGCAGAGTCATTGAAATGGTAGATGCTATAAACGGATTGTACGGTGATGTCGAGGCAGAACAGTTTTTAGAGAAATTTAAGGATTATATCTACATGAAAAATCCGGGATTGGATGGAATGATCGGTAACCTTGGTATACTGCAAAGAGAAGTTAGTTATATTTTCTGGAACACCAAAAACTTCAGAAGAGAAGAGGAAAAAGAATTCATTGATGGCAGAGAACATGCCGACAAACCGTTAACTGCCGTATTAAAAGCGCCAGCCTCCTTAAAAACCATCGCAATTCAGGCGTTTCTTGGAGTGGGATTGTTAACGGTATTTCTGTCCGGGATCCTGGAAATGATGAATTTTGCGGGATTGTTCGTAATTGTAGCGGGAGTGGATTTATTGATCATGAGAACACTGCGTTTAAAATAAAATAGCAGCCGATGTTTCCTATATAATAAAAAGCCGAGCATTCGCTCGGCTGTTTTATCGATGTTTGGATGAGATATTCTTTGCAGATTATCTATCGTTTCTGAACTGTCTTCTTTCGTTCTTTTTCTTGTCTCTGCATTCCTTACATCTTTTTGGTTCGTTATCAAAACCTTTCTCCTTGTAGAATTCCTGTTCTCCTACTGTGAATACGAAATCCTTACCGCAGTCTTGACATACGAGTGTTCTGTCTTCCATGATTTTCCTCCAGATTTTTTAAAAAATATAATTTTTTAATATTTAAAATGATGATGGAGACGATTTTTCCAAAAAGATGATCGGGCCATTGAACCAATTTTAAATATCTCATTTGTTATTATATAGAAATCCCAAACTTCTGTCCACTAATTTTTTGAAAAAACATAGAATTGTCTGAAAAATATCCATATTTTTGTCTTTTATTTACTGGTAAAATAAAGTATAATAATTTTGATGCATTTAACATTTTTATATGGCTTTGAGGAGGAGTAAGAATGAGAAAATTTCTTGAGAACTGGAATTATAAAAAGCATGCTGTTGCTGTCAGCAGTTTTTATTTGGGAGTTGCTTTAATCGGAAATTCTTTTCTGGGTAAAAAGATTCCAAAGGATGAGAAATCCCTTAATCCCATCAATGTATGCAGACACATGACGACGAAACAATGGGTATTTAATGGTATTATTACTGGTTTATACAGTATCGATATGAGCTTGACTTACTGTATCATCAACCATTTTAAGAAACAGTTTAAATAATTAATGTATTATGAAACATAAGAATGAGCCCTAAACAGCACTTTTTGTGCTGTTTTTTAGAAAGGAATCCATGCTTGGATATGTAAAGCCGGACAAGCCGGAACTGAAAATTAAGGAATTCGAAATCTATAGTGGATATTACTGCGGAATCTGCAAATCGATAGGAAAAAGATACGGGCAGCTTCCCAGAATGGCATTGAACTATGACTCGGTATTTTTGGCGATTCTGATCGCGGGTATCAGTGCTGCGACGGAGCATATCGAAATTGAACGGTGTATCGTTCACCCGACGAAAAAAAGAACCATCCTATATGACAGCCCGGAGATCGATTATGCGGCCGACATCCTGCTCTTGCTGGCTTATTACAAGCTGAAGGATGATTATCAGGATGAAAAAAGTATTAAGGCGGCCATCGGAACAGCCCTGATGAAAGGGACATTCAAAAGTCTGATGGAAACAGCACCTGAAAAATGCACTTATGTTAAGGACCAGTTAAGCCAATTATCCCTGCTGGAAAGTGAAAAATGCGGCTCCATCGACCGGTCCGCTGAACCCTTTGCAAAGTTGATGGAAGAGGTATTTGATTATCCCGGCTGGAAAATAGAAAGTAACGCGATGGATTTGTCGCAGAATTTCCGCAGGATCGGATATCATCTTGGAAAATGGATCTATTTGATCGATGCATACGATGATATCGAAGACGATCGAAAGGAAAAAGCATTCAATCCGTTGATCATTCAATTTGAATTTGATTCAAAAAGGGAATCGGTTGATGCATTTAAAGCACGGATCCGGGATAGAGTAGAGAGGAATCTGGTATTATACCTCGCAGAAATCGCAAAGAGCTGCAGCAATTTGAAATTTGAAAAAAATCAGGGTCTGATTGAAAATATATTATATTTTGGTCTCATGAGAAAAACAGAAGAGATATTACAGAAAGGAATAGAGAAAAATGCAGAATCCATATGAAATACTTGGAATAAAAGAAGGAGCAAGCCAGGAGGAGATCAAAGCCGCTTACAGAGAGCAGGTAAAGAAATATCATCCCGACAAGCATACGGATAACCCGTTGCAGGACCTTGCAGAAGAAAAGCTTCAGGAAATCAATGAAGCTTATGAATACTTAACGAAAAACAACGGCAACAGTTCTTCCGGAGGCGGGAAAAGCACCGGCCCCCAAAACCCCGAATTTACTGAGGTTCGAAGGATGATCGACCGGGGTAACCTGCCTGGAGCGGAAGCAAATTTGAATCGGATTAAAACCAAAAATGCAGAATGGTTTTTCCTGAGCGGTATGATTTCACTGAGAAAAGGTTGGTATGATGATGCGGTGAATAATGTGCAGACCGCAATGTCCATGGATCCTTCGAATATGGAATACCGCAATGCCATGAACAGTATAATGTCAACAGGGAATGGTTACAGAACCCAATCCTACGGCAGAGGATACAGCAACAACGATGATTTATGCAGAATGCTTCAATGCTATTGCTGTGCCGATGCTTTATGTGATTGCATGTAAAGAAAACCGTTAAAAAATTTAAGGAGAATATGTGAAAAAATGGGAAATATAGATACGAAGAAGATAGCAACAGGCGGTGTGCTTTTAGCGTTATCCATCGCAACACTGTTTGGTGCAACATTTGTTCCCGGAATCGAGTTGACCCTATATGCGCTTAGCTCGGTTTATGTTGCAATCATAATCCTTGAATTCACCGTGAACACAGGATGGCTTTTCTATTTTGCATCAGTGATGCTGGCCTTTATCCTTATCCCAAATAAGGGCGCTCTGATTCCATATACGATTTTTTTCGGCATCTATGCAATGATAAAATATTATATTGAAAGCTTTAAAAAGATTTCACAGCCTGTCGAAGTCATTTTGAAACTGTTATTGTTCAATCTCATGTTCGTTTTAGGCTACCTGTTTTTCGGCACGTTATTTACAGGGGCAATTCGGATACCGGACCTTGCATTGCCTATCATTCTGGTTTTAGCCCAGCTCTTCTTCCTGGCTTATGATTATATTCTGACGCTGGTGATCGGTTATTATTTGAAACGGCGTCCGAAAGCGTAGCACACTATCACCCCTAAATCCTCGCATTATCGCCGGTTAAATTTCCGCCTGAATGTGTTGGCGTCAATCGTAAATACGGCAAGTATTACTCAATCCGCCGCCTTGTCATACGAAAATTTTCCTCGCCGAGTAATGCAAAGTTTAGGGACGACAGAGTACTTGTCATATTTTCCGCTCTCTCATAATAAACTTAGCTATAGAAAGGGTTTATCCCAAAACTTGCTGAGAAAAGAGGGAGCATATGAAAAGACGTAATCGTTATCCCAGAAGAGACGCAAGAACCGGCTTTTCTGTATTTATCATCGTAATCATTCTGGCTGTTGCTGCCGGCTATGCCGGGACGAAATATATCATTTTTCCATATTTGCTTGGAGATAATCCCGCAGAAAATTCCGGTGTTCAGAACGGCAAAGAAAAAACGGCAACGGATTCAGCCGTTGACGTCATTACAAGTTCTCCAAGCATTATCATAGATCAACAGAATCTGAAGAATGAAACCACCACTGTGAATGGGAATTCCGATGTGGCGGCCAGCGCAAAAGGGCCATTCAGTGTACAGTTTGGAAGCTTTTCTGCTAAAGAAGGAGCGGATAAACTATTCGCAGAACTAACCGGAAAAGGTATTTATTCCTATGTATACGAAAGCGGAGGAAGTTATAAAGTATTGGGACTTCCTTATTCCACCGAAGAGAAGGCTAAGGGCGCGGCCGCCGTTGTATCGGCTGTGGTTTCCGATGTTTTTGTTGTGAATCTCTCAACTTTGATCCCTTAATTATCGCAATGATCCAGAAAGGCAGAAGCATGATCCCTTTATCGACCAGGATGAGACCGGACAATATAGAAGAATTTGTCGGACAAAGACATTTTATGTACAAGGAGTCTTTGCTTTACAATGCCATTAAAAATAAAACTTTTGATTCCGCTATTTTTTTCGGTCCGTCGGGGACAGGCAAGACAACCCTTGCCAGACTCATCGCAAGAGAAATGGATGCGGACTTTTATGAGCTGAACGCATCAACCACCGGAATCAAGGAATTGAAGGATATTCTCGATAAATCCAAATTGAAGTTTTTTGGACTGCAAAAGGAAGCCACGTATGTCTATGTGGATGAGTTCCATCGCTGGAACAAGCTTCAGCAGGATTCTCTGCTGAAAGCGCTGGAGGAGGGCGTAATCCGCTTCATCGGGAGTACGACGGAAAATCCGTATTTTGCAGTGAACAACGCCATCCTCAGCAGGGTGGGTTCTGTTTACGAATTTAAGCGTCTGGATAAAGACGAAATATATCAAATATTAAAAAGCGCACTGAATGATAATGAAAGGGGATTGGCCAAGCAGAAGCTGGATTATGATGAAGATGCGATCCTGATGCTGGCGGATATGAGCAGCGGAGACGCCCGTATCGCCTTGGACACGTTGGGTTTTATCAGTGAGAATCTGAAAAAGGGCGGACGGATCGACAAAGGGATCATCGGAGAAGCGATGCAGCGCCAGACTACTTTTTATGACCGTAGTGAGGACAAGTACAATCTGCTGTCGGCGCTTCAGAAATCGGTTCGCGGCAGTGATCCGGATGCTGCGGTTCATTATCTTGCAAGACTGTTGGAAGGCGGTGCTGATATTCAGATGATCGGACGCAGACTGATGGTAATGGCAAGTGAAGACGTTGGAATGGCTTATCCCAATGCGATCTCTATCGTTACAAGCTGCGTTCAGGCCGCTTTGATGATCGGTCTGCCGGAAGCAAGGATCAATCTGGCCCAAGCAACGGTTCTATTGGCTTCGTGCCCCAAATCCAATGCTGCTTATGTGGCCATCGATAAAGCCACATCGGATCTGCAAAAGAAAAATATCGATGATGTGCCGGATCATTTAAAGGATGCGCACTATTCCGGGGCAAAAAAGAGAGGCTTGGGCGCTGGATATAAATATCCACACGCTTATGGAGGATATGTGAAACAGCAGTATCTTCCCAACAACCTCTACCGTGAAGGAGTAAAGTATTACGTACCAACGGAAAATGGAAAGGAAGGGGCTTTTAAGAGATTTCTGGAAAGCCTTGATAAAGAGAAATGAGAATCAAACTGGCGGAGCATTCCGGTTTCTGCTTCGGAGTAAAGGAAGCATTGATGAAAGCGGAACAGACAATTGAAGAGAACAAAGACAGCAATGTTGAGATATATACCTGTGGTCCGTTGATCCACAATAAAACCGTTACCGATGAACTGCAGGAAAAGGGCATAAATATCATCCACAGCCCGGAAGAGGTAGCGGAAGGCTCCATCGTCATCGTGCGGTCCCACGGTGAACCGGAGATTTTCTATCAGAAAGCAAAGGCAAGAAATATTCAAATCGTCGATGCGACCTGTCCCTTTGTGAAAAGAATACAGCAATTGGTTCGTGAAGCAAAGAATCAGGGCTTTCATATCGTAGTGATCGGAGACGAGACACATCCTGAAGTAATTGGAATCAATGGATGGTGCGACAATGAAGCGTCTGTGGTTTCCAATCTGGAGGATGCAAAAGCAGTTGACGCAGATCGGTTGTTTATCGTCGCACAGACTACCATTACGGCAGACCTTTTCCAGGAGATCGTATCTTATTTTAATAAGGAAAAAATGGAAATCGTCGTCCATAATACCATTTGCCACGCTACAGAAGAGCGGCAAAAAAGCTGTATGGAAACTGCTATAGATTCTGATTTAATGGTCATAATAGGTGGTAGCGACAGCTCGAACTCGAAAAAGCTTTATGAAATTGCGAAAAAATACTGTAGAAACACTCATTTTATCGAAAATAAAGAAACTTTACCATTGAAAGAAGTCGAGAAATGTAATAGAATAGGAATAGCGGCGGGAGCCTCGACTCCCGAACGTATTATTAAGGAGGTTATTGCTATCATGAGTGAATTATTCACTGAAAACAGAAAAGACAACGCTATGCATGATTTCATGGACGAAATTGAAAAGAACATGAGATTGCCACGCAGCGGCGAAATTGTCAACGGCGAGGTTATACAGGTTTCCAACAGAGAAATCGTGGTTAATCTTGGCTGCAAAAAAGACGGTATCATTCCAAGAGACGAGTTTACGTTGGAAGGAGACCAGGAATTAACTGATTTATTTAAAGAAGGCGATGAAATTCAGGCTAAGGTTTTAAAAACTGATGATGGCGATGGCAACATCTTACTATCGAAAAAGAAGCTTGAAGTTAATGAGCATTGGGATGAAATCAATGATGCTCTTGATAATAAATCATTTGTTAATGCAAAAGTAGTTAAAGAAGTAAAAGGCGGAGTTATCGCAGTTTACAAAGAAGTTTCCGGCTTTATTCCTCTGTCTCAGCTTTCCGACAAGTTTATCGACAAAGCGGACGAGTTCATGGGTAAGACTTTACCGGTCAGAGTTACCAGAGTGGACCAGAAGAGAAATAAGGTTGTTTTCTCACATAAAGCTTTTCTTTCAGAAGAAAGACAAAAGAAGGTTCAGGAGATCTGGGATTCACTCAGTATTGGCGATGTTGTAGAAGGTACTGTAATGAGGTTTACCGAATACGGCGCGTTCGTTGATATCGGCGGATTAGATGGACTTCTTCATATTTCAGAGATTTCTTGGGGCAAGCTGAAGCACCCGCAGGAAGCATTAAAAATCGGAGAAAAAGTGCAGGTTAAGATTCTTTCCATGAACACCGAAAAAGGAAAGATTTCATTAGGTCTGAAGCAGAACAGACCGGAACCTTGGACGATCATCGATGACAAATATCAGGTTGGACAGATCATTAACGGAAGAATCGTCCAAATTAAAGATTACGGTGCATTTGTAGAACTTGAACCAGGTCTTGACGGACTTGTTCATATTTCGGAAATCGCTTACAAGAGAGTGACAAACATTGCTGATGAAATTTCAGTTGGTCAGGAAGTAACTGCCAAAATCCTTGAAATCGATAAGGATAGAAAAAGAATCAGCTTAAGCATTAAAGAAACTCTTGAGCCACCGGTTTATCAGGAAGATGCTGCACCGGCTGAAGCTGCTCCTGCAGTTGAAGAAGTGGAAGCTGCTCCTGCTGAAGACACTGCGGTCGAAGCCGTAGAGGCGGAAGCACCTGCAACCGAAGCAGTTGAAGAAGAAGCAGTAGTGGAAGAAGCAGTTGAAGAAGAAGCAGTTGAAGAAGAAGCAGTTGAAGAAGAAGCAGTTGAAGAAGAAGCATCAGTGGAAGAAGCAGTAGTGGAAGAAGCAGTTGAAGAAACAGAAGCACCTGCTGCTGAAACGGAAGCCGCTGAAGATCAGAAATAATCAACAAAAATCAAACCGCTAGTTATTACTAGCGGTTTTTTTGTGTATGACGGGCATGCCGTCAATCTATGGTGAAAGTCCATAAGGGGCGTAGTTGCCGGCGAACCCTAAAGCGACTTGCAAGTTTCACATCGCGAGGTGTGGGAGAGAAGAAGCAATAGCGAAATCGTAGCCTGACGGACAGAAACCTGATACCAAGGCTTGTATGGCGGATAAGCTGGCACGAAGCAGTGAAGTCCAAAAGGCAATCGTAACCCATACAGGTAAATCAGGCAGGTAGACGAGGAAAGATTGACGACTTATCCCGTGAGGTCTCACAGGCGGAGAAATCCGTAGTAACAACGAACAGTGAGAAGTCAGCAGAGACCATAGTACTGAGAAATCAGGAAGGGTTGAACAATTCAAGGTCAAATGGACTTAAGAATGTGAGTGTATAGGCTCGACGAGAATCGGAGTAGCAAAGACGTAACGGAGTGAAAGATTCATAGAAGGTAAGGCTAATATGCACAAGAGCAAACAAGAAAAGGAGACGAGTGTGAGCAAGCTAATGGAAGAG